>CATGLK010000010.1 GCA_949538735.1 uncultured Clostridia bacterium
AATGTCAAAAGCATTACTATTTGAAAAAATAAATTCGAAAGAAGAACTAAAAGAAGCAATGAATGAAATATTGAAAAAAGATTTAACAAAAGAAGAAAAAGAATACATAGCAATGACACTTAAATATTCAAATAAAGTAAAAAAGTTTATACCAAAAGAAAGAAAAGAGTATATTGAGAAATTAGAAGAAAGGGGAAATGAAGAGATGAAATTTGGAATATATTTTAGTGAATGGCTAGAAGATGAGAAAAGAGAAGGAAGGGCTGAAGGAGAAAAATTGGGAATAACGAAAGCAATAAAACAAATCGTAAAAGAAATGTTACAAAAACAAATGAGTGATAAAGATATAATGGATATAACAAAAATAGATGAAAGAGAACTACAGAAACTAAAAATGGCATAATAGATAATTCGAATTGATACTATAAATAAAACCGCAATTTTTAAATTGTATATTTGAAAATTGTGGTTTTATTATGTTTTTAGACAACAAGTTGTAGCGTTTTTAGCAATTTTTTTATTTTACAATATTGACGTTTTACGACATCTGCTATAAAATATAAATGTGAATAAAGAGACAGAAAATGTAAATACTATAAAAGATAACAGAGAGATACCTGTTGACGTAATTCATGTATAAAGTATAAGATATAAATGCAAAACAAAAGAAGGGAGTTTGAAAAATGAAAGAACAAACAAATGAGAAAGGAATTACACTAATAGCGCTAGTAATAACAATAATAGTACTTTTAATATTAGCGCGGAGTGACAATAGCAACATTAACAGGAGACAATGGAATACTAACAAAGGCGGCAAAAGCAAAACAAGAAACAGAAAAAGCAACTGAGGACGAAATTAGAAGATTAACAATGCTAGAAGCAGTAGCAAACACTGAAAATAAAACATATACAGATGTAAATGGAGAAACAGCAATTATTCCAGCAGGATTTGAAGTGTCACAAATTGAAGGAGAGAATATAGTAAAAAATGGATTAGTTGTAATAGATGGCAAAGGGAACGAATTTGTATGGATACCATGTTCAGGAACAAGTGGAATAACATACGAAAAAACAGATGATAATGGAACAGGAAATCATGGGCTAGCTTCATACTGGAAAGAAAGTTATAGTGATAAACAATGGAGCTATACAACAACAACAGCAGGAGAAACAATAACAGATTGGTCAGATAATGGCGGAAATTATGCAAGTGTAACAAAATATGGTGGATTTTATATAGGAAGATATGAGGCAGGAGTTCCAAGAAATGCAGATTTTTACGCAGATAGTGAAGGGGCAACATATGAAAGAGAAGGAAAGAAAAACGCAGAAACTGTAAAAACTATGAGCCCAATAGTACAAAAAGACACGCAAAGCTGGAATTATATATCACAAGAAAAAGCTAAAAAAGTATCAGAAAATATGTATAAAGACAGTACATCAGTAACAAGTAGTTTAGTAGACAGTTATGCTTGGGATACAGTTGTAAAGTGGATGGCAAGTGATAGCAAATATAGTGGAATAGGAATGGACAGTTCAAACTATGGAAATTATTATAATAATAACAAAATAGCAATAAATACATTATATGCAGAACATAGATTAGGAAGCAGAAATGCGACAGGAGCAGCAAATAATAAAAGTGATTATTGGACAATTGCAACAAAATATAAAAAAGGAAATATAACATCAGGGTATGTTTCATTGTCAGCATCAATAAGAGACCAATATGAATTTGCATTAAATTCATATGATGACACAAATTATAATTATTATATATATAAAGAACTAGCAACAGGAGCAGCAGATGAAACAAAAGTAAAAAATATATATGATATGGCAGGAAATATGTGGGAATGGACTACAGAAACAGGAAACCATACTACTGCAAACGGAAGTTCTGGAACGACGTTTGCTGTTCTTCGTGGGGGTGGTTTCAACTGCCACGGTAGCAGCTACCCTGTGTCTCGCCGCGACGGCGACCATTCCACTACTGGGTACAACTTCAACTTTGGTTTCCGCCCTGTGCTTTATATAAAGTAAGAATACAAAATGCAATGTCGAAAAATGTCGATGAAAAGTTGGAGAAAATTAAATAAAAAGATTGAAAAAGTATATAAAATCTGTTATAGTAATAACTGTACAGAGGATATATACTTTTTTGGTATATAAAAGTATTAAGCAATTTTAGTTAATACAACAATTTTTTAAAATCCAAAATCTGTATTAATTCTAATTTAAATTCGAGAAAATTTTTATCGAAACAAAAACTCAAAAAAACAAATAAAAATAAGAAAAAAGGTGATAAAAAAAGAAAAATAAAGCAAAAACAGAAAACAAAGACGTATTTACTAATGAAGAAATATTGACAACAGAATAAAAATATATTAAAATAAAGGAGAAGATAGACAATGTATTTATTTACGTACAAAGAATATTTAAGATGTATAAAGCCAAGGGGTATATATGAATTAAGGGAAGAAAGTGCAGAATATAACCTAAATATCGAACAAGAAGAAACACATCAATATAAAGACAAAATTTTCAAAGAAATATTAAGCAATAAAAAAGAAGTTATAAATTTTCTGAAAAAATATTTCAAAGACGAAATATTTGAAAAACTAACAGAAAAAGACATAGAAAAATACAATAAAGAATTTATAACATCAAATTTTGAAAGGCAAGAAGCAGATATAATATATCAAATACCAAAAGAAAATTTCTACATAATTATAGAACATCAAAGCAAAGTTGACTATAATATGCCTGAGAGAATGACAAAATATTGCATAGAACTAAGAAGAGATATAATGAAATCAAGCAATAAAATATTTGATATAGTTATTTGTCCAATAGTATTATACACAGGAGATAGAAAGTGGAACATAGATAGTAGAGCAAGAGACAAAGAATATAGGATAAAAACATTTAAATATACGGAATATAATTTCGTTGATATAAACAATGAAATAGAAGAAAATCTAGTAAAAGAAGACACAGGAATGTCAAAAGCATTACTATTTGAAAAAATAAATTCGAAAGAAGAACTAAAAGAAACGATGACTGAAATATTAAAAAAGGATTTAACAAAAGAAGAAAAGGAATATATAACAAAGATACTTAAATATTCTAACAAAATCAGAAAGATTATGCCAGAAGAAAGAAAAGAATATATTAAAAAATTAGAAGAAGAAGGAGGAAGTAAAGAGATGAAATTTGAAAAATATTTTATTGAATGGCTAGAGGATGAAAAAAGAGAAGGAAGACAAGAAGGAAGGGCTGAAGGAGAGAAGATTGGAGAAAAGCGTGGAGAGAAATTAGGAATAGCAAAAGCGATAAAACAAATGGTAAAAGAAATGTTACAAAAGCAAATGAGCGATAAAGATATAATGGATATAACAAAAATAGATGAAAGAGAACTACAAAAACTAAAAATGGCATAATAAATGTTACTTTCTATGAATATAAAAAATCGTTTTAGAGAAAAGAGATAAATTCTAAAAATCTAAAGCGATTTTTTTTAGCAAAACCCTATACAAAAAACAAAAAATAATGATATAATAAAAACCAAAGACAAAGAACTAGAAAGAGGAACAAAAAATGGGAAACATAGTATTATTAGATGAACTAACAATAAATCAAATAGCAGCAGGAGAAGTAATAGAAAGACCTGCATCAGTAATAAAAGAAATGGTAGAAAACTCAATAGATGCAGGAGCAACAAATATAACAGTAGAAATAAAAAACGGAGGAATATCATACATAAAAGTATCAGACAACGGAAAAGGAATAGCACAAGATGACTTAGAAATAGCATTTGAAAGACACGCAACAAGCAAAATAAGGTCAGCAGAAGACCTAGATACAGTAACATCTATGGGGTTTAGAGGAGAAGCATTAGCAAGTATAGCAGCAATAGCAAATGTGGAAATGGTATCAAAAACAGAAGAACAAGAAATAGGCTACAAAGTAGTAGTAGAAGCAGGAAATATATTAGAAAAAGAGGAAGCTGGTTGTAGAACAGGAACAACAATAACAGTAAGAAATTTATTTTTTAATACGCCAGTTAGATACAAATTTCTAAAAAAAGATTATACAGAGTCAGGATATATTGAAGATGCAATTACAAGAATAGCATTAGTAAATCCCAATATAGCAATAAGGCTAATCAATACAGGAAAGACAGTAATACAAACAAATGGGAATGGAGACTTAAAAAGTGTTATATACAGCATATATGGAAAAGATGTAGCAAATGGAATAATGGAACTTTCATATAAATATGAAGACATAACAATTACAGGAGTAATTGGAAAACCAGAAATAGCAAGGTCAAACCGCTCAAACCAATTATTTTTTGTAAATAAAAGATATATAAAAGACAAAACATTAACAGCAGCAACAGAGCAAGCATATAAAGGATTAATACCAATTGGAAAATTTGGATTTGTAGTATTAAATCTAGAAATGAGCCCAGCAAAAGTAGATGTAAATGTACACCCAGCAAAATTAGAAGTTAGATTTCAAGAAGAAAACAAAGTATTCCAAGCAATATACCATTCAATAAAAGACACATTACTAAAAGGCGAATTGGTTGCAAATACTGAAAAACAACCATTAGAAGCAAACACAACACCAAAGCTTTCTGAAAATGTTATAAAAAGAGATGCCATTAGTTTTGAAGAGAGACTAAGAATGTTAAAAGAAAGTAAAAAAGAAGAGCAAAGTTCAGGAAATGGATTATTTGGTTTTAGAAAACAAGCAGAAAAGAAAATAGAAGAATATACTGATGAAGAAAGCAAAATAAAAACAAATATACTTGAAGATGTATATAACCAAAAACCAAATGTAGCAACAATACAATTAAGTGATGTTGACGAGAAATATGAAACAGTAGCAGTAAATGCACAACCAGTAGAAACTAAAGAAATCGATCAAAAACCTGAAATAAAAACAGAACTATTTTCAGAAGAATTCAACGAAATGTATGCAAAATTATTTGGAACAGCACCAAAAACAGAAGAACATGCAGAAGAAAAGGAAGAAGACAAAAAAATAAGCGCAACAGATATAGCAAAAGATAATATATCAATGTTTGAAACACAAGAAGAATTTAAGAAACCAACATATAAATTTATAGGAATAGTATTTAAAACATATATAATATTAGAAATGAACAACGAAATGTACATATTAGACCAGCATGCCGCTCATGAAAGAATAATGTACGAAAAAGTAAAAAAGAATTATTATAGCGAAAAAGAAAAAGACTCACAAATGCTATTATTGCCGGATATAATAACACTATCACACAAAGAAATGAACATAGCAAAAGACAATATAAAAATGTTTGAACAAGCAGGATTTAGTCTAGAAGAATTTGGAGAAAATACAATAAAACTAACAGGAGTACCAACAATATGTGTTGACTTAGACACAAAGGAATTATTCTTAGAGACATTAGATGAAATAAACACAGTAGCAAGGACAGCAAAGCAAGAAAAAGAAGAAAGATTTATAGCAACAGTAGCTTGTAAAGCAGCTGTTAAAGCTAATATGGCGTTAACAACACAAGAAGTTGAAAGTCTAATGGACAAGCTACTACAATTGCCAAATCCATTTACTTGTCCACATGGAAGACCAACAGCGATAAAAATGACAAAATATGACATCGAGAGAAAATTTGCAAGAAAATAAAATATAACATAAACCAAAGGAGAACACAATGGCATTTATAATTATAGTAACAATAATAATATATGGATTAGCAATAATATGGACATGGAATAGTCTAGGAGAAATTGAAAAGCCAAAGAAAATTGTAGTAATAGTGATAGGTATGCTAATAACATATATAATTACAACAATAGTGTTTGCAATATCAAAAAATGGAATAGATTATCAGTCAATAATGGGAGAAAACGAAATAAGGATGGCAATAACAGCGATATTTACAGGGCTAAATTTGTTGATATTACTTCCATATATTTCGAAACAATTGAACAAAATTCATGAAGGAGAAATAGAACAAAAAGAATTTTTAAGAAAAATGGCTATTTTAGCAATAATATTTATAATATGTATGTGGATTGAATGTGGATATATGAAAAACACACAAGCTGGAATATTAAGAATATACCAATTAAACAAATAAAGGAAGAGAAAAATGCAAAAAGAAAAAGTAATTGTAATATGTGGACCGACAGCATCGGGAAAAACAGCTCTATCAATAGAACTTGCAAAAAAAATAAATGGAGAAATAATTTCAAGTGACTCAATGCAAATCTATAAAGATATGACAATAGGAACAGCAAAACCAACAGTTGAAGAAATGCAAGGAATAAAGCACTATCTAATAGACTTTGTATCGCCTGACGAAAGGTATAGTGTAGCTGATTATAAAAAAGATGCAAAAAAAGCTATAAAAGAAATTATAGAAAAAGGAAAAACTCCAATAATTGTAGGCGGTACAGGATTGTATGTAGATAGTCTAATTTATGAAATAGAATATCCAAATATAGAATTTGACGAGCAGTACAGGGAAAGTTTAGAAAAGCAAGTAGAAGAAAAGGGACTAGAAGAACTCTACAAAAAAGCAAAAGAAATAGATCCACAAGCAATAGAAAAAATAAGCAAAAATGATAAAAAAAGGATATTAAGAATTTTAGAGATATATCATGCAACAGGAAAAAACAAAACAGAACAAGAAAAAGAATCAAGAAAAAAAGAAGTTGAATATGACTATAAAGTTTATGCATTAAATTGGGATAGAGAAAAATTATATGAAAGAATAGACAAAAGGGTAGACATTATGATAGAACAAGGGCTAATAGAAGAAGTAAAAGAAGTCTATAACAAGTATGAAAAATTTCCAACAGCAATGCAAGGACTAGGGTATAAAGAAGTTGTTCAATACTTAGAAAATGAATTAACAAAAGAAGAAATGATAGAAAAAATAAAACAGGAAACTAGAAGATATGCTAAAAGACAATTGACATGGTTCAGAAAAAATAAGCAAACAATATGGCTAAACGCACAAGATGAAATACAAAATAATATAAGAATTATTTTGGAGGGTTTAAATTGAAGGAACAGAAAAAAACACCTAATAAAACAAAAGTAGCACAAAGTAATAAAAACATTAGAAAAGAAAAAAAACTAAATAGAAAAGGAATAGTCGCAATAGTAGTCGGTATAGGAATTTTGATGTATTTAATATATACAATCTATCTCCTAATAAAACAACCAACAAATGTATTTACAGTGGAAGAAGGAAAACTATACCAAGAAGAAATTGCAATAGGCTATGTGATAAGAGAAGAAAAAGTAATAAAAGGTGAAAACTATAAAAACGGAATGGAACAAATAATTGCTGAAGGGGAAAAGGCAGGAGTAAACGAAAATGTATTTAGATATTACAGCGCAAATGAAGAAACATTAAAACAAAAAATAGCAGAACTAGATACTAAAATCCAAGAAGTAATGAAAAATGACAACAGCGTATTAACATCTGATATGAAACTACTAGAAAAACAGATTGACGAAAAAATAGAAAATATCAGTAAAATAACAGACGCAAATCAACTTACTGAATACAAGAAAGAAATAGACAAATTAGTTGCAAAAAAAGCAAAAATAGCTGGAGAATCAAGCCCAAGAGGGTCATACTTAAATCAACTAATAGAATCTAGAAAAAACTATGAAAATCAACTAAACTCAGGAGCAGAATATGTAAAAGCACCAATGGGTGGAGTTGTTTCATATAGAGTAGATGGATTAGAAGATGTACTTACACCCAATAGTTTTGAAACACTTACAAAAGACTATTTAGAAAAATTAGATTTAAAAACTGGGAAAATAGTTGCCACAAGCGAAGAATGTGGAAAAGTAATAAACAACTTTGTGTGTTATATAGCAGTGATATCTAATTCTGAAGAGGCAAAAAATGCAGAAGAGGGAGATAAAATAAAACTAAGGTTAGCAAATAATACAGAGATATCAGCAAAAATAGAAATGATTAAAAACGAAGAAAATGGAAGTAATGTAATAATATTAAAAGTTACAGAACAGATAGAGGAATTGATTAATTATAGAAAAACAGCAGTTGATTTAATTTGGTGGAGTGCCTCAGGTCTGAAAGTTCCAAATCAAGCAATTGTTGAGAAAGATGGATTGAATTATGTTGTTAGAAATAGGGCTGGTTATTTGAGTGAACTGCTTGTAAAGGTAGATGAAAAGGGAGAAAATTATTCGATTGTTGAGCCTTATTCAAATGAAGAGTTAAAAGAGTTGGGATATTCAAGTGAGGATATTACTTCTTATAAGAAAATTACACTTTATGACGAAATTTTAACAAATCCAAAGATATAGTTGAAGAAATATTGCCAAGGGGGACGGACCTTTTTGGCAATTTTTTGCCACTGGGGACACTCCTTCATACGATAGAAATATTACAGAAATATTACAAAAATATTAAAATTCAATAACATTGGTGAAAAATATTGACAATATTGGAAAAAAAGTAGATACTAAAAGCAACCAAAACAAAAAACAAAGGAAAGTAATTAGGAGGTTTTTTTATGTCAGGAGCTTTAATGAACAAAGTATGGGATTTATTTGGAATGGATTCAGCAGAACCTGAAGAATACGATGAAGAAAACATATACGATTATGAAGATGAAGTAGAAGAAGAGGAAGATAGAAAACTATTTGGAAGAAAAAATAAAGTTGTAAGTATGCCACAAGCAAATGCAAACGCAATAAAAATGGTAATATCACAACCAACAACATTTGAGCAATCAGATGAAATATGCTCATTCCTAAAAGAAAAAAGATCAGTAATAGTCAACTTAGAATACGTAAATAAAGACGTTGCAAGAAGAATTGTTGATTTTATTAGTGGTGGAGTATATGCATTAGACGGATATATCCAAAAAGTATCAAACTCAATATTCTTAGTAGCACCATCAAACTACGAAATAACAAATGAAATGGCAAGAGAAGAAATGAAAAGCAAACTTTCTGTTTCATGGCTAAAAAATAATGGAATAAACTAAAAAACATATCCATAAGGGGGAATAAAAAATGATAACACCATTAGATATTGAGAATAAAAAATTCTCTAAACAAATGATGAATGGATATAGTGTAGAAGAAGTAGATGACTTTTTAGATGAGCTAACTGAGGACTATGCTCAAAACTATAAAGAAGTTGCTGAACTAAAAACAAAAGTAGACAAATTAGAAAAAGATTTAGAACACTATAAAATGATAGAAGGAACTCTACAAAACACACTAGTAATGGCACAAACAGCAGCAGAAGATGTAAAAAATGCAGCAAAACAACAAGCAGACCAAATAGTAAACGAAGCAAGAGGAACAGCTCAAAAAGAAGCAAGTGATTTAGATAATGAAATAATTGCAAAGAAAAAGACATTAGAAGACATAAGAAAACAATTCGATGTATATAAAGCAAAAATGGAATCTTTACTAATATCACAATTAGAATTAATAAAAGATGTAAATAAAGAATAAAAATATTACAAAAGAGGACTATCTAAAACAGATAGTCTTTTTGCGTCTAAAAATAAATAAAAAGAAAGAAAAATATTACAAAACAGATAAAATGTTACAGAACTGTTAAATCTATGTTACATTTCTATTAATACTATTGACCATTACAAGAAAAAATAATAGAATGTAAATAACTTAAGAAAGGTGATTTATGAGAATAATTGGAGGAAAAGCTAGAGGCACAAAATTATACACATTAGAAGGCGATAATACAAGACCAACATTAGACAGAGTAAAAGAATCGCTATTTAACATCATACAAAGAGATATCCCAAACTGCATATTTTTAGACTTATTTTCTGGAAGTGGTGCAATAGGGTTAGAGGCTGTAAGCAGAGGTGCTAAAAAAGCGATACTATGTGACAAGTCAAAAGACGCAATAAATATAATAAAAAAGAACATAGAAAAGACACATTTAAAAGAACAAGTAGAACTATACCAATTACCTTTTGAAAAATTGCTAAACGACAAAATAAATGAAAAAATAGATATAGTATATATAGACCCACCATATAAAACTGATTTTGTTTACAATGCAATTAAAATAATACTAGACAAAAATTTAATAGACGAAGACTCAATTGTAATTATAGAAACAGACGAAGAAGAAAGAATTGTACAGCAAATTGAAAGACTAAATATAGAGATAACAAACCAAAGAAAATATGGTCGAGCACATCTTATTTTTGTCAGAAAAGTAAGATAGATAGGAGAGGGAAAACCGATGGAATTATTTACACTATTAGAAACTTTAGAAGATTTATTAGAAAGCAGTAGAAATTTACCATTTTCTGCGAAAAGTGTAGTAGACAAAGAAGAAATGTTAGATATAATAAAAGAAATAAGAATAAAACTTCCAGATGAGCTAAAACAAGCTAAATGGATAAAAGAAGAAAGACAACGTATATTAGTAGAGGCTCAAAAAGAAGCAGACGGAATAGTAAAAGAAGCAGAAAACAGAATTATAGCTATGATAGATGAACATGAAATTACAAGAAAGGCATATGACCAAAAAACAGAAATAATAGAAACAGCAAACGAAATGTCAAGAGAAATTTCAAAAGGAACAAAAGAATATGCAGACTCTATTCTTTCAAATACAGAAAATGTACTAAATAGCACACTAAACAAATTAGGAGAAAATATGACAGAAGCGCTAAACTTAATGCAAATCTCTCTAGAAGATACAATAAAAACAATCCAAAATAGTAGAAAAGAATTACAATAAAAACAAAAGTCAGATATCAGAAGTCAGAAAAGAGCAGACTTTTGAACTCTGACTTTTTAGTTAGAAGGGATGTAGAAAAAATGGCTAAAAAAAGAAGATATAAAAAAAGAACAAAACAAAAATCAAAATTAGACTTAGTAGTAGTAAGTCTAATTGTATTTAGCATACTTTTGGCAGTATTAATTTACAACAAATCTGGAGTAATAGGTTTAAAATTAAACGAAATACTAGGCGGAATGTTTGGTATAATGCAATACATATTACCTATTGGAATGTTTGCAGTAGCAATAAAATTGGCAGTAGACGGAAAAGAAGATATAGTACCAAAACTAGTACAATATGGGATAGCAGTTGTAAGTATGTCAATAGTATTTAGTGTGTTTCAATTTTCAGCAGGAGAACTACAATCATCAAAAGAAATAACAGAACTAGTAAAAGATGCATATTACTTAGGTTCACAAAGTAAAGGCGGTGGAGCAATAGGAGTAGTTGGAGCAGCGCCACTTACAAAATTACTAGGAAATGCTGGAGCAGTAATATTATGCATTGGACTTGCAGTTATATTGTTGGTATTCACATTTGGAATAAACTTATCAGAAATGATTAATATGTTACTAGATAAGCTAGAAGAGAAAAAAGAAGAAAGACTAGAAAGAAAAGCAGAACTAGCAAAAGAACTAGCTGAAGAAGAAAAAGAAACTAGAGCAGAAAGAAGAAAAAGACAAAAAGAAGAAATGAAACAAATGAAGGCAGAGCAAGCAAAACAGCAAATGGGAGAGCAAATAAAAATCAACTTTGGCGGAAGAATTGTGGATAACATAGATGAAAAACCAGGATTAAAGAAATATGACCATTCAAATGACAATTTAGAACCATTAACAAAACAAAGTAAAAAACAAATACAACCAGATGTAATAGATAGCAATTTATTTAAAGATGTAGAAGAACAAAAAGAAGAAAAGAAAAAAGCAGTATTACAATTAGAGCACAGCCAAACCGTAGAAGATGAACATTATGAATATCCACCAGTAGAATTGTTAAGCAAACCTAGCAAAAAAGCTTTAAAAGGTGGAGCAAAAGCACTAACAGATACAGCAACAAGATTACAAAAAACTTTATATAGTTTTGGAGTATCTGCAAAAGTAGAAAATGTTTCAGTAGGACCAGCAATTACTAGATATGAATTGAAACCAGCAGAAGGTGTAAGAGTAAGTAAAATTGCTAATTTAGCTGATGACATTGCACTTAATTTAGCAGCAGAAACAATAAGAATAGAAGCACCAATTCCAGGAAAACAAGCAGTTGGAATAGAAGTGCCAAACAAAGAAAAAGAAGTAGTTCATTTTAGAGAAATATTAGATAGTGATGAATTTAGAGAAAACAAATCAAAATTAACAGTAGGACTTGGAAAAGACGTAGCAGGAAATGTGCAATTAGCAGATATATCAAAAATGCCACACGTATTAATTGCAGGTTCAACAGGGTCAGGAAAAAGTGTATGTATAAATACACTAATTACAAGTATTATTTATAACGCAAAACCAAGTGAAGTAAAATTTGTAATGGTAGACCCAAAAGTAGTTGAATTATCAGTATATAATGGAATACCACACTTATTAATTCCAGTTGTAACAGACCCTAGAAAAGCAGCAGGAGCACTTGCTTGGGCTGTTCAAGAAATGGACGATAGGTATAATAAATTTGCAAGCAAAGGCGTTCGTGATTTAAAAGGATATAACAAAGCAATAGAAAAAGACGCAGAAGAAGGAACAGGGAAATTACCACAAATAGTAATAATTATAGATGAGCTTGCAGACCTTATGATGGTTGCAAAAAATGATGTTGAAGACGCAATATGCCGTTTAGCACAAAAAGCAAGAGCAGCAGGAATGCACTTAGTAATTGCGACACAAAGACCTTCAGTAGATGTAATTACAGGATTAATAAAAGCAAATGTACCTTCAAGAATAGCATTTGCAGTATCATCACAAGTAGACTCTAGAACAATACTAGACAGTGTTGGCGCAGAGAAATTGCTTGGAAAAGGAGATATGTTATTCTTCCCAGCAGGAGCGCCAAAACCTTCAAGAGTACAAGGAGCATTTGTATCTGATGATGAAGTAGAAAAAATAGTAGATTTCATAAAATCTAATGGAACAGCAACATATAGTGAAGACATATTAGAAAGCATAGAAAATTCAAATAAAACAGACAAAGAAATAGCAGCAGAATCAGAGCTAGATGACGATACAGACCCATTTCTAATGGATGCAATCCAAACAGTTGTAGAAACAGGACAAGCCTCAACATCATTTATCCAAAGAAGGTTTAAAGTTGGATATGCAAGAGCTGGAAGAATTGTAGACCAAATGGAAGAAAGAGGAGTTATTTCCGGATATCAAGGAAGTAAACCAAGAGAAGTTTTAATGACTTTGGAAAAATTACAAGAACTAAAAATGGGAAATAAACAAGAAGCATAATTTTGTAAAGGAGAAAAAGTTTGCTAAAGAAGAATGAAAATATTTTAGATAAAATTGTAAAAAAAGACTATAACAATGAACTAGAAGCATTGTTAGAAAAAAAATATTTTAGCGAAGATACAAAAAGTATATTACTTTCTATTTTATATAAACTAGAAACTTCATACAAAGACTATAGACAAGTAAAACAAGATGTAGAAACAAAAGAAAAAATGATAGAAACATTCATAAAAAACATAAAAGAAAATTGTAATGAAATAAAACTAGTAAACCCAAATTCGAAAGAAAGTGAAATACTAAAAGGGAAAAGCTTTTGGGTAGAAAAAAACAGAAAAATAATTTTTTGCTATCCAATAGAAAGGAAAGTTCTATATTGTATAAGCAAAATAAGTCAAAAAGATAAAATAATAAAAGACAAATATTTTTTGATAAATAAGACATTATCAGATTTAATAACTGTTGGAAAAAATATTAGCACAGTAGAGCCATTAAGGGACTTTAATGGATATTCATGGACAACCATATCAAGAGAAATTGAAAGTGTAGACCATAACTTAATCTATCAAAATTTAGTCCTTCTGTTAGGCAACAATTTTATGGATAAGTGGTTGACAAATAAAGAGGCAGTTTTAGACTATATGGAAATATTTATAAATAAGCTAGAAACAACTTATGGAAAAGAAAATGCAAATGAATTTATAAAAAAATTAAAAGATATATCAGTCTTATTAGAAGTGAAATATGATAAAGAAGCAAGCAAAAAGATAAAAAATATTAAGAAAGAAATAGAAGAAAAATTAGAAGAAATAGAAGATAACAAGATTTTTTTAGAAAGTTTAACAAGAGAAAAAAGAAAACTTGCTAGAGAAATTAGAAATATAGACGAAACAATAAATAATAAAGAAATGTTACAAAGCGAATATGACAAGAGAAATGAAAAACTTCCACTAGAAGAAAAAATATTTAGCATAAGGATATTATCAAAATTAATGGAAGAAGAAAGAACAAAAAAGATAGAAAGAATAGAAAAAATAAACGAATTAATGAACCCACAAAAATTCGTAGAATATAAAAGAGACTTGGAAAATAAGCAAGAAATATTAAAAGTATTAGAAACAGTTGACATAGAAAAAGACATAGAACAATTAAAACTACAATTGCAAAAAATCTTTTTGAAATGTTTCGAGCACAAAATGAAAACGGTGGAAACAAAACAAGAAATGACAAAAATGATTTACGAGTTTAGATATTATACAATGTTGCCATATAGCTACGAAAAATCAATTAGAGAAGTAGAAGAATTGCGAGAGACAATTGAAACATTAGAGAGAAGTTTGTTAAAAAAATCGCATGATATGAAAATTATAGAAAAATTTTCGAAACAGGAAGATGTTGATTATGAATTATTAAAACATATCTTTTCTACAAGAAGTATCAATTTAGAAGAAATATATGTTAAGCTTACAAAAGAAAAAGAAAACTATTTTATACAAATTTTTGAAGGGGAAAGTTTTGAAGATAAAATTCAAATACAAGAGCCAGATAAAATAAACAAAAGAGATTTATATATTAGGCTAAACAAAAAAGTAAAAGCATTTTATTAATGAAAGGAAGAAATAAAAATATGAAAATTACATTTTTAGGGGCAACAAGAACAGTAACAGGTTCAAACTTTTTAGTAGAAGCGGCAGGGAAAAAATTCTTAGTAGACTGTGGAATGTGGCAAGGAAGAGCAGAACTAGAAGAACAAAATAGAGAAGAATTTCAATTCAATCCAGCAGAAATAGACTTTATGCTACTAACACATGCACACATAGACCACTCAGGAAGAATTCCAAAACTATATAACGAAGGGTTCAAGAACAAAATATATGCACACAAAGCGACTTGTGACCTATGTGCATTGATGTTACCAGATAGTGGACATATTCAAGAAATGGAAAATCAATGGAAAAACAAAAAAAGAGTAAGAAAAGGGCAAAAAGAAGTAGACCCACTATATACAGCAGAAGATGCAGCAAGATCATTGGAAATATTTGAGCCAGTTCAATATGACGAAATAATAGAAATAACACCAGAAATACATGTAAGATTTAATGATGCAGGACATATGTTAGGTTCTAGCATTATAGAACTATGGGTAAAAGAAGATGGAAAAGAAACAAAAACAGTTTTCACAGGAGACTTAGGAAACAATGATATACCATTATTAGACTCTCCAACAATGATAGAAAGTGCAGACTATGTTGTAATGGAATCAACATATGGAAGTAGACTTCACCTTAGAAACGAAGAAAAAGCAGAATTATTTTTAAACATAGTATCAGAAACACTAGACAATGGAGGAACAGTAGTAATACCATCATTTGCAGTAGGAAGAACACAAGAAATTTTATATGAAATAAACAAACTAAAAGAGACAAAAGATGACGAAGAATTTAGAAGAAAATACAAAACATTAATGAAATCAAATGTATATGTAGACAGCCCACTTGCAATATCAGCAACAGAAGTATTTAGAGAGAATATGAACTTATTTGAAGAAGAAGTTCAAGAAGAAATGATGAAGGGAGACAATCCACTAGAATTCCCAGGATTGCAATTTACAAGAACAGCAGACGAATCAAAAGCACTAAATGAAGACCAAAGACCAAGCATTATAATATCAGCAAGCGGAATGTGTGAAGTAGGAAGAATAAAACATCACCTAAAACACAACCTATGGAACCCAAAATCAACAGTATTATTTGTTGGTTACCAAGCACCAGGAACATTAGGATATAACATAGTAAACGGAGAAAAAACAGTAAAAATCTTCGGAGATGAAATAGCAGTAAATGCAAGAATAGAATACATCGAAGGTTACTCTGGACACGCAGACCAAGAAGGACTTATGAATTTTATCTATTCATTCATAAACAAGCCAAAGAAAATCTTCTTAGTACATGGAGAAGAAGAATCACAAGACATCTTTAAAGCCAAAGTCGAAGAAGAAGCACAAATACCAGTAATAATACCACAATGGGGCGAAACTTATGAAATAGACAAAGACAGTGACAAAGTAGAAGTAGTTAGCAAAATCGAGAGAAGAGAAACAGCTAACTCATTAAGAAGAGAAATAATGCAAAGACTATCAAAATTGAGAAACGAAATTCAAGATATGGAAGACTATGTGAAACAAGACGTTCAAGATACAAACTTATCTGATAGAGAAGTTTTTGCGATAAACGAAAGAATAAAGGACCTAGAAAAACAAATATTAAATATAATAGAAGGATAATGTCCATTGGGGACGTTTCCTTTTGGACATTTTGTCCACTTTGGGACACATCTTTAACTAAGGAGAAAATAATGGAAAACAAATATTTAAATGAAGCAATAATTGGAAACAAAAATATGATAGCCACATTTACAGAAAAAGGGGAGTTACAAAGAATGTACTTCCCAAGTAAAGATAACAGGCAATACATCAACTTTTTTCATACAGGAGTAAAAATAAATAATTCAGACCTAATATATTTACATGACGATATCAACAATGTCTACAAACAATATTACGATACAGATACAAATGTGTTAAACACAGAAGTAACAAATACATACTTTAATTTGAATATGCTTCAAACAGATTATGTATTATTGAAAGAAAATGTATTAGTAAAAAGATATATATTTTTAAACAATGGAAAAATAGACTTAAATGCAAAATTTTTTATACATTCAGAATTGCTATCAGATCAAAATAATTTAGTTGGTTGCAAAGTAATTGATGAAGGTATGATGCAATATGCACATGACTTTAATGTAGCAACATTTGCAAAAGGCGCAAAAATTGTAGCACACCAAATAAATGGAAGCAAAGAAACAATAAAAAGAGCCGAAATTTGGGATAAAGACTATATTGGAATGTCAAAGGACAGTAGCATTGCATATGACTTAGGAGTGATAAAACCACAAGAAAAGAAAGTTCTAGAAATATGTATTTTGATAGATGAAAATAAAAACATTTCAGATATGGAAGATGAAGTTGATAGAATTACAAAAATAGATTTACACAAAGAATATACTAATACAAAAGCATATTGGAGAAAATATGTAAGAGCACATAATGGTTTAAACCTAAAAGAACCACAAAACAGCTACGAAGAAAGAATTTTTGAAATATATAAAAGAAGTATATTACTATTTCCACTACTAACAAATACTGAAACAGGTGGAATTATAGCATCACCAGAAGTTGACGAAAACTTTACTAGATGTGGAAGATATGCTTATTGCTGGCCAAGAGATGCAGTATTTATAACAAAAGCAATGGACATTTTAAAAATGGAAAAAGAAACAGAAAAATTTTATAAATGTTTCTGCAAAAAGACACAAAGTAAAAATGGAATGTGGGAGCAAAGGTTTTATACAGACGGAAAACTTGCGCCTTGTTGGGGATATCAAGTTGACGAAACAGCAAGTGTAGTTTTTGGAGTATATGAGCATTACCAATATACTAAATCAGAAAAATTTTTAAAAGACAATTTGCAAATGTGTGAAAAAGCAATAAGCTTTTTGAAAAAATATGTAAAAGATTGGTTAGAAATCGACGGAAGAGAAGAAAGAGACAAAGACAAAGTACAAGAAGAAATCGAAAACTCAATAAATAGGCAAGGACACAAATATCCAGTAAGTTATGATATTTGGGAAGAAAATGACAAGGGTGTACATTTTTATTCATTAGCTAGCATTTATTCAGCCTTTGACAAGATGCTTGCTATTTATAGGGCTCTTGGAAAAAATGTATCTGAATTTGAAAATAACAGATTAAAAGAAGAAAAAGTATCTAAAAATGAAAGAGAAATTGAGAAAATACAGGTAGAGCTAAAAAAATATATAGAAGAAAATCTATATGATGATGAAAAGAAATCTTATGTTAGAAATACAGAAGATAGAAGAATGGATATAAGCTTACTAGGAGCTGTAACACCTTTTAATGTGTTTAAGCCAAAAGAGAATAAAGTTAAGAATACAGTTGAAAGAATAAATTTGAATATAAGAACTTATACTGGTGGATATCAAAGGTATGAGGGCGATGGCTATATGAATGGTAATCCTTGGCCTATTGCCAATTTGTGGATGACTTTGTATTACCTAGAAGCTGGTGAGAAGAAGCTTGCAAAGGAAACTTTTGATTTTGTTGTTAAGACTGCTGGTAAACATTTCTATTTGGGTGAGCAGGTTGATAATAGTACTTTGAAGCCTAATTGGGTTATTGGGCTTGGCTGGTCTCATGCAATGTTTGTTATTGTTTTGGAAAAATTGTATGGATAAAATTTTTGCCAAAAAGGACCGTCCCCAGTGGCAAAAAATTGCCAAAAAGGTCCGTCCCCAGTGGCAGGGTAAAAAAGTTTAGAAAAAGACTTGAAAAGTCTTTTTTTTTGTTATAGAATAGGAATGTCCTAAAAAGGGCAAAATAAAAATTAAGGAGGAATTTTTATGTCAATAAAAGTAGGAATTAACGGATTTGGAAGAATTGGAAACTTATCATTCCAAGCAGCAATTGCAAAGGAAGGAGTAGAGGTAGTAGCAATAAATGACCCATTCATTACAGCAGACTATATGGCATATATGACAAAATATGATACAGTACACGGAAAATTCAACGGAACAGTAGAAGAAAAAGACGGAAACCTAATAGTAAATGGAAAAGAAATAAAAGTATATAATGAAATGGACCCACATAACATCCCATGGGGAGAAATTGGAGTAGAATACGTATTAGAATGTTCAGGAGTATTCACAACATTAGAAAAAGCACAAGCACACATAGACGCAGGAGCAAAAAAAGTAATAATAAGTGCACCATCAAAAGATGCTCCAATGTTTGTAATGGGAGTAAACAACGAAACATATGACCCAAGCATGAACATAGTATCAAATGCATCTTGTACAACAAACTGTCTAGCACCACTAGCAAAAGTTGTAAATGACAACTTTGGAATTAAAGACGGATTAATGACAACAGTACACGCTACAACAGCAACACAAAAAACAGTTGACGGAGCTTCTAAAAAAGATTGGAGAGGTGGAAGAGCAGCAGCAGCTAACATCATACCATCATCAACAGGAGCAGCAAAAGCAGTTGGAAAAGTAATACCAACATTAAATGGTAAACTAACAGGTATGTCATTCAGAGTACCAACAGTTGATGTATCAGTTGTTGACTTAACATGTAACCTAGAAAAACCAGCAAAAATGGAAGAAATTTGTGCAGCAATCAAAAAAGCATCTGAAAATGAAATGAAAGGAATTATCGAATATACAGATGAACCAGTAGTTTCTTCAGACTTTATAAATGATGCTCACACATCAATATTTGACGCAACAGCAGGTATCCAATTAACAGATACATTTGTAAAATTAGTTGCTTGGTATGATAATGAATGGGGATACTCAAACAAATTAGTAGACCTAGCTTGCTATATTGCAACAAGAGGATAATTGGAAAAGTTGCAAAGCCGAAAAGTTTGGAATTTTGCGATGAAAAGTTAAAGAAAAAGAACTAGAAAAACTAAATATAAAAAATATAAACCAAGTTAAAGGAAATAAAAAACTATTAACTTGGTTTAATTTTTTCTATATGAATCAATGAGATACTTGTTGACGTAATTCCTTTGTGAACGATAAAATAATATTTAAGAAAACAAAGGAGGAAATAGCAATGCAAAACAAGCAAGAAAAAGGAATTACGTTAATATCACTAGTAATAACAATAATAGTTTTGCTAATATTAGCACGGAGTAACAATAGCAACGCTAACAGGAGACAATGGAATAATAGGAAAAGCACGGAGAGGCAAAATTCAAAACAGAACTATCGTCAGTTGCAGAAGAATACGATTTATACTTAGTGCAAAGGCTCTCAGAAGATAGAAATTTTGAAGAAGGAGCACTATATGCAGGGAAAAATGCATTAATATATGACTCTGTGCAAGAAGAAGGAAATATATACACAGTTTTAAAAAATTCAGACAAAAAATATGTGGATAATTTTGAAGTAATAAAAGGGGAATTGTTCTATTTTGCTCAAAATGACCAAGAGAAAAAATGGGCACAAGAAATAGGAATAAAAGTAAGCCCATATATAATAATAGACGGAGAACTAATGTCATCAAATACAAACTTAGATTTAATGGATAAAGCAACAGGAACAATAATAATTCCACAAAATGTAACAAAGATAGGAGCAGGAGCATTTAGAGATGTAACAGGATTACGAAGTATAGTAATTCCAAGTACAGTAAAAGAGATAGGAGAACATGCTTTTTCAGGAAATCCAACGCTGGAAAATGTAGTAATAGAGGAAGGTGTTGAAAAAATAGGTGCTTTTGCATTTCAAAGTTGTACAGCATTAAAAACAATAAAAATAGCAGACAGTGTATCAGAGATAGGTAATTCTTGTTTTTTAAATTGTACAGTACTAGTAGAAATTAACTTTCCAAAATCATTAAAGACAATACCATATAGAATGTTAAGCACATGTGGAGCTTTAAAGGAATTAGAAATACCAGAAGGAATAACAAATATAAATGATATGGCATTTGAATACTGTACTAGTCTAACAAAAGTAACAATACCATCAACAGTAACAAGTATTAATGGCAAAGCATTTCAAGGAGATACAAAATTAACTAATATAGAAATATCAGACAATAATAAGACATATAGTTTTTCTAATAGTATGCTAATGTCAAAAGATGGAAAAAATCTATATTATGTAATATCAAATACAGCAGAAATAAATATACCAGAAACAGTAGAGTCAATAAAACATGGAGCTTTAAGTGAATATTCAATAAGAGCAACATTGAATATTTCAAAAAATGTAAGAAATTTCGAAAGCCTATTTAACAATAGTAATATATATAAAATCAATGTAGAGGAAGATAATCAATGGTTCAAAAGTGATAACGGGAATTTATATAATAAGGATATGACTATTATATATAGATATACTCAAAATGATACTTCATTTGTTATGCCAAATTCGGTAAAAGAGATAAAAGATCAAGCTTTTACGTTGCAATCCAAACTAACTAATCTTACTTTATCAGAAAATTTAGAAAAATTAGGATTATTTGTTTTTGTTAATACATCTATAAAAAAGTTAGATATACCAGCAAAAGTTAAGAACATTTATACGAATATGTTTAATGGTAATGTAGTAGATATAACAATATCAAATGAAAATCCAAATTTTAAAACAGAAGATGGAACAATAATATTGAGTAAAGACGGAAAAAAATTAGTTGCAGTATCGAAAGACTTACCAACATATAATATACCAAGTTCGGTTGAGATTATAGGTGAAAATGCTTTTTATGCTAGGGGTAATTTAAAAAAGATAGTAATACCTGAAAGTGTAAAAATAATAGAAAGGGAGGCTTTTGATTATTCACAAAATCTACAAAAAGTCGAGATACAATCAGGAATAGAAAGTATCGGTAGCAGAGCATTTAGCAGATGTAATAGTTTAAAAGAAATAATAATAGATAAAAAAGAAGGAGAGATATCAGGAGCTCCATGGGCTTGTCCATATGGATTAAGAGCAGTATTTTGGAAAAAATAATGTTTTTTGAGACTCGAATTATTAGACAAAAAAGTTTAATAGTTCGAGTTTATTTTTACACTCTAAATATTGACACAAAACGTCAATAAAGATAAAATATGAATAATGAATATTATGTTCAAAAAAAGCAAACGATAAAACAAGACAGAGAGATAGATATTGACATAATGTGAAATAAAAAATACAATAAGATAAACAAAAGAAAGGGTGGAAAAAGATGAGAAATAAAGGAATTACACTAATATCGTTAGTAATAACAATAATAGTTTTGCTAATATTAGCACGGAGTAACAATAGCAACGCTAACAGGAGACAATGGAATAATAGGAAAAGCACGGAGAGGCAAAATTCAAGACAGAAATATCAGCAGTAGCAGAAGAATACGATTTATACTTAGTGCAAAGACTCTCAGAAGACAGAAATTTTGAAGAAGGAGCATTATATGCAGGAAAAGATGCGTTGATATATAATTCGGTACAAGAAGAAGGAAACATATATACAGTGTTAAAAAATTCAAGTAAAAAATATGTAGATAATTTTGAAGTAATAAAAGGAGAATTATATTATTTTGCGCCAAATGAACAAACAAAAAAATGGGCACAAGAAATAGGAATAAAAATAAGTCCGTATAAAATAGTAGACGGAGAATTAATATCAGATGACATAAATGTAGGCTTAAGAGATGAAACAACAGGCTCAATAATAATACCACAAAGTGTAACAAAAATAGGAGAAGGAGCATTTGCAAAAGTAGATGTTAGAACATTAGTAATTCCACCAACAGTTAAAGAGATTAGTCGAAATGCATTTAGAGGAAATACAACATTAGAAGAAGTGATATTCCAAACAAGAATGATAAAAGGAAAAGAAGAAGGGCTTGAGAAAATAGGAGAATTTGCTTTTTTCGAATGCAGAAAATTGAAAACAATAAAAATGCCAAATACAGTGACAGAAATAGGAGAAGAAGTATTTAACAATTGTACATCATTAAGTGAGGTTGTATTATCAAATAACTTAACGCAAATTCCATATCATAGTTTTGCATATTGTAGTAGCATAACAGAAATAGTAATACCAGAAAAAGTGAAAAAAATTGGAGGATATGCAATGAGAAACTGCAATAGTTTAAAAAGTGTAACAATAACAAAAGGCTTAGAAAATATAGCAACAAGTACATTTCTCAATTGCAAAAATTTAAATACGATAAATATTATAGAAAACGAAAATTTTAAATTCAAAGAAGGAGTATTGCTTAACAAAGATGAAACAAACATAATATTTTTATCAGCATCTGTATTACAACAAGGAGATACATTCAATGTGCCTAATAAGGTTAAAAGTCTTGGAGGAGGATTGATTGACGGCTATAACAACATAAAGAAAGTGCAAATACCAGCATCAGTAACATCAATTGGTGTAGAATTTTATACAACTAGTCTTACTCATGTAGAAATAGATGAAAATAATCCTAATTATTGTTCAACAGGTGAAGTTATATACAATAAAGAAAAGACTGTATTATACAAACATCTAAATACAAGAACAAACGTAAATATAGAAGAAGGTGTTAATATAATAGCTGAGAGAGCATTTATGGGATGTAGTAATCTTACTAGTGTTACATTGCCAAATAGTTTGACGGAGATTTGGTATGAAGGCTTTGCAATGATATGGAATTTGAAGAGTATACACATAGGGAAGAATCTGAGGTCCTTAGATCCAATGACATTTTGGAGTAGCAGAAATATTACAGATTTTACAATAGATGAAGCTAATGAATTTTATGAAACAGATGGAACAACAATTTACAATAAAGGAAGAACTAAAATAGTAACAGTATTACCATCAGTTCAATATTATACAATTCCAAGTGGAATTACTGAGATTGGTAATTTAGCTTTTTATAATCAAAACATTAAAGAAATAACAATTCCAGAAGGAGTAATATCAATACGGAGGTAGTACCTTCGGTGGATGCGATCAATTGACTACTGTAAATATTCCAAGCAGTGTAAATTCTATAGGAATTCGTTGTTTTGAAAGCTGTAGCAATTTAACACAAATAAATATAAAAAAAGCAAGCGGAACTATTGAAGGAGCACCTTGGGGAGCTGTAATAGGAAATCGTGCTGTAAAATGGGAAGAATAAAAAATATCAAAAGAATACTTGAAAAGTATTCTTTTTTCATATAAAATAAAAGTGCTTAATATTATAAATAAAATTTAAGGAGGCATACAAATGAAAAATAATAAAGGTGTAACTCTAATATCATTAGCAATAACAATTATAGTATTGTTGATTTTAGCAGGAGTAACAATAGGCTCTATAACTGATAAAAAAGGAATATTAAAAGAAGCTGAGTCAAGTTCAGCTGAAGTTGAAAGAGAAAGCATAATAGAAAAGATAGAAGCAGATTTGTATAACGAGAAAATAAAAACAGGAAAGAAACCAACAAAAGCTGAACTAAAACGAATTATTGAAACAAATGGGTATAGTGATAGTATTAACGAGGATAGCTTTACATCAAAGGATGGTAAATATACAATTAATTATGATGAGATTTTGGGCTGGGAAGGTTATATTGAAGATGGATTAGTGCTACATTTAGATGCAATAGACAATATTGGAGAAGGAGATAGTAAACACAGTAATACTAGTAACATTTGGAGAGATCTAAGTGGTAACGGAAATGACGCAACATTAACAAATATAAATCAAAGTGATGCCGAAAGTGGTTGGAGTGATAATTGCTTAAAATTAGACGGTATTGATGATTATGCAGTTATTAATGATAGTGCAACTATGAAGCCAACTGACCAAACAATTGAAATAGTATTTAATAGAACAGGTAGGGCAACTAACTCAGTCGATGGAAGAGCAATTGTATTTGTGAGATGGCATGGTTACACAGTAGAATTAAACAATATTAATTCTAATAATCAATTTGATACATCATATGGGAGAACCGCCAATGTGGGGGGAGCACACGAATATTTACATTCCAAGAAAAATGTAATGCTAAATCACATATATCATGTAGGAGCAACTAATGAAAATAACCTAAGTAAAATTTATGTTAACAGCATATATGATAATGAAAAGGAACAAATAGTAGATACGTATAGCCAAATGAACAAAACTAACATAGGAAGATATGATAATACATATACAAAAGGAAATATATATTCAATAAGAATGTACAACAGAGCATTAACACAAGAAGAAATAACCCATAACTATGAAATAGACAAACACCGTTTTAAATTCTAAAATAAATATAAAAAATTTTTCAAAAGTATCTTGACTTCAACTATAATTATGGTAAAATATTTATGAAAACAAAAAAGATTGAAAACTACATAATTATTTGTTATAATTATTATAGATATTACATAAAATATAATAGGAGATGATGTAGTATGGCAACAAAAAGTTTTTTAAAAAATATAGTTATTAAAGATAAAAAGTCAGCAACAGCATTTATCGAAGCATTAGAAAATGCAGAAGGAAAGAAGAGAAAAAATGTGAAAATCGATAGATTAGTTGAAGACATAGAAGATAGTGAAAAAATAAAGGAAATATTTAAACATAAATAATAATGGGATATAAAGTAATAAAGCTAAAGAATATCTATAATAATTTAGGAGAAGTCGAAACGAAAAAGATACTAAAAGAATTTAAATGTGAACTAAATAGAGATGTTGAATATTTTTTACACGAAAAAGCAATTGAGTTTTCTAAACAAGGAATTGCAGAAACATTTATAGTTATGAGCCAATATAAAAGGAAAGAAGTTATAGTTGGATATTTTTCAACCACTAATAAGGCTATAAATATAAAAAAGATGAACCTCAGTGCTACAAAGAAAAAGAGAATACTAAAGTTTGCAAAATACGACAAAGAATATAAGACATATAGTGTAGCACTACCTTTAATAGGATAAATTGGAAAAAATTATAGTAATGGATATAATAAATTGATTACAGGTGATATGTTACTGAAACTAGCTTGTAACAAAATAAAAGTAGCGCAAGATGTATTAGGTGGAAGATATGTATATTTGGAATGTGAAGATAAGCCAAAACTAAAAGAATTTTATGAAAGTAATGGTTTTGTATGTTTTGGAAAACGAAACCTAGAAAGAGACGAAAGAGATAAAAATAATGGAGACTATTTACTTCAAATGTTATGCGATTTAAGTAAGAATAATTAAAACAATAATTAGAGTACAAAAATATAAAAAGAACACTTGAAAAGTGTTCTTTTTTGCGATAAAATAGGAATGTCTTAATAAAAAAGCAAAAACAAGCAAATACTAAGACAAAAAAGAAACAGGGAGGAAACCAAAATGAATAAAAAAACAATAAAAGACATTGAGTTAGAAGGAAAAAAAGTACTAGTAAGATGTGACTTCAACGTACCAATGGACGAAAATCAAAATATAACAGATAACACAAGAATAGTAGCAGCAATGCCAACAATAAAATACCTAATGGAGAAAAACTGTGCAATAATACTATGCTCACACTTAGGAAGACCAAAAGGAGAATTTAAACCTGAATTCTCATTAGCACCAGTAGCAAAAGAACTATCAAAACTATTAGGAACAGAAGTAATAATGGCAAAAGACGTAATAGGAGAAGACGCTAACGAAAAAGCAGAAAGACTACAACCAGGACAAATAATGTTATTAGAAAACGTAAGATTTCATAGAGAAGAAACAGACAACGACCCAGAATTTGCAAAAAAACTAGCAAATATGGCAGAAATATATGTAAGTGACGCATTTGGAGCAGTACACAGAGCGCATGCATCAACAGCAGGAGTAGCACAATACCTACCAGCAGTATCAGGACTACTAATAGAAAAAGAACTAAAATTTTTAGGAAACGCAGTAACAAATCCTGAAAGACCATTTGTAGCAATACTAGGTGGAGCAAAGGTCTCAGACAAAATAGGAGTAATAGACAGCTTATTAGAAAAAGTAGATACATTAATAATAGGTGGTGGAATGGCATATACATTCTTTAAAGCACAAGGATATGAAGTAGGAAATTCACTTTGCGAATTAGACAAATTAGATTTAGCAAAAGAACTAATGGAAAAAGCTAAAGAAAAAGGTGTAAAATTAATGCTTCCAGTAGACACAAAGGTAGGAAAAGAATTTAAGCCAGATACAGAAAGTAAAACAGTAGCATGGACAGAAATACCAGCAGACTGGGAAGGATTTGATATTGGAGAGAAATCAATAGCAATGTTCTCAGAAGAGATCAAAAAAGCAAAAACAGTAGTATGGAATGGACCACTAGGACTATCAGAATTTGAACAATTTGCAATTGGAACAAATTCAATAGCAAAATTATTATCAGAAATGGATGCAACAACAATAATCGGTGGTGGAGACTCAGCAGCAGCTGTAAAAAAAGCAGGGCTAGCTGACAAAATGACACATATTTCAACAGGTGGTGGAGCATCATTAGAATTTTTAGAAGGTAAAAAATTACCAGGTATTGAATGCCTTCTAAATAACTAAAATCGATATTGTACACAATTTGTTAATAAATAGAAAAGGAGAATTATTAATATGAGAAAAAAAGTAATCGCAGGAAACTGGAAAATGAATATGCTTCCAAACGAGGCAATAAAATTTATAGAAGACCTAGCACCATTGGTAAAATACACAGAAAATGAAGTAATACTATGTGTACCATACACAGACCTATTTTATGCGTTGCTAACAGCACAAGGAACAAACATCAAAATAGGAGCGCAAAATATGCACTTTGAAGAAAATGGAGCATACACAGGAGAAGTATCAGCAAAAATGTTAAAATCAATAAACGTAGAATATGTAATAATAGGGCATTCAGAAAGAAGACAATATTTCAACGAAACAGATGAAACAGTAAACAAAAAAATAAAAGCAGCATTTGCAAATGAACTAAAACCAATAGTATGTGTAGGTGAAACATTAGAAGAAAGAGAAGCCCAGAAAACAGCTCAAATAATAACAAAACAAACAGAATTAGCATTAGAAGGCTTGACAAATGAACAAGTTGAGAATACAATAATTGCCTATGAGCCAATTTGGGCTATAGGAACAGGAAAAACAGCAACAAGTGAAGACGCAAACAACAGTGTAAAAGAAATTAGAAAGAAAATAGAAGAAATCTATGGACAAGAGACAGCTTCAAGAGTTATAATACAATATGGCGGAAGCGTAAAAAGCTCAAACGCAAAAGAATTATTTGAAATGTCAGATATAGACGGTGGCCTAGTAGGGGGCGCAAGTTTAAAGGCTGACGAATTCAGCAAAATAATTAAATTTGAAAAATAATGGTCATCTTGCGTCGTTAAATTTAATTTAAAAAACTCGATGTACAAACGTACACCTTCGATATTTTAAATTAAATTTGCCTAGCAATATAACTATTCTTTTCCAAATTAAAAGTAGTAAAAAAAGGATGGTAAAAAAATGAAAGATAAACTAACAATGCTAATGATATTAGACGGATTTGGAGACAACAAAAATAAAGACGGAAATGCAATCAAGTTAGCCAAAACACCTAATATAGATAAACTAATGAAAAAATACAAAACAGTAGATATAAACACAAGTGGATTAGCAGTAGGATTACCAGACGGACAAATGGGAAACTCAGAAGTTGGACACACAAATATAGGAGCAGGAAGAATAGTATACCAAGAACTAACAAGAATAACAAAATCAATAGAAGACGGAGACTTTTTTACAAACCCAGAATTCATAGCAGCAATTGAAAACTGCAAGAAAAATAACTCAAAGCTACACATACTAGGATTAGTATCAGACGGTGGAGTTCATAGCCACAACAGACATTTATATGGTCTATTAGAAATGGCAAAAAGAAGAGACTTTGAAGATGTATATGTACACTGTTTCTTAGACGGAAGAGACACACCACCAGCATCAGCTGAAAGCTATGTAATGAAATTAGAAGAAAAAATGGCAGAGAAAAAAGTTGGAAAAATAGCAACAATCTCAGGAAGATTTTATGCAATGGATAGAGACAAGAGATGGGAAAGAGTTAAAAAATGTTATGATGCTCTAGTAAAAGGAGAAGGAAACAAAGCAGGAAGTAGCATAAAAGCAATTGAAGACTCATACCAAAAAGAAGTATTTGACGAATTTATAGAACCAACAATAATTTGCAATGGAAAAGAACCAATAGCAAAAATAGAAGAAAATGATTCTGTAATATTCTTCAACTTTAGACCAGACAGAGCAAGAGAAATAACAAGAGCATTAGTAGATCCAAACTTTGACGGATTTGAAACTAAAAAAGATTTAAACTTATACTTTGTATGTTTTACAAACTATGATGAAACAATGCCAAATGTTCACATTGCATTCAAAAAAGAGCCATTAGCAAATACATTTGGAGAATATATAAGTGAAAAAGGATATACACAACTAAGAATAGCAGAAACAGAAAAATATGCACATGTTACATTCTTCTTTAATGGTGGAGAAGAAAAACAATATAAAGGAGAAGACAGAATACTAGTACCATCACCAAAAGTAGAAACATATGACCAAAAGCCAGAAATGAGCGCATATGAAGTAACAGAAAAAGTATTAGAAGCAATAAAATCAGACAAATATGATGCAATAATTTTAAATTATGCAAATACAGATATGGTAGGACACACAGGAAGCCTAACAGCTGCAATAAAAGCAGTAGAGGCAGTAGACGAATGTGTAGGAAAAGTAGTAGCATTAGTAGAAGAAAAACAAGGAAATATGCTAATAACTGCTGACCACGGAAATGCAGAGCAAATGATAGATTACAAAACAGGAGAACCACACACAGCTCATACAACAAATCCAGTACCACTAATTTTAGTAACATCAAATGAAAAACTAAAACTAAAAGAAGGCGGAAAGCTAGCAGATTTAGCACCAACAATGCTTGATTTAATGAATTTAGAACAACCAGCAGAAATGACAGGAACAAGTTTATTAGATAAGGAATAAAATAATATGTTACATCATACAAAAAAAATAAGAAAAATATATGAAGATATACAAACGAAAATCTTTTATATGATTCCAGAAAAATGGAATCAACTATATCTATATGCATCAGTTATAGACAAAGCAAATGGAGAGCAAACTGGTGAACTATATTTCTATTATATTCCAAAAGGAATACTAAAAAAGAAACCAGTGAATGTATATGAAATACCTAATAAATTTAATCTTGACGAAAACGAATATGTCGAATTTGTAAAAATCATATATGACCAAATAAAAGAACTAAGAAATGAATTTAGAGAAACAGGTTTAGACCCATTGTGGTCTAACCTGACTATGTCAATAGAAGACCTAAACTTTAAAGTAGAATACAAATATGATGATTTGTTAAGCGGTCAATTCGATAATTACGAAAGACACATAATATGGAGATATCAATATTTAAAAATAGGTCCAGAACAAGTTAGCAGTAAAGAAAAACAAATATTAAACAGATACATTGCTCGGAATTGAAGCAAACAATAATCAACAAAAAGTAGATACATATCAAGATAGAATATATATAAGAGATGTTGGCAATATGGTAGCATATAACACAACAGAAGAAAACGAAGCAATGAAAAATGCAGAAAAGCAACATAATGAAATAGAAACAATACAAAAAGAAGAAAAGAAACCACAAAGAAAAAAGAAAAATCAAATATTATTATCAGAAGAAGAACTGAAACAGCTAGAAATGGGAAAAACAGACAAAAATTAAAAATCATTGCAAATAAAAAATGAATAAACTAGGTGGAACTTTTAATGTCCACAATAAATTATGTTATTAGATTTAGGCTAATTAAGTTTAGTCTAAAAGAAAAAATAAAAGAACTAAAAACTTAATAATTGAAAGGAGCAAGGAAAATGATTTATTCAAAAGAATTAGAAGAAATGTGCACAGTTCGTAAGGGAGTAGACCACGGACCAGCACCAATTCCAGAAGAAGGAAAATGGGTAAAAGCAAAAGATGTAAAAGACATATCAGGATTAACACATGGTATAGGTTGGTGTGCACCTCAACAAGGAGCATGTAAACTAACACTAAACGTAAAAGACGGAATAATCCAAGAAGCTTTAATAGAAACAATTGGATGTTCAGGAATGACACATTCAGCTGCTATGGCAGGAGAAATTTTAACAGGAAAGACAATATTAGAAGCACTAAACACAGACTTAGTATGTGATGCTATAAATACAGCTATGAGAGAATTATTCTTACAAATAGTATATGGTAGAACACAAACAGCTTTCTCAGAAGGTGGTTTACCAGTAGGAGCAGGACTTGAAGACTTAGGAAAAGGTCACACAAGCCAAGTTGGAACAATTTACTCTAGCACTCTTAAAGGACCTAGATATTTAAATCTTGCAGAAGGTTACATAGTTGAAATTGGGTTAGATAAAGATGACCAAATTATTGGTTATAAATATGTTCATTTAGGAAAAATGATGGATAACATTAAAGCAGGAATCGAACCAACAGAAGCTATTGAAAAAGCATCTGGAACATATGGAAGATTTGATGAGGCTGTTAAGAAGATTGACCCAAGAAAACAATAGGACATTTGGGGACGTTTCCTTTTGGACATTTTGTCCACTTTGGGACACATCTACAATAAAAATTAAAATTAGGAGGAATAAAAAATGGCAGTAACATTTGAAAGTTATGAAAGAAGAATAGATCAAATTAAACCAGTAATGGAAAAATACGGAATAAAAGATTTTGAAGAAGCACTAAAAATCTGTACAGACAAAGGTTTTAACCCATACGAAATAGTAAAAGGAGTTCAACCAATCTGTTTCGAAAACGCAGCTTGGGCATATACATTAGGTGCAGCAATAGCTGTAAAAAAAGGTTGCGTAAAAGCAGCAGACGCAGCAAAAGCAATAGGAGAAGGATTACAAGCATTCTGTATCCCAGGTTCTGTTGCAGATGATAGAAAAGTAGGATTAGGACATGGAAACCTAGCATCTATGTTATTATCAGAAGATACAAAATGTTTTGCATTCTTAGCAGGACACGAAAGCTTTGCAGCAGCTGAAGGAGCTATCGGTATAGCAAAATCAGCAAACAAAGTAAGAAAAGAACCATTAAGAGTTATCTTAAACGGACTTGGAAAAGATGCTGCACAAGTTATATCAAGAATAAATGGATTTACATATGTAAAAACAGATTTTGACTTCTTTACAGGAAAAGTAAAAGTAGTTGAAGAAATACCATACTCAGACGGAGAAAGAGCAAAAGTTAGATGTTATGGAGCAAATGACGTTAGAGAAGGTGTTGCTATAATGTGGATGGAAGATGTTGACGTATCTATCACAGGAAACTCAACAAACCCAACAAGATTCCAACATCCAGTAGCAGGAACATATAAAAAAGAAAGATTAGCAGAAAATAAAAAATACTTCTCAGTTGCATCAGGTGGTGGAACAGGTAGAACACTACACCCAGATAATATGGCAGCTGGTCCAGCTTCTTATGGTATGACAGATACAATGGGAAGAATGCACTCAGATGCACAATTTGCAGGTTCTTCATCAGTTCCAGCACATGTTGAAATGATGGGATTAATCGGTATGGGTAACAACCCAATGGTTGGAGCATCAGTTGCAGTTGCAGTTGCAGTAGAGGAAGCTATGAAATAGTTGATAATACTGCTTTTTAAGAAAGTATAATAATAAAAATAATAGAGGTGGACATATACCAAAATACGGTTTTGTCCACCTTTTGTCAACTAAAATATTTTTGCATTATTGTATCACTTGTTGACGTAATTCTTTTGCGAATGATAAAATAACACTAAGAAAAACAAAGGAGAAAGAGAAATGCGAGACAAGAAAATAAAAGGAATAACATTAATAAGTCTAGTAATAACGATAATTGTATTATTAATACTAGCACGGAGTAACAATAGCAACATTAACAGGGGACAATGGGATAATAGGAAAAGCAGGAGAGGCAAAATTCAAAACAGAAATATCATCAGTAGCAGAAGAATATGATTTATACTTAACTGAAAGGCTATCAAAAGATAGAAGTTTTGAAAAAGGTGCATTATATGCAGGAAAAAATGCACTAATATGTGACTCAGTGCAAGAAGAAGGAAATATATATACAGTATTAAAAAATTCAAGCAAAAAATATGTAGATAATTTTGAGGTAATAAAAGGAGAATTATATTATTTTTCTCAAAATGAAAAAGAGAAAAAATGGGCACAAGAAATAGGAATAAAAGTAAGTCCATATATAATAATAGACGGAGAACTAATGTCAACAGGAGATAATCTAGGACTAATGGACGAAGCAACAGGTTCAATAATAATACCACAATCTGTAACAAAAATAGGAGAAGGAGCATTTTCAAATTTAGAAGGGTTACGAACGATAGTAATACCAGGAACAGTAAAAGAAATTGCAAGAAATGCATTCTCGAATAATAAAGACATAGAAAAAGTTGAAATAAATAATGGTCTAGAAAGGATATGTGATAGAGCTTTTTATAATTGTGCAAACTTACAAGCAATAACATTACCAGATAGCATAATTGATATAGGAAGCGAGTGTTTTAGATATTGTTATAAATTAGATAATGTAAAATTACCAGAAAATCTAACCACAATAAAAGCACTTACATTTTATGGGTGTTCAAACTTAAAGCAAATAGAATTATCAAAAGAACTAAAAAATTTACAAAGTAGCTCTTTGACTGACACAGCAATAGTAAATCTCAAATTTCCTAAAAATCTAGAAAATATAGAAGATTCAGCACTAAATATTTACTCACTAAAAGAAATTGATACTTCTGAAAATGATTATTATACTTTCAAAGGTGGTATTTTATATAATAAAAATATGCAGACACTAATAATGGCAATTGCTAGTTGCACAAGCATAAATATTGAACATACTGTTACATCTATAAAAGGAGGAGCTTTTAAAACATGTAGTTTACTAGCAGAAATTAATATACCAGCTAATGTTCAACAAATAGGAGACTTAACTTTTGAAAACAATAAATTATCAAAAATAACAGTAGATCCAAACAATAAGTATTTTATAACAGATGATAAAAACAATTTATATAGTCATGATGGAAAGGTGTTATATAGAATATTTGACAAAGGAGATGTGATAATAAAAGAAGGCGTCGAAAATATACGAAGAGGAGCATTTTGTACAGATAGTAGTGTATATAGAAGTATTACATTAGCAGAAAGCTATACTGGAGACGATACAAATGGCTGGGGAATTTTTCCTGAAATTGATTATTTGCTTCTACCAAAGAATGTTAATAGATTTTTTCAACAGTCATATGTAAAAGTGAGAAACATCGAAGTATCTAGTGAAAATTTAAAATTTAAATCTATTAATAATGAATATCTATTAAGTAAAGACGAAAAGGAACTATACTGGGTAAAGCCATCTTTAGCAAATGTTCAGATACCAGAAACAGTAGAAACAATAAAAATGAATTCATTAATGTGTATAGTAGCAGAAAATGTAAAATTACCAAAAAAAGTGAAAAAAATAGAAGATGCAATATTATATCTTGCAAAAACCAAAAAGATAGAAATACCATCTACTATACAATCTATTAATGGTGGTGCATTTGGTAATGCAGATAATTTAGCAGAAATTATTATTGATAAGAAAAATGATGGAACTCTAACAGGTGCACCATGGAAATGTACTTATGGATTAAGAGCAATAAAATGGAAAGAATAAAAGGCGGAGCAAATTGCTCCGTCTTTTATTCAAAACTTTTTTGGACTGTCCCAAAAAGTCTATTTCTTCTTATCATCTTTTAAAACTTCTTTAATTGCACCTAAGCTACTTAAAGCACTAGTAGCCTCAAAAGGAATAAACACCTTATTAGCCTCACCCTTAGCAACTTCTTCCAAAGCCTCCAAAGATTTCAATTGAACCAACTTATCATCAGGAGCTGCATTTTTCATAGCCTCATAAACCATTTTGATTTCTTTAGCCTTAGCTTCTGCAACAGCCTTAATAGCTTGTGCCTCACCATCAGCCCTTCTAATTTTTGATTCTTTATCAGCTTCAGCTTCTAAGATAGCTGCTTGTTTTTTACCTTCTGCAATAGTGATAGCAGATTGTCTTTGAGCTTCAGATTCTAGTATCATAGCTCTTTTATTTCTTTCTGCATTCATTTCTTTTTCCATTGCATCTCTGATATCAGCAGGTGGAGTAATATCCTTAATTTCCACTCTATCAATTTTACAACCCCATCTATCAGTAGCTTCATCTAAAACAACTCTTAATTTATTGTTGATACCATCTCTAGAACTAAATGTTTCATCTAAGTCCATTTTACCAATGATATCACGAATTGTTGTAATTGCTAAGTATTCAATACCTTTCTTTAAACTTTGAATTTCATAAACTGCTTTTGCAGGGTCTGTTATTTGATAGAAAACAACAGTGTCTATTGTAATTGTAACATTATCTTTAGTAATAACTCCTTGAGGTGGAACGTCCATAGTTTGTTGTTTTAAGCTAACAACACTTCTAACGTGATCAAAGAAAGGAATAATAATTGTAAGTCCAGCGTCTGCTACTTTATAAAACTTACCTAATCTTTCAATGATATAAACCTCAGATTGTTTAACGATTTTGATTGATGCTGCTGCTATTATTAAAATAATAACAAGTAATACTAATAAAATCCACATAATAAATCCTCCTTTTATTATATATATTAAATTTATTGGTCATTTAAAACTGGTTCAACAATTGCTTTTACACCCTTTATTTCTAGAACCCTTATTTTAGTGTCTTTTGGAATAATTTGATTATCTTGACTGATAGCAGACCAAACTTCACCAGAAATTTTGATTTGTCCAACAGCTTCGATAGGATTGATGTCTTGTGTTACTATTCCATTTTTTCCTATAATAGAGTATACATTAGTTTTGATAGGATTTTTATTTGTAGCGAATTTTTTTACAAAAGGTTTTGTTACAAAAATTAGTATTGTAGATGATATTACAAATACTGCTGTTTGAATAACAAGGTTATCTGTAAAAAGGCTTGTAATCATAGCAAATAAAGAACCAATTGATAGCCAAAAAATTAAAAAGCCTACTGTTATAATTTCTGCTATTAAAAATATTCCTGCCATAATTAGCCAAATATACCACATAAAATAAATCCTCCTTAAATTTACCAACTAAGTTTATTATAGCATATTTATAAAGCTTTTTCAATATACCAAGAACAAAAATTCTACAACTCTAAAGCTTATATATTAAAATAAGAAAAGTATAAAAATCAAGAAAAATGTGAATAACTATAATATAAAATAAAAAGTAAAGAGGTATGAAATGGAAGGAAAAGAAGAAAACGGGGAAGACGTAACTAAATACGGAGAATTTATCTCAACATACTTTGCTTGGGTAGCACCAGAAAAACAAAAAGACGTAGTAAAAAAGTTAGAAAATATGACAAAAAGTGAGAAAAACGAAGAAAAAGAAAGATAAACAAACAAAAAAGCAAAACAAAGGTCAAAGAAAGTCAAAAAATGCTCTTGAAAAATTTTTCAAGGGTAGTATAATAATAATGTAGGTCAAAGAAAGTCAAAGTCAACAAAAAATGTAATACAAAAAGCAAATCAGCGAATAGAAGAAAGCAAAATAAAGAACTTGTTACAACTTTCAAATAAAAAGCCACAAAAAAGGAGATGAACCAAAATGAGAATGTCAGACTTAATAGAAGAATTCATCAAAGACTTATTTGATGAAGAAAACGAAGCAATAGAAATACAAAGAAACGAACTAGCAGAACAATTCAACTGTGTACCATCACAAATAAACTACGTAATATCAACAAGATTTAAACCATCACAAGGATATTATGTGGAAAGTAGAAGAGGTGGTGGAGGACACATCACAATAAAAAAAGTAAACAGCAGCAAAGAAGAATACATAATGCACATTATAGAAAATATACAAAACACACTAACATCAAATGAAGTTGATATATTAATAAGTGACTTTTTATCATACAATTTAATAACAAGCAAAGAAGCAAAACTTCTAAAAGTTGCAACAAGTGACAACGTGTTAAAACTACCAAAAGAAATAAAAGACCAAGTACGAGCAAGAATATTCAAAAATATGATATTAAATTTAGAATAGGAGGAAACTAATATGTTATGTGAAAACTGTGGAAAAAGAGAAGCAAACGTAAGATACCAAGAAAACATAAACGGAAGAAAAAAAGAACTAAACCTATGCGAAGAATGTAGTCAAAAATTAGGAATAAACCAAATTGACTTTAATATGCCAATAGACTTTTCAAGCTTTTTCGGCGGATTTTTTGAAGAATTCGAAAATCAAGAATTTATGCCATTCTTAAACGATGTAAAAACACTAACATGTGAAAGATGTGGATACACTTTTGACGATATAGTAAAAACAGGAAGACTAGGATGTCAAAACTGTTATAGCGTATTTGAAGAACATCTAAACCCAATAATAAAAAGAATACAAGGAGCAGACACACATGTAGGAAGAATAGGTAAAGTAATAGACAGCAAAATAGTAGTATCAGAAGAAAACGAAAAGGAAAATAAAGAAAAACCAAAAGAAAAATCTGAGATAGAAAAATTAAAAGAAGAATTAAAAAAAGCAATTGAAGAAGAAAAATACGAAGAAGCCGCCAAAATAAGAGACGAAATAAAGAAATTAGAAAAATAAAATTGCCACTAGGGACGGACCTAAATGGCAAAAAATTGCCAAAAAGGTCCGTCCCCATTGGCAATCTGATAAAAATAAGAAAGGAACTGAAAAATGAATTGGTATTTAGATGTAAATGAAAGTTCAGATGTAGTAAAAAGCACGAAAATCAAGTTTTCAAGAAATTTAAGTGAGTTTAAATTTAATTTAAAAAAACAAGAAGATATAGAAAGATTAGAAAACAAAGTAAAAGAAAATCTATATAACATAGGATATGGACTAAAATTCCTAAAACTAAGTGATATGGATGAAGTTACAAGAATGAGCTTAGTGGAAAAAGAGTTAATAAGTTCAAATTTTGCATTAAAAAGATATGGAAGTATTTTAATAAATGACGAAGAAAATATTTGTATAATGATAGGTGGAGAAGAACACTTAGAATTACAAGTATATGGAGCAGGTTTAGACCTAGAGAATGTGTTAAACTTGGCAATTGAAATAGATGAAAAAATAGGAGAGATACTAGGATATGCAGTAAGTAAAAAATATGGCTATCTAACAAGTTCACCAAGTAATATAGGAACAGGGCTTAAAGCGTCTGTAAAAGTACATTTGCCAGCATTAGAGAGAACAAGAAATACAAGAAAAGTGTTTGAAGCAATAGGAGATTTTGGAATAAACATAAAAGAAGTATACAAAGGCAAAGGAGACATCTATCAAATTTCTAATAAACAAACATTAGGAATAAGCGAAAAAGAAATAATAAGAAATTTAAAAGTAATTGTACAAACAGTTATGGAACAAGAAAGACAAGCACGAAAGCTACTGGCACAAGACGAAGTAGCACTAAGCGATTTGATATATAGGAGCTATGGAATTTTGGCAAATTGCAAACAAATATCAAATGAAGAAGCAAGAGAGTTATTATCAAATGTAAAGTTGGGAGTAGATTTAGGACTTTTGAACGAATTAACAGATTTGAAAATACAAAAACTATATTTATATAGTAAGCCATCAAATTTGCAAAAATATTTGGGGCAAAAATATGATAAAGAAGAGCTAAAAATAAAAAGAGCAGAAGTAATTAAACAAATTATTGCCAATGGGGACGGAGCTTAATGGCAAAAAATTGCCAAAAAGGACCGTCCCTGATGGCAAAAAAATGCCAAAAAGGTCCGTCCCTATTGGCAATATTCTAAAAAGGAGGAATTTTTATGACTTATAAATTTACGAATAGGGCTAAGAAGGCTATTGAGATAGCTAGTAATGTGGCTATGGAGTTGGGACATAATTATATAGGTACAGAGCATGTTTTATATGGGCTTTCTAAGGAAGGTAGTGGAATTGCATATAAGGTTCTGGAAAATCAAGGGATTACATCAGATATGATTATTGACAAAATTGTGGAGTTGTTAGGAAATGAAGCTCCAATAGATGGAACTTTTGGGTTTACACCAAGGACTAAAAGGGTTATTGAGAATTCTTTTATTGAAGCAAGAAAGCTTGGTTTTAACTACATTGGGACAGAGCATTTGTTGATAGGCATATTAAAGGAAGGCGATAGTATTGCTACAAGGATTTTGCTAGAGCTAAATGTGAATGTTCCTAAGTTATATAATGAAATAGTGAAAGTTATAAATGAAGGCGAAGATGCCACGAAATCTGAAAATAAAGGAACAAATAGCAAAGGAAAAGGAAGTTTCAATTCCACACCAACATTAAATCAATTCGGTGAAGATTTAACTAAAAAAGCAGAAGAAGGTAAATTAGACCCTATTATAGGTAGAAAAGAAGAAATTGAAAGGGTAATACAAATATTATCTAGAAGAACTAAAAATAACCCTTGTTTGATAGGAGAGCCGGGGGTTGGTAAGACAGCAGCGGTTGAAGGCTTGGCTCAAAAGATTGTAGCAGGTGATGTTCCAGAGATATTAAAAGATAAAAGAGTTGTAACTATGGATATTTCAGGAATGGTTGCAGGTAGTAAGTATAGGGGAGATTTTGAAGAGAGAATTAAAAAGGCTTTAAATGAAGTAAAAAAAGCAAAAGATATAATTTTATTTATTGACGAAATCCACACAATAGTTGGTGCAGGTGCGGCAGAAGGTGCAATTGATGCAGCAAATATTTTGAAGCCATTACTTGCAAGAGGAGAAATTCAGCTAATAGGTGCTACAACTTTGAATGAGTATAGAAAGTACATTGAAAAAGATGCAGCATTAGAAAGAAGGTTTAGCCCAGTTACAGTAAACGAGCCAAGTACCAAAGATACAATAAAAATTTTGCAGGGAATTAGAGACAAATACGAGGCTCATCATAATGTTAAAATAACTGATGAGGCAATAGAGGCAGCTGTTAAAATGTCAATAAGATATATAAATGATAGATATTTGCCAGACAAAGCAATAGATTTAATAGATGAAGCGGCATCAAAGGCAAAATTAAAATCATATACAGAGCCAGAAAAATTAAGAAAACTTGAAGAAGAAATAGAAGAAGTAGCAAAAAACAAAGAAGAAGCTGTAAGAATACAAAAATTTGAAAAGGCAGCACAGCTACGTGACAAGCAAAAAGAGTTAAAAGAAAATTACGAAAAAGAGCTTAAAAAATGGAAAAATAAAAATACAAAAGCAATTACAAACATAACAGAGGAAAATATAGCAGAAGTAATTGCAAGTTGGACTGGAATACCAGCAAAGAAAATAACAGAAGACGAAAATGAAAAGCTAAAAAACTTAGAAAAAAGCTTACATGAAAGAGTAGTAGGGCAACAAGAGGCTGTTGAAGCAGTAGCAAAAGCAATAAGAAGAGGAAGAGTTGGACTAAAAGACCCAAACAGACCAATAGGTTCATTCTTATTTTTAGGACCAACAGGAGTTGGAAAAACAGAACTATCAAAAGCTTTAGCAGAAACACTATTTGGAGACGAAAACTCAATGATAAGAGTAGATATGTCTGAATATATGGAACCACATTCAGTATCAAAATTAATAGGCTCACCTCCAGGATATGTTGGATTTGATGAAGGTGGACAACTAACAGAAAAAATAAGAAGAAAGCCATATTCAGTAATTTTATTTGACGAAATAGAAAAAGCACACCCAGATGTTATGAATATGTTACTACAAATACTAGAAGACGGAAGACTTACAGACTCAAATGGAAGAACAGTCAACTTTAAAAACACAGTAATAATAATGACATCAAATATTGGCGCAAGGCTTATAACAGACAAGAAGACATTAGGATTTACCAAAACAGGAAATGCAGAAGAAAATACTAAAAAAGAATATGAAGAAACAAAAAAACAAGTAATGGAAACATTAAAACGTGAACTACGTCCAGAATTTATTAATCGTATTGATGAAATAATTGTATTCCATAAATTAACTGATAATGAGGTAAATCAAATTATTGATATTATGCTAAAAGAAGTGGTTAATAGGCTAGAAGCTCAAAAGATAAAAATAGAGCTAGACCCAGCAGTAAAAGAATTGATTGCAAGCAAGGGAATTGATAAGAATTTTGGTGCAAGGCCACTACGTAGGACTATTCAAAGTGTGCTTGAAGATAGACTTGCTGAAGAGATTTTGGATGGTAATTTAAAAAAAGGTATTCCTGCTAAAATTGGAGTAAAAGATGAAAAAATTCTTGTAAAAATAACAAAAAAGTAATATTATATTAGCATAAATATAAAAATTGGGAGGTCTAATGTGAATATAATAGCAGAAATAACAGATGAAATATTTGGGATTAAATCAATTCCATTTAACAATCCAAGAGTAAGATATGGAGCAAGGGGAATTATAGAAAGAGAAGATGGATTAATAGCAATATTCAATAAGGCTAAAAAGAACGAATACAAACTACCGGGTGGTGGAATAGACGAAGGGGAAACACCAGAAGAAGCTTTTAAAAGAGAAGTATTAGAAGAAACAGGATGTAAGATAGATAATATTGAATTTTTAGGAATTACAAAAGAATTAAAATCTAATGATAATTTTCAGCAAACTTCTTATGTATTTAAAGCGAAGGTTGTAGAAAGAGCAGAAACACTAAATTTGACAGAAAAAGAAAAGGCAGAAGGTGGAAGGTTATTATGGCTTACAAAGGAAGATGCACTACAAAAAGTAATAAATTGTGCTAATAATTTGAAGGCTTCGGAGTATGAAAATATATATCATTCAAAATTTATAAATTATAGAGATATGCAGATTTTAAAATATTATATTGAAAAATATGAACAAGATTAATACAACATGTATAAACCATTATCCAATAACTATAAATTGATAAAATTAAGAAAAAACGATTGATAATTATAAAAATATATGTTAAAATATAATTAGTTAAAATAAAATTAAATTTTATTCTAATAATTGCATATAATATAAATAATATTAATAGTCAACTATTGATATTAAAATAGAAAGTTTACCACTGACCGATATGTGGTATATAAATGGTCGGGTTGAAAGTTTTCCGCTGACCAATATGCGGTATATAAATGGTTGGGTTGAAAGTATGGCTCTTCACCAATAAAAGATGAAGAGCCATTAATATTTTATAAAGGAAGTATTAAAGTTGAGAGAAAGAGCATTTTATATAATTAAAGATGAATTTTTTCAAGATATGAACGACCCATATTTGAAAGGTAATAAAGAAGCAAGTAGGCCACATTATTACTGTTTCAAGGAAGAAGAAACAGGATTATTTTGGATGATACCATTAAGTAGTAGAGTAGATAAATACAAGAACATAATGAACAAAAAGTTACAAAACAGAAAATCTTGTGATATTATACATATTATGAAATTAGATAATGGAAAAGAAAGTGTTTTTTTAATACAAGACATGTTCCCAATTACTGAAAATTACATAGAAAGAAAATATACAATAGCTCATAATCATTTAGTAGTAACAAGTGAACATTCTGCAATAGAAATAGAAAAGAAAGCTAAAAAAGTAATGAATATGCTAAAAAAAGGTATTAAATTTACACCAACACAATCAGATATAAAGAAAATAATGGACAAGCTAAAAACAAGAAAAAGGTGATAAAGGATGTTAGAAAAAATAAATTCAGCACAAGACGTAAAAAAACTAAACATAGAAGAACAAAAGAAATTAGCAGAAGAAATAAGAAAATATATATTAGAAGTTGTATCAGAAAATGGTGGACACCTAGCATCAAATCTAGGAGTGGTAGAGCTAACAATAGCATTACACACAGTATTCGACCTGCCAAAAGATAAGGTTGTGTGGGACGTAGGACATCAGACATATGTACACAAAATTATAACTGGAAGAAGAGAAGAACTAAAAAATATAAGAAAACTAAATGGAATAGCAGGTTTCCCAAAAACGAATGAAAACGAGGCAGATTGCTTTAATACGGGGCATAGTAGTACTTCAATTTCAGCAGCTTTAGGTATGGCAAGAGCAAGGGACATCAAAAAAGAAAATAACCATGTTTTGGCTGTAATTGGAGATGGAGCTCTAACAGGTGGAATGGCATTAGAAGCACTAAATGATGCGGGTTGTAGCAAGGCGAAATTGACAGTAATTTTAAATGATAATGAAATGAGTATTTCTAAGAATATTGGTGGAATAAATATGCTACTTAGCAAGTTAAGAACTAGAAGAGCATATACAAAATCAAATGTTTCAGGAAAGAAAATAATAAGTAAAATACCTGTAATTGGAAAGCCAATTGTAAAAATAGTACAAAGAATGAAAAGAAGTATAAAGCAACTAGTAATACCTAAGATGTTTTTTGAAGATATCGGATTTAGATATTTAGGGCCAGTAGACGGACATAATATAGAAGAACTAGAAAGAATGTTAAAAATAAGCAAAGAGCTAGACGGTCCAGTGTTATTACATATTTTAACTAAAAAAGGAAAAGGATATAAAATAGCAGAAGAAAATCCAGATAAATTCCATGCAACAGGTCCGTTTGACATAGAGACAGGTAAATCTAAGAAAGCCAAAGGTGATGACTATTCTAAGATTTTCGGAAATAAATTAGTAGAGTTGGCAAAAAATAATGAGAAAATAGTTGCAATAACTGCGTCAATGAAAGACGGAACTGGATTAGGAAGATTTCAAAAAGAATTTCCAGATAGATTTTTTGATATAGGTATTGCAGAACAACATGCATTAGGACTAGCAGCAGGAATGGCAAAAGACGGAGTTATTCCAGTAGTTCCAATTTATTCATCATTTTATCAAAGAGCATATGACCAAGTAATTCATGATATTGCCCTTCAAAATTTGCCAGTTGTTATGTGTGTAGATAGAGCAGGAATAGTAGGAGCAGACGGTGAAACACACCAAGGTCAATTTGATATGTCATTCTTTAGGTTAGTGCCAAACCTAACAATAATGGCGCCAAAGAATTTTAAAGAACTAGAAGATATGCTAGAATTTGCAGTAACTTTGAATAAACCAGTTGTTATAAGATATCCAAGAGGTGGAGAAGGAAAAGAAAAGATAGAACAAGAAGAAAAAATAGAACTAGGAAAAGCGGAGATTTTAAAACAAGGAAATGACATAACAATTTTAGCAATTGGAAAAACAGTGGAAAGAGCACAAGCTGTTTCAAATATGTTAAAAGAAAAAGATATAGATGCAGAAGTTATAAATGCAAGATTTTTGAAACCATTAGATAAAGAAACAATAAAAACATCAATTGAAAAAACAAAAAGAATAATAACAATAGAAGATGGAACAATAATTAATGGATTAGGAACAGCTGTAAAAGAACTAATAGTAGATGAAAACTTAGAGAATATAGAGATTAAAAGCTATGCATATCCAGATAATTTTATACAACATGGAACGGTAGACGAACTAGAAAAATTATATGGACAAGATGTACAAAACATAGTCAAAGATATATTAAATTCAAATTATGTTCTAAACGTATAAAAACATAGAAAATTTGATAAAAGTCGTTAAAGAGAAAAATAGAAGGCAAAAGAAAATTTGGGGAAAGGGCTAGATATGAACAAACAAGAGTTATTAAAAGATTACAAAAAGCAAGAAGACAAAATGTGCTTATCACAAGTTTTAGACAAAATAGAATTTTCTAAAACACGTGAGAAAATTGAGAAAACAGAATTTTTAGATATGTACCAAATATCATTAGTACAAAATTTCTTAAGAAAAAACAAAATAGAAAATTATCAATTATATGGTGGATATGAAGACAGCGAAAGAAAAATTTTAATAATATATCCAGAAAAATATAATGAAGAAATGCTACAAAAAAATTACAATAAAATGTTGAAAATAATTAGAGTAAACCTACCAGAAGAAGACCACGGAAAATATGCACATAGAAATTATTTAGGTGGAATTGTAAAACTAGGGTTAAAAAGAGAAAAAGTAGGAGACATTTTAGTACAAAATGAAGGAGCAGATATTATTGTTGTAGAAGAGTTTGCAGAGATTTTGAAAAATGAATTACAATCTCTTACACGTTTTGAAAAAAGCAAAATAACAATAGAAGATATAACAAGATTAAGAAAAAAAGAAGTAAATATGGAATTAGTAAAAATAATAGTTCCTTCATTAAGACTTGATAATATTGTGTCAGATTTAGCAAAGACATCTAGGAGTAAGGCGGCACAGATAATTGCACAAGAAAGAGTTTTTGTTAATGGTCAAAATGAGACTAAGTTATCTAAACAAATAAAATTGGGAGATATAATTACAATTCGTGGTAAAGGTAGGTTTGTTGTAAAAGAGTTCACAGGTACTACAAGAAGCGGAAGAACAGTTGTTGCAATTGAAAAATATGTATAAATTGTAATGTGTTTGACTTAATGTACATAATGTGATACAATATGTACATAACAAGATATTAGTCTTGAATAAAGGAGGACTTATGGAACAAAAAGACAACATGATGCTAAATGTAACTGCTAGTATCAAACGGATTGGAATTGACCAGTCGGTATTTGGTGCAAAAAGTAGAGCAAAACTCCAGAAGATTCTCAAACAAGAGGGAATCAAAGAGTTGTTTGAAAAAATCCCAGAAGAGATTGCAAAAATCGAAGGGAAAGAAAACAATGTTACCAAAGAGTATGTGCAAAAGTGTTTGATGGATGCCATCATAAAGCGCATATTGTTTGAAACTGCTATCAAAGTAAAAGATGGGCAGGCGACAGACGAAAAGATTGAAGAAATAATAGAAAGAAGAATTGTTTGGAGTGCAATAGCCCGAGAAGAAGGTAAGCTCAAAAGAAACTAGCATAGCAGCTGGTAAAGGAGATTCAAGACCTTGAAAAGGACATCAATTGATGTCCTTTAATTATGTTATTTCAAAGTAACAACAGTAACACCTGTTTCACCTTCACCGTAAGTGCCCAAACGGTAAGAATCAACATGAGAGTTAGTCTTCAAAAATTGATGAATACCATTTTTTAATTTACCAGTACCTTTACCATGGACAATGCGAGCAGTTTGAAGTTTAGCTAAACTACAATCATCCAAAAATTTGTCTACAACAAATAAAGCTTCTTCAACATTTAAACCTATAACATTAATTTCAGACTTAACAGTTTTAGATTTATTAAGTCCACCATATCCAGAAGTTTGAACCTTTGGTTTTTTAGGTGTAGAGGTAGTCTTAGGTAATTCTAAATCTTTTAATTTAACACTTGTTTTTATAGCACCAATTTGAACTTGAACCTCATTAGATTTTGAAACATTAGAAACTATAATTCCATTTTGCCCAAAAGACCTAACAAATACATCCATATTAAGTCTAATATTTTCAGGTTTAATAATTGAAACCTTATTTTTGCTATCAGAAGTTGAAACATCTGAGATATTACCAGTAGATTTAATTTTTTCATTTAACTTATTTCTCATATTATCAGCAAGTTTTCTATCAGAAGAAGAAAGAGAATTCATTTCTTTTATAATTTCATTTGCTTCTTCTTTTGCATCTAGCAAAATATTTCTAGCCTTAATTTTTGCATTAGAAATCAATTCTTGTTCCTTATTTTTTAAAGTTTCATAATCATTTTCTAACTTATTTTCCAAATTAGCTATGTTTGCCAATTTAATATCAATTTCAGCTTTTTCTTTTTCAACTTCAGCCTTATTATCATAAATATTTTTAAGCAATTCTTCAATATTAACTTGATTAGAAGTCATAAGTGACTTAGCCTTATTAATAATGCTTTCATCTAATCCAAGATTTTTGCTAATTTCAAAAGCATTACTTTTACCAGGAATTCCAACCAATAATTTATAAGTTGGAGTCAAAGTAGCAACATCAAACTCAACAGAAGCATTTTCAAATCCATCAGTAACTAGTGCATATTGTTTCAATTCTTGATAATGAGTAGTAGCAAGAGTTAAAGCTCCCACATTCTTTAAATGAGCTAAAATAGCAATAGCAAGATTTGCACCTTCAATTGGGTCAGTCCCAGAACCAAGCTCATCAACTAACACAAGAGAATTTTCAGTTACATTTTTCAATATTTCAACAAGATTAATCATATGAGAAGAAAAAGTACTCAAAGAATCTGAAATACTTTGGTCATCTCCAATATCTGAAAAAATATTAGAAAAAACATAAATACTAGACTTCTCATCTGCTGGAATATTAAGACCACTGCAAGCCATAGAACAAAGCAAACCAACAGTTTTTAAAGTAACAGTTTTACCACCAGTATTTGGACCAGTAATTAAAAGTGTAGAAAAATCAGAACCTAAATTTACTGAAATAGGCACAGCTTTTTCTTTTGCTATTAACGGATGTCTTGCATTAACTAAATTTATTTCTTTTTTACTATTAATTTTTGGAGTAATTCCTTTAATTTCCTTAGAATACTTAGCTTTTGCAAAAATAAAATCTAATTTTCCAATTAAATCAAGAGAAGATTTCAATTCTTCAATATATGGCTCAAATAAAAAACTAAGTTCTTGCAAGATTTTTTCAATCTCAATTTCTTCTTCAATTTTCAATTTGCTTAAATCATTGTTCATCTCAAAAACTGCAATAGGCTCAATAAATACAGTAGAACCAGCATTCGAAATATCGTGTACAAAACCTTTTATTTGTGATCGATACTCTTCTTTTACAGGAATTACAAAACGCTCATTTCTAATAGTAATTATATTTTCCTGAATGTATTTAGAATAGCTAGAAGAGTGAACCATAGAATTCAACTTTTCTCGAATATCTAATTCTAAATTTCTCTTTTTCTTTCTTATGTTTTGCAAGGTAGAAGAAGCCTTATCATCAATTAAATTTTCATCTAATATGCAAGCTTCTATCTTATCCATAATACTCTTATTAAAATAAAGTTTTTCAAATAATGTTGATAAAATTGGATAATCGTTTAAATCTAAAAAATCTTTATTAAAATATTCTTTTAGTATATGTGAATTTTTAAATATTTTGTTTAAATTCAAAAGTTCCTTACATGAAAGAGAAATTCCACTTTCAAGTTTTTTTAGTTCAACATCAATTGAATTAATTTCATAAAAACTAGGTATAGAATTTCTATAACCTAAATTAACAGCTTCCTCAGTTTCACTTAATAAACTTTGTACTGTGTTTGCAACATTGCTAGGTGTAAGGCTAAGTGCTAAGTGCTTTCCTTGAAGTGTTATACAGTATTTTTCTAAGTTTTCTAGTATTTTATTAAATTCTAATTTGTCTAAATATGTGTTCATAATAAATCTCCTAATTTCATATCGCTATTATTATACAGCAAAAATGCGAAAATGTCCATTGGGGACGTTTCCTTTTGGACATTTTGTCCACTTTGGGACACATCTATTTATAGGAGCAAATTTATTTAGAAAATATTGCAAAAAATAGAAAGTTGTGGTATAAAGAAAGAGAAAGAAAAAAGAGGTGAACACATGATTAAAGCTTATGCAAAATCAGACATAGGAAAAGTAAGAGAAATAAACCAAGATTCTTTTTACATATCAGACTCCTTATCAGAAGTACAATTATATATGCTAGCAGACGGAATGGGAGGTTATAATGGTGGAGAAATAGCAAGTAAATTAGCTATACAAACAGCCAAAAATTATATAGAAAACAACTTCAAAGAAATAGAAAAAGACAGAGACAGCATAATCCAGCTAATAGGAAGTAGTATGGAATACGCAAACATGGTAGTATTTGAAAAATCAAAAGAAAACAAAGAATTAGAAGGAATGGGTACTACATTAGAAATCTGTTTAATATATAATAATAAAGTATTTATAGGTCATGTAGGAGACAGCAGAATATACAGGATAAGAAAAGAATTTATGAGAAAGTTAACACAAGACCATAGTTATGTACAAAAATTAGTAAAAGACGGAACAATAACACAAGAAGAAGCACAACACCACCCACAAAAAAATATGCTAATGAAAGCATTACGGTTGTAATGCATTTGTAGAACCAGATGTTATGGTAAAAGGTTTCTTAAAAGACGATATATTAATAATGAATTCAGACGGGTTAACAAACTTAGTATCAGTAGAAGAAATTTTCAACGAAGCAAAAAAAGATATAGAGCAAGCCCCAAAAGAATTAGTAAAAAAAGCAAATGACAATGGCGGTTATGACAACATAACAGTTATAATCATAAAAAACATATAAACCGTTAAGGAAGGAATGAAAAAGATATGAATTTAGAAGGAAAACTACTAGGTAGTCGATATGAGATAATCGAAAAAGTAGGAAATGGTGGAATGGCCACCGTATATAAAGCAATAGATAAAGTCTTAAAAAGAAATGTTGCAGTAAAAATTCTAAGAGATGAATTCACAACAGACGAAGAATTCATAAGAAGATTTGAAGCAGAAGCACAATCAGCAGCAAGACTAGCACATGCAAACATAGTATCAATATATGACGTAGGTGTTGACGGAAACTTATATTACATAGTAATGGAACTAATACAAGGAAAAACACTAAAAGAAATCATACTAAAAGAAAGAGGACCACTACCTTGGAAATGGTCAATAAATATGGCAATACAAATAGCATCAGCATTAGAAATGGCACACAGAAACAATATTGTACATAGAGACATAAAGCCACATAACATAATAGTAACAGAAGACGGAGTAGCAAAAGTAACAGACTTTGGAATAGCAAAAGCTGTATCAAACTCAACAATAACAGCATTTGGAACAACAATAGGCTCAGTACATTACTTTTCACCAGAGTATGCAAGGGGAGGATTTACAGACGCAAAATCTGACTTGTATTCTTTAGGAGTAGTAATGTATGAAATGGTAACAGGAAGAGTACCTTTTGACGCAGATACACCAGTATCAGTAGCTTTAAAACATATGCAAGAAGACCCAGAAGAACCAATAGAAATAAATCCAAATGTGCCAGTAGCAGTAAATAAAATAATAATGAAAGCCTTACAAAAAGACACAACACTAAGATATCAAACAGCGTCTGAAATGCTAGAAGACCTAAGAAAAGCATTAAAAGATCCAGATGGAGAATTTGTAGAAGATGTAGAATATGACCCAACAGCAAGAACACAAGTGATAGACAGAAATCAATATAGAAATGCAAAAAAAGACGATGGCAAAAAAGAAAATAAATTTATAGCATTCATAAAGAACCATAAGAAACTAAGCGTATTTATAGGATTAATACTATTATTTGCATTAAGTTTAGGTGGAACAATGTTAGCTCTAAACTTAACAAACCCAGCAGAAGTAAAAGTTCCTGACATAATAGGAATATCACAAGAAGAAGCTAAAATGAAAATAGAAGGAGCTAAACTTAAATACGAAGTAGAAAAAGAAGAATATAACAAAGATGTACCAGAAGGACATATCATATCTTTAAAAACAGAAATAGGAAATCATGTAAAAGACGTAACAAACCTACCAGCAGTAAAAGAAGGTAGCACAATAAGTGTAATAGTAAGTAAAGGCCAAGAAAAAACAACAGTGCCAAAGGTTGTAGGATTAGAAAAAGAAGAAGCAGAACAAGCTTTAAAAGATGCTAAACTAGAAGTAGAAATAATAGAAGAAACAAGTAAAAAGGTAGAAGAGGGTTATGTAATTAGTCAAGAAACAGACCCTGATACAGAGGCTTTTGCAGGAGATACAGTAAAAATTCATGTAAGTACAGGAACAGGTATAAAACAAGTAAATGTTATAAGTGTAGCTGGAAAGACAGAAGCAGATGCTAAAAAAGCACTTGAAGCTTTAGGATTAAAAGTTAATATAGCTTATGACGAAGATTCATCAAAAGATAATGGAACAGTTTTAAAACAAAGTATTGAAGCTGGCAAAACTGTTGATGAAGGTACAACTGTAACTGTTACTGTAAATAAATTGGCTGAAATGAAACAAGGAAAAGTAACTGTAAACTTGAAGTCATTATTAAACTATACTCCAACTAAAGATGAAGACGGCGAAGAAGTTATAGAAAAAGGAAAAGTTAAAATAGTAGTTGGAAATGATACAATTTATAATGAGACAAAGGAAAAGACTTCAACTAATATATCTGCAAGCTTTAGTGCCAAAGGAAATGTAACTATAAAGGTTTATGTAGATGATATTTTGAAAGGTACAAAGGAAATTAATTTGAATACTACAACATCTTGTACGTTTGAATAAAACTTTTTGGGACAGGGCAAAAAAGTTTTGGTTATGATTAATTGTTAAAAAGGAACGAGTTTTTCGTTCCTTTTGCTTTTGACAAAATGGGATAATAATGATAAAATATGCATTAAATAATGACGGAGAAATAATAAAGATAAAGGGATTGGAGTAAAAGTTTATGAGACCAAAAGCTATAGATGTAAAAGTTTTAAAAGACTATGAATTAGAAATACTATTTGATAATGATGAAAAGAAAATCTTTGATGTTAAACCATATTTTAAATTTAAAATATTTGAGGAACTAAAAGAAGACAATAAATTTGAAACAGTAAAGATATCAGGATTATCCATAGAGTGGAATAATGGAGCAGATATATGCCCAGATGAGCTATATAATAATAGTAAATAGAAGAAAGAAAAAGATGTGTCCCCAATGGACACAAGGAGGAATTAATGCAAGGAATTATAATAGAAAGCATATCAAACCTATACAAAATAGCGGTAGAAGAGCCCAAAAAGCAAATTTATGAAGCGACAGCAAGAGGCAAATTCAAAAAAGAAGAAATAAGCCCTGTTGTAGGCGATGTAGTAGAAATAGAAATTGTAGACGAAGAAAAGAAAACAGCAGTAATAAACAAAATAGAAGAAAGAAAAGTATATGTAAAAAGACCGAAACTTGCAAATATCACGCAAATTGTTTTTGTAGTATCAAGCAAAGACCCAAAACCAGATTTACTTATGCTTGACAAACAGCTTGTATTTGCAGAATTTTTAGGAATAAAAGCAATAATAGTTTTAAACAAAACAGACTTGGACAAAGACAAGCAATTTATGCACATAAAAGAAGTTTACGAAAAAGTAGGCTATACAGTCATAGAAACAGAAGCGAAAAGTCAAAAAGGTGTAGAAGAATTAAAACAAGCGCTAACAGGCAACATTAACGCATTTTCAGGAAATTCAGGAGTAGGAAAGTCTACATTGATTAATGCGATTTTTAACACAGATGTAACCCAAGAAGGAGAAATCAGCAAAAAAAATAAACGTGGAAAAAACACTACAACAGCAATAAAATTGTATGAAATTGATAATAATACATATATTGCAGACACACCTGGATTTTCAACTTTTGATATTTCTGAAATAGAAAGCAAAGATTTAGACCAATATTTTAAAGAATTTAAAGAAAATATAGAAAATTGTGAATTTGTAGGATGTACACATATAAAAGAAGAAAACTGTGGAATTAAAGAGGCAATTAGCAATGGAAATATAACAGAAGAACGATATAAGAGATTTTGCAAAATATATGAAGAACTAAAAGAAAAGGAGAGTAGAAAAAAATGGTAAATGATTTTGAAGTATCAACATCAATACTTTCACTAAAAAAAGGAGAAGAAAGTAGTGCTTTTTTAGAGCTAGAAGCGGCAAAAACAGATTATTTTCACATTGATGTTATGGACGGAAAATTTGTGGAAAAAGACACATATCAAAAAATGCTAGAATATGCAGCATATATAAGAAGAATTTCAAACTTGCCACTAGATGTACATTTAATGGTAGAAGACGTTAAAACAGCTATTGACGATTTTTTGGCAGTAGAGCCAAACATTATAACTTTTCATTTAGAAGCTTGCAAGAGTAAAGAAGAAGTATATGAAATGATAAAATATATAAAAGAAAACAATTGCAAAGTTGGTATTTCTGTAAAGCCAAACACAAAAATAGAAGAAGTATACGAATTTTTGCCACATATTCATATGTGTTTAGTTATGACAGTAGAGCCAGGAAAAGGCGGTCAAACATTATTAACAGATATGGTGCAAAAGATTTCGAAATTAAGAAAGTATGTGGAAGAGAACAATTTAGATATTGATATTGAGGCAGATGGAGGAATTAACCTAAATACAGTGGATAAGGTAAAAGAGGCTGGGGCAAATATTTTAGTTGCAGGTACTGCAATTCTGGCAGCGAAAGATTATAGTGTAATTATAAAAGAATTAAAAAAATAATGGATTTTTTGGGACAGGCCAAAAATGTCCGCGAGCGAAACTTTTTTGGCCTGTCCCAAAAAGTTTCAAAAAAGAGAATTCAAAATCTATTGAATTCTCTTTTAACATGCTATAAATTATTTTGCTTCTTTTGATTTAGTTTCTACAACTTCAACTTTATCATCTTTTGCTTTAAAAGGAAGAATGTTATAAACAACAATTCCTAAACCAATAATACCAGCAACTAAACTAAATAAAGTACCAACAACTGGGATTAAAGCAATTAGCCAATAAGCAACAGCACATACAATTAACATACCAAAGCTTTGAGTTGTCTTTTCTATTTTTAATTTAGAGCAAACTAAACCATTTGCAGTAATTACAAAACTACTTGAACTAATAGCAATTAATGCAGCAAGTAGCATTAGAGCTATTAATGAAACTCCAGCTGTAATACCTAATACAAGTAGTACAACAAATGCAAATATTAAAACGATTGGTGTTAAAATTCCATATCCAATTGCAGATAAAACCTTTTTAGATAATATGTTGTAAGGATTTTTAACAAATTTTGGTGTTAGCCATAATGCTAGTAGCCAAATAGCAACAACTGTACATACAAAAGTTCCTAAGTTCAAAATATAGTCACTAATTGATTTTGTGTCAGTGTAAGGTGTAGATTTATTAAATTCTACCTTACCACGAACAACATTTTCTGGAATAGCTATTTCTTCATCAGAAGTGTAATTGAAATTATTACTTATCATAGCATTTGAAGTAACATTTCCTTCTTCATCAGTGCTTGTAAAGCTTATATTGTTGGCCTCAACAAAAGCATCTCTTCCAACAATTCCGCTTAAGTTTAATGTTTCTGCTCCAACTCTCATATCTCTATAAATGTAACCAGAGACATTAACTTCTTTAGCAGCTGCATATAAATCGCAAACTACACCAGATATAGTCATTTTTTCTGCAAAACCAAATAAACTATTAACTACAAATCCATTTTCTTTAATAGTAACTTCTTTTGCACAAACAAAAAGATTTCCGCCAATTTGAGAGTCAATTATTACTGTATCTGCAAAAATGAAAGCATTTCCATCAACAATATAATCTACAGTAACTGTATCACCAATTAGATAAGCATCTGAACTTTTCATATTATTTTCTGCAGGTGTGGCTTCAGTGTTTTCTCCTCCTTCAGAAATTGGCTCAGTAGCATGTGGATCTATAGCTTGATTTGTATCAGGATTTTCAATAGATGTTGATGTCTCAGAAGAAACTGCTACTGGCTCTTCGTTATCAGCATTTACGATTCCTATTGTAAATGCTAAAACAATTAATGTTAATAAAGCAATTATTTTTGATTTGTTTTTTAACATAAAAGTACCTCCTAAAATTTTTATTTTAATAAAATGAATATATCGCTTTATTGAATAAAAGTCAATAAAATAATTAATTTATTTTTTACAATGCTTGCATAAATGGCTAATTGTACAAACATCACATTTAGGTTTCCTTGCTACACAAGTATTTCTACCATGCCATACAAATAAATGATTAATATCTTTTAAGTAATCTTTTGGAAAAATTTTAAGTAAATCTTGTTCAATTTTTTCAGGTTCTTTCTTGTTAGATAAACCAACTAAATTAGAAATTCTCTTAGCATGAGTATCAACTGCAATGCCTTGTGCAATTCCAAAAACCTCTAACATAATAACATTAGCACTTTTTCTACCAACTCCAGCAAGAGTAGTCAACTCTTCCATAGTATGTGGTACAACGCCATCGAAATTCTCTAAAACTTGTTTAGCACATAATTTTATATTTTTAGCTTTATTTTTATAAAAGCCACAAGGATGAATAATATCTTCTAATTCTTTAATATCAATATCTGCAAAATCTTGAATAGTCTTACATCTATTGAATAGTTCAGGAGTGGTTTTGTTAACCCTTTCATCAGTACATTGAGCAGAAAGCATAACAGCAATTACTAATTCAAAAGGTGTGTTAAAGTCTAAACTGCAAGTTGCATCAGGATATGTGTTTTTTAATATTTCTACAAGTTCTTTTGCTTCATTTTTTTTCATTTATTTCACCTCATTAATATTTTACAAAATAAAAGATAATTAGTCAATTGAGAAATATTGGATTTTTTGGGACAGGCCAAAAACGTCCGCGAGCAAAACTTTTTTGGCCTGTCCCAAAAAGTTTGAAAACATAAAAAGGAACAAATAAGAAAAAAACATAATATAATATACAAAGATAGGAGGTAATAAAAATATGAAATGTCTATTAAAAAAGACACTTGCAGTATGCTTAATAGGTCTAGGATTAGGAATATTATTAGTTTTATTACTTCCAGTAACAGGCTGGTTATTTATAATAGGAGTTACAGTGGTTTGTGTTGGATTTATGTGGCTTGCATGTTAAAGAAAGGGAGGGATTTATATGACAATAGTAGTAAAAAAAGTGCCCAAATTTTTAAGGGGATTTGTAAAATTGATTTTTGGAATAAAAGATTAAATTACATAGAAGATAAAATTTTCTTCTCACAATTTGAGTTTACGAATATATTATATAGCAAAAAAAAGAAAAAGTGGCTTTGCCACTTTTTTTCGCTCTAATTAAGCTCTTTTTACTTTTCCATCTCTTAGACATTTAGCACATACATTAATTCTTTTAACTTCACCATCTATTTCAGCTTTAACACTTCTTAAGTTTGGTTTCCAAGTACGTGGTGATCTTTTACTTATATGAGAACGAGTAATGCTAAGTTTATTTCCATGACTAGCTGTTTTTTCACAGATTTCACATTTTGCCATATCTAAATTGCACCTCCTAATAATCTAAATAAATTGACTGTTATTAAGTTTAACACAAAAAATAAAAAAAAACAAGTATTTTTTCAAAAATATGAAAAATTCCTTGCAAAATAGGAAAAATGTGGTATAATAAGTAAGCTATATGAATAAAAGAAAGGATTGAAAACAATGAATAGTAAATTAGAAAAAACAAAAAACGCAAATGAAGTAAAATTAGAAATAACAGTAGAGGCTGAAAAATTTGATGCCGCAATAAAAAAAGTATATTTTAAAAGTGCAAAATATTTCAACATCCCAGGATTTAGAAAAGGAAAAGCACCAATGCAAATAGTTGAAAAATACTATGGAAAAGAAATCTTCTATGAAGATGCATTCAACGAAGTAGCAGAAGAAGCACTAGAAGAAGCAGTAAAAGAAAACAACATAGAAGTAGTATCTAGACCAAATATTGATGTAAAACAAATAGAAAAAGGAAAAGATTTAATATTTGAAGCAACAATGCAAACAAAACCAGAAGCAGAACTTGGAAAATATAAAGGTATAGAAATCAAAAAAATAGAGTATAATGTAACAGACGAAGACATAGAACACGAACTAGGACATATGCAAGAACATAACTCAAGACTAGTATCAATAGATGATAGAGCAGTTGAAAGTGGAGATATAGCAACAATAGATTTTGAAGGATTTGTTGATGGAGTTGCATTTGAAGGTGGAAAAGCAGAAAGTCACGACCTAGAAATAGGAAGCAACACATTTATACCAGGATTTGAAGACCAAGTAATTGGAATGAAAATAGACGAAGAAAAAGATATAGTTGTAACATTCCCAGAAGAATACTTCTCTAAGGAATTAGCTGGAAAAGAAGCAACATTTAAAGTAAAAGTACACGAAATAAAGAAAAAAGAATTACCAGAATTAGATGACGAATTTGCAAAAGATGTAAGTGAATTTGACACATTAAAAGAATTAAAAGAAGACATCAAAGCAAAAAAAGAAAAACAAAATGAAGAAAGAGCAAAATACGAAACACAAGATGCAGTAATAAAAGCCCTATGCGAAGACATAAAAGCAGAAATACCAACAGGGATGATAGAACTAGAAGTTGAAAATATGTTAAAAGACATCGAACAACGTCTATCATACCAAGGTCTAAAATTAGAGCAATACCTTCAAATGATGGGTAAAACAGAAGAAGACATCAAAAAAGAATATGAACCACAAGCAATTGAAGGAATAAAATCAAGATTAGCATTAGAAGCAGTAATCAAAGCAGAAAAAATTGAAGCAACAGACAGCGAATTAGAAGAAAAAATGAAAGAAATGGCAAAAAATTACGGAAAAGAAAATGACGAAGAATTCCTTAAAAATGAAAATGTTAAAAACTACATAAAACAAGGAATAGCTTCAGAAAAAGCAATTGACTTCTTAGTAAAAAACGCAAAAATAAAATAATTTGAAAACAAAACCAAGGAGGAAAACAATGTTAGAAAAAAACAGTTTAGTACCATATGTTGTTGAACAAACAAGTAAAGGAGAAAGATCATACGATATATTCTCAAGACTATTAAAAGATAGAATTATATTTTTAGGAGAAGATGTAAATCCAACAACATCAAGCCTAATAATAGCACAATTACTATTTTTAGAATCAGAAGACCCAGATAAAGAAATAAGCTTATATATCAATTCTCCAGGTGGTTCAATAACAGATGGAATGGGAATTATAGACACAATGAATTATATAACATGTCCAGTATCAACAATATGTATAGGAATGGCAGCAAGTATGGGAGCAGCTTTACTTGCAGCAGGAGAAAAAGGTAAAAGATTTGCAACACCAAATGCAGAAATATTAATACACCAACCATTAATTGGTGGTGGAGGACTATCAGGTCAAGCAACTGAAATAAAAATACATGCAGACCATCTTGTAAAAACAAGAGAAAAATTAAACAAGTTTTTAAGTGATAGAACAGGTCAAACAGTTGAGACAATTCAGAAAGATACTGAAAGAGATAATTATATGACAGCTGAAGAAGCACTAAAATATGGTTTAATTGATGGGATTATGGACAAAAGAAAATAACTATTTGCACCAGAATTGAGATTTGGCGTTGTTAAACTTCAAATTAAATTTAATCAACATGCAAGAGCACGCCTCATAAATTTAATTATCGTTTGCCTAGCCAAATTTCAATTTTGTCACAAATAAGAAAGGAAGAAAATTAAATGGCAAAAAATGATATTCCCAAAAGCATAAGATGTTCATTTTGTGGAAAAGCACAAGAAAATGTAAGAAAAATAGTAGCAGGACCAGGAGTATATATATGTGACGAGTGTGTAGACCTTTGTACAAGCATAATAGAGCAAGAAATGTACGAAGACGAAAAAGCAGGATACACACTAAACGAACTAAATAATGTACCAAGTCCAAAAGAAATAAAACAAATATTAGACGATTATGTAATAGGCCAAGATGATGCAAAAAGAACATTATCAGTAGCTGTTTACAATCATTATAAAAGAATAGCACACGAAGAAAATGCTAATAAAGATGATATAGAAATACAAAAAAGTAATATCTTGCTATTAGGACCAACAGGTTGTGGAAAAACACTACTTGCAAGAACCTTAGCAAAAATACTAAATGTACCATTTGCAATAGCAGATGCAACAACACTAACAGAAGCAGGTTATGTTGGGGAAGATGTGGAAAACATCTTACTAAAACTAATCCAAGCAGCAGACGGAGATATACAAAAAGCAGAAAAAGGAATTATATATATTGATGAGATTGATAAAATAACAAGAAAATCTGAAAATCCATCAATAACAAGAGATGTTAGTGGAGAAGGTGTGCAACAAGCCTTACTAAAAATTATAGAAGGAACAATTGCATCAGTACCACCACAAGGTGGAAGAAAACATCCAAATCAAGAACTAATACAAATAAATACTGAAAATATCTTAATAATATGTGGTGGAGCATTCGAAGGCTTAGAAAACATAATAAAAGATAGAACAGGTGAAAAAGCAATAGGATTTGGAAAACAAGTAAAAACTAAAAAAGATTTAGAACAATTTGAAGTATTTAAAGAACTACTACCACAAGACTTACTAAAATTTGGATTAATACCAGAGTTTATAGGAAGATTGCCAATAATAGCAACTTTAAAAGAACTTGACAAACAAGCATTAATTAAAATTTTAGTAGAACCAAAAAATTCTTTAGTAAAACAATATCAAAAATTATTTGAAATAGATGATGTAGAATTAGTATTTGAACCAGAGGCTTTGGAGGCAATTGTAGACAAGGCAATTGAAAGAAAAACTGGAGCTAGAGGACTTCGCTCAATTATTGAAGAAATAATGAGAGATATAATGTTTGAAATACCATCTAATCCAAATATAGAAAAATGTATTATTACAAGAGAAACAGTGGTAGAAAGCAAAGAACCAGAAATTGTTATTAATGAAAATAAACAACCTAAAGTTGTTAATGTTAAGAAAAAAAGACAAACTCCAAAGGGGCAAGAAAAAGAAACAGCATAATGATGAAAACAGCTCAAAAGAAATAACAAATATAATATAAAAAATCCAGCAGTTAAGCTGGATTTTTTGCTAGATTGAAAAGAATTAGTTAAATCTCTTCAACAATGAAAAACAATCAAGAAGAACTTTTCGGTAATGATTCCCACTTCCTTCGAAGATTAGAATCATCAATTTCTTCATCACTAGACAGAGGTACAGGTAAGTTGCCACGTTTGTAACCAGCCTGTCCTAAAGCGCTAAAAACGCTCCAATCCTTTGTGATATAGGTACTACTATCAATGTAAACAAATACGATAATGCCATTATTAGTATCATAATGACCAAGCTTTTCTTCAATGTTAGAATCGAAAAAATTGCTTGTAATAATAGGATAAAACGTATTTGTTAAACTGACAAACTTATTAGTAGCAGTTATTCCATCATCAGGCATTTTAAGACATCTATCTAAAACGTCTTTAGATAATGGATGAATACCATTAATTTCACAAAAGGTTAAGCAATCACTTTGGAATCTTTCTTTCTGAATCCGTTGTTCAGTAGTGTTTTTCATAAAAATATCCTCCAATCATAAAACAAATTATAGCACATTTTACATAAAATGTCAATATTTTGCGGCTTTTTACTTACCAGTTACTAATTCAACCATTTTCAAATAAAGTCAATTAAAACAAAATTTTTTGGGACTGTCCCAAAACGTCTGTGAACGAAACTTTTTTGGCCTGTCCCAAAAAATCTATTGAAACTAAAAAGTTATTATGATAGAATAAAAAACAGTCAAAGTGAAATGCTAAAATGGGAGGAAAACAATGAAAAAAATGTTTATAATAATAGCAATTTTAGCAACAATATTTGTAGGAATGATTATATACAAAAAGACAGCAGTAGGAGCAAAAGATAATATAAACATACAAGAAATTGAAAAAATAGAAGAATATATATCAAAAATATATATGTGGCAAGAAGTAACAAACGAAGCATTGCCAGTATTTGAAGATATTAACCAAGCACCAGAAATATGGGTATGGGAAGTAATAAATCAAAATTTAGAAAATTACGAAATAACATATGAAGAAATAGAACAAACCGCAAAGAACATATTTGGGCAAGAGTTTACAAAGACATTTCCAAAAGAGGGAAGCGAGACAATAAAATATAATGAAGAAATTCAAATGTATTACACAACGGGAATGGGACTAGATGAAGATTCCGATACATTTTTATTAAATGACATTAAAAAAACAAAAGAAGGGTATGAAGTGGAAATTGTAGAATACTTAGAAAACTATTCAGAAGAACAAAGTGTAATAATAAAAAATCTTGATAATGAAGAAATAGGTAGAGTTGGAATAAATGATAGTGAAACCAAAATGCAAGAAATTGTAAAAGCCAATATTGACAGATTTAGCAAGAAAAAAATATATCTAAAAAGTGAAAAAGACACACTAATAGTGCAAAAAGTGGAAAACAAATAAAGGCAATAATAGAAACCAACAAAACTTAGAAATGTGAAGAAAAATAGGAGAAACAGATGTTAAAAGAATTAGAACAATGCACAATATGTCCACACAAATGTAAAATAAATAGAAACGAAAATCAAATAGGAAGATGTAAAGCAAAAGATACAGTAAAAATAGCACTATACTCAACACATGATTTTGAAGAACCATGTATTAGTGGAGAAAAAGGCTCAGGAACTGTGTTTTTTTCTAATTGTAACTTAAATTGTGTATACTGCCAAAACTATGAAATTAGTCAATTAGGAAAAGGCAAAGAAATAACAATAGAAGAACTAGCAGATATATTTTTAAAACAACAAGAAAAAGATGTAGAAAATATCAATTTAGTGACACCTACAAGTTATGTGCCACAAATAATAGAAGCAATAAAAATAGCAAGAGCAAGAGGGTTAAAACTTCCAATAGTCTATAATACAAACTCATATGAGAATATTGAAACCTTAAAAATGTTAGAGGGATATGTGGATATTTATTTGCCAGATTTAAAATATGCAAATAATGAGCTCGCAAAAAGATATTCTAAAATAGACAATTATTTTGAAATTGCTACACAAGCAATAAAGGAAATGATAAGACAGGTTGGAGAAACAAAACTAGATGAACGTGGAATGATGAGGAAAGGTGTGCTTATAAGACATTTGGTTTTACCAAATAATATAGAAAATAGTAAAAAGGTATTAAAGTGGATAAGAGAAAATTTACCCAAAAGTACTTATATAAGCATTATGGCTCAGTATTTTCCAACATATAAAGCAAAGGAAATGACTGATTTAAATAGAAAATTAACCAAAGATGAATGGAGTGAAATAGAAGATTATATTGATGAACTTGAAATAGAGAATGGTTATATTCAAGAATTAGGCGAGCATGAAGAGGAATATGTGCCAAAGTGGGATTTGAGCGAATAAGATAAAACATTTTGAATTTAGGAATGAATTCAGGATGTTTTTTTATGCAATAAATACAAGATAAAGAGCAACCTATTGACATAAAACAAACACTAGAAATACAATAGGATAAACAAAAGAAAGGTGTGGAAAAGATGAAAAATAAAGGAATAACATTAATATCGTTAGTAATAACAATAATAATTTTATTAATCTTGGCACGGAGTAACAATAGCAACATTAACAGGGGACAATGGAATAATAGGGAAAGCTCGGAGAGGCAAAATTCAAAACAGAATTATCAGCAGTTGCAGAAGAATACGATTTATACTTAGTGCAAAGGCTCTCAGAAGACAGAAACTTTCAAGAAGGCGCGCTATATGCAGGAAAAAAAGCATTAATATATGACTCTGTGCAAGAAGAAGGAAATATATATACAGTTTTAAAAAACTCAAGCAAAAAATATGTAGATAATTTTGAAGTAATTAGAGGAGAATTATTTTACTTTGCTCAAAATGACCAAGAGAAAGAATGGGCAAAAGAAATAGGAATAAAAGTAAGCCCATATATAATAATAGACGGAGAACTAATGTCATCAAATACAAACTTAGATTTAATGGACAAAGCAACAGGAACAATAACAATCCCACAAAATGTAACAAAAATAGGTGATGGAGCATTTAGAGATTTAGAAGGTTTACGAAGTATAGTAATTCCAGGAACAGTAAAAGAGATAGGAGACCATGCATTTTCAGGAAATCCAACACTTGAAAATGTGGTAATGGAGGAAGGTGTTGAAAAGATAGGTGCTTATGCGTTTCAACATTGTACAGCATTAAAAACAATAAAAATAGCAGATAGTGTGTCAGAGATAGGTAGCACTTGTTTTGGAAACTGTACAGCACTAGTAGAAATTAACTTTCCAAAATCATTAAAGACAATACCATATAGAATGTTAAGCACATGTGGAGCTTTAAAAGAATTAGAAATACCAGAAGGAATAACATTTATAAGTGATGGTGCATTTGAAAGCTGTGCTAATCTAACAAAAGTAACTATACCATCAACAGTAACAACTATATATGGAAGTGCATTTCAAAACACAAACAAATTAACTAGCATAGACATATCACCTGATAATAAAAATTATACTTTTTCTAATAGTTCGCTAATGTCAAGAGATGGTAAAAATTTGTATTATATTGTATCAAATACATCTGAAATAAATATACCTGAAACAGTAGAGACAATAGAAAATGGAGCTTTAAGCGGATACTCAAGAACAGCAGTGTTGAATATTTCTAAAAATGTAAAAAACATTATTACATCTTTTAGCGGAAATATAACTAAAATAAATGTTGCAGAAGAAAACTTATATTTTAAAAGCGACAATGGAAATTTATATGATAAAGATATGACATTGCTTATTAAATATACACAAAATCAAAAAGCATTTGTAATACCAGATACTGTAACAAGAATAAAATTATATGCATTTTGGGGAGAGGGAAATTTATCTCAACTTACATTATCTGCAAATTTAGAAACACTAGATGATTTTTCTTTTGCTGGAACTAGGATTTCACAACTAGAATTAGGAGATAAAGTATTATCTTTAAGATCAGTTTCATTTGATGGAATGTCTATTAATGTAACAATATCCAATGGAAATCCAAATTTTAAAACAGAAGATGGAACATTAATTTTGAGTAAAGATGGAAAAAGCTTGGTAGCTATAACTAAAGACTTAGCAACGTATAATATACCAAATTCAGTGCAAGTAATAGGGAATTTGGCATTTTATAATAGGAAAAATTTAAAAGAATTAACAATTCCAACAAATGTAAAAGAAATTTCAGAAGGTGCATTTGATGCGGCAACAAATCTACAAAAAATAACAATACCATCAACCATAGAAAAAATAGCTGAAAATGCATTTAGTAGGTGTAACAGTTTACAAGAAATAATAATAGATAAAAAAGAAGGAGAGATATCAGGAGCTCCTTGGAGTTGCCCATATGGATTAAGAGCAGTCTTTTGGAAAAAATAATGTTTTTGGTGCCATTGGGGACGGACCTTTTTGGCAGAAATCTGCCACAGAGAACCGTCCCTGTTGGCATGGGCTTTGTCAAAAATTGTCGAATTTTGCGATGAAAAGTTGGAGAAAATTGAATAAAAATATTGAAAAAGTATATAAAATCTGATATAGTACAAAAGTGCTAGCACAGAATTTATATACTTTTATAAATTCTTTAAAATCAAAAATTTTATAAAAATTTAAAAAAGCTTAATTTTATAAGCTGAAATATTTAATTAGAATATTTAATTCAAGATTAATTCTTAAAAATTTCAAAAAAACAAGAAAACAGAAGAAAAAGAAAGATAGAAAGACTAAATATAAAAACACGTGTTGTTTTACTGAAAAATAAAGGTTGACTTTAAAGTAAAAACAAAGTAAAATGGAAAGGAGTAGAACAATAGAAGAATATAATGAGCAAAAAAAGGTAAATAATCCACATGACAAAATATTTAGAATGATATTAGAAGATAAAACACAAGTTGCTGAATTAATAAATAGATGTTTGAAGTTAAAAGACAAAATAAAGCCCAAAAACTTAGAAATATATAACAGTAGTTTTATAGACCAAAAGTTTAGCAACCAAGAATGTGACATAGTATATAAAAAGAAAGGGCAACAAGTTTTCTTTTTAATAGAACATCAAAGTAAAATAGATTATTCAATGCCAAAGAGAATACTAAAATATCAAATAGCAATAATGGAAATGGCAATGAAAAACAAAAAGATAATAAAAAAGAATGAAAAGTTGCCATTAGTAATACCAATTGTAATATACACAGGAACTGGAAAATGGAATGTTGCAAAATATATAAAAGACTGCCAAGAGCAACTAGAAGGCTTAGACAATATGGATTTAGGTAGTTATGTAATATTAGACAGTAATGAGTACACAAAACAAGAACTGTTACAAGACAAGTTATTTATATTAAAAATGATGGCACTTGAAAAAACTAAAAATCCTGATGAACTGTATGATAATTTAGAAGAAATAACTCAAAAGAAAATAGAAAAGATAAATAGAGATATTTTAATACGAGTTATTAAATACATATATAATGAAACATTAGGAGAAGAAAAGGCAAAAGATATAATTAATGGTGTTAAGATAGATTTTGGACACGAAAGCGTAGAGATGTTATAATAGTTTT
>CATGLK010000011.1 GCA_949538735.1 uncultured Clostridia bacterium
TAAAACTATTATAACATCTCTACGCTTTCGTGTCCAAAATCTATCTTAACACCATATTGTATTTACTCGTAATGTTACTTTTCTTGTTTTTTCATAACCTTCTAATATCGCTTTTGCTAAATCTCCTCCATATTGCTTTTCTAGCTTTTCTTTTAAAAATTTTGGTATTTTTGTTTCCATTTTTAATATCATTCCTTTTCTAAAGGCACAAATTCGAATAAATAATTTACCTTATTCAACCTTCTTTCCTTGTTGATATTTTACTATATTGAATATAGCTTAGTCAATTATTGTTCAAAAAAGTTTCGCAAATTTATTGTTATTATAGGTATCATTTGATATAATTAGCACAAAATAAAAACAAAAAATGGAGAAAAATATGAAAGATTTTTTTATTATATTAGTTATGAAAATACTAAACATCATCTTAAAAATATGTAGAAAAAAAGGTGGAAATCTATTAGGAAAAATAGCATTTGACTGGGACGAAAATATCTTTAAATATTTTAAAGTGAACTGTCCTGTAATTGCTGTAACTGCAACTAATGGAAAAACAATGACAAACAACGCAATTGGTCACGTCTTTAAAACAGCAGGAAAGAAAGTAATCAGCAATACAGAAGGAAACAATATGGAAACTGGTATTCTTTCAACTTTATTAAAAAATTGTACTTTAACAGGAAAAATAAAAGCTGATTATTTGGTTTTTGAAGTTGATGAAGGTTATGTACCTGTTGTGTTTAAAGATTTTAAGCTTGATACATTAGTTGTACTTGACTTTTTCCGAGACCAATTAGATAGAAATGGAGAAGTTGAAACTCTTATACTTAAAATTAATGAATTTTTAAAAACTTATACTGGCAACCTTGTTCTAAACAACGATGACCCAAATGTTGCAAGACTTCGGACAAGCAAATCCAAATAATCACAATGTTTATTATTTTAGCGTGGAAAAATACGAATATGCAACAAAAGAATTAAAAGAAGCTGGAGAAGGTAAATTTTGCCCATTCTGCAATACTCGTATAGAATATGAATATTATCAATATTCTCACATTGGTAAGTTCAAATGTCCTAACTGCAATTATGGGGATAATGGAATTTATAAATTAGCTACAAATGTCGATTTAAAAAATAGAACTTTCAGTGTTGATAACGTGGATTATAAAATTAGGTTCAACAGCATTTACAATATCTACAACTTTATTGCTGTTATATCTTGTGTAAGTTTATATAATATTGAAACAGAAACTGTACAAAAAGCTTTATCAACATTTGTTTTGAATAATGGTAGATTAGAAGAATTAGAAATAAATGGTGTTCCTACTATAATAAATTTAGCCAAAAATCCAACTGGCTGTAATGTTAGCCTTCGTATTTTAAATGAAGATGCTGACGAAAAAGAATTGTTATTTGTGCTAAATGATAATTTAGCAGATGGTCATGACGTTTCTTGGATTTGGGATATCAATTTTGATGATTTGAATAATGTTTCAAGAATTGTGACTGCTGGAACAAGAGCTTATGATATAGCAATTAGAATTAAAACATCTGGCTTTGATGCAAGCAAAATTGAGCCTTATTTAGATTTAAAAGAAGCTGTAAAAAATTTCTATAAAACAGATGTAAAAAAATATGTAATAGCAAACTACACAGCACTTCAACCTACTAGAAAAGAAATTCTTAACTTAGGACCTGTACAAATTGAGAAAAAAGAAGATGTGTCCCAAAATGGACAAAATGTCCAAAAGGAAACGTCCCAAAATGTCCTAAAAATATTGTACTTATATCCTGACATCCTAGAATTATATGGAGACTTCGGGAACATTCAAGTACTAAAATATCGTTTAGAGAAACGTGGAATAGAAGCTATAATAGTTCCTTATTCAATTGGAGATACTCCACCTAACTTCTCTGATTTTGATTTGGTTTTTGCTGGTGGTGGTGCTGACCAAGAACAAGGTATTTTGTCTGAGGATTTGCTTAAGTATAAAGAAAGCATTAAGGAAGCAGTTGAAAATGGTGTATTCTTTTTACTAATTTGTGGTGCTTATCAGTTATTTGGAAAATATTATAAAGGTGTTGAAGGAAATATTATTCCTGGTTTAGAAGTTTTTGATTATTATACAGAGGCTATAAATGATAGAAAAAAAAGATGTATTGGTAATGTTGTTATTAATGCCAATTTGAATAATAAAGAAACTAAAGTTATTGGTTTTGAAAATCATGGTGGACAGACTTTTGATGTTTCTACTTCTTTTGGAAATGTACTTGCTGGTAATGGTAATAAGTTTGGCGATAGCAAAGAGGGCTTCTTTGCAAATAATGTTATTGCAACTTATTTACACGGTCCACTACTTTCTAAAAATCCTGAACTTGCTGATTATATTATAAAATATTGTTTGGATAGAAAATATGGCGAGGATATTGTTTTAGAGCCCTTAGATGATAATTTTGAAAATCTTTGTCGTGAGCAATTGCTTAAACGTTTTCTAAATGCAGATGAAAAATAAAATATACTATTATACTTACAAAAAAATCACCAGAAAGAATATTTTCTTTCTGGTTTTTTTACTCTGTCTAATAAAACACTTGCACATTTTCCAAAATAATGACTGGCATTGTTTCTATTTTTTTCTCTCTTTTTCTGTTCCTCTCTTTAGCAAATCTTAAAGTTTCATAGCCACCAAGCAAATTCATATTTCTATCTACAATAAGTGGTTTCTGAAATCTGTTATACCTACTATAATGATGACTTATGCCTTCATATTTTTTGCATTTTTTACTTTCTTTGTTTGTATAGTCGATTCTTTTATCTGCTCCTTTAATCTTGTTTATTGGACACTGCTTAACCCAATAACCATTTTCATCATCACACAAATAAGAAAAGTTTTTGTCATACCGTAAGTTCTCATTTTCCAAATTACACTTTTTTGCAAATTGGCGACGTCCTTCTTGGCTGCTAATTGCTAGATATTCGTCATGTTGCTTCGGCATTAAATTTGTTTTTCTCGAGTTACATTTTTCACAATATGGAATCATATTGTTTGTAATGTCTGGGCCTCCATAGTCCTGTGGAATTATATGGTCTATTGTTGCTTTACTTCTTGGAATATGACTTCCACAGCAATAGCAACGATCGTTACCATAAATTGCATATGCTAATTCCATCATCAATCTTTTAAATTGATATGTATTTTTCATATACAAAATCCCTTCTTCTATAAAAACCACTTTCTCTTGCTCTATATACCGAGTAAAATTTTCTGGTAATATAATATTCATTATATTTACCTCCTATCTGTTATGTTTACATTATATACTGTATTTATTGACCTGTCAACAAATATGTCGAAATATGTCAATTTTCCTTCGTTTTTATTACAAATGCATTACCCTTTGTTTTATTTCTTTAGTTTTCCCAACATTCCAAAAATTTTCTCCTAAATATCCGCAAGTCCTTCTTACTACTGTCATTTTATTATGATCCTTATTTCCACAATTTGGGCATTCCCATTCATTATCTTTGTTTATTAATATTTCTCCGTCAAATCCGCACTCATGGCAATAATCAGACTTTGTGTTAAATTCTGCATATTGAATATTGTCATATATGAATTTTACAACTGTTTCTAATGCTTCTATGTTTTTGTTCATATTTGGTATTTCAATATATGAAATAGAACCACCTGTTGATATCTTTTGGAATTCACTTTCGAAATTTAATTTCGCAAACGCGTCTATTTCTTCTCTAACATCTACGTGATATGAATTTGTATAATATCCTTTATCTGTTATATCTTTTATTGTGCCAAATTTTTCTTTGTCAATTCTTGCAAATCTATAACACAAGCTTTCTGCTGGTGTTCCATATAATGCAAATCCAATATTTGTTTCTTTTTTCCACCTTTGAGTAGCATCTTTTAGATAATTCATTACTTTAAGGGCAAATTCACGTCCTTCTTCTGTTGTATGTGATACTCCTTTTACTAGTTTAGTAAGCTCATATATTCCTATATATCCAAGTGACATTGTAGAATATCCGCCATATAATAGTTTATCTATTTTTTCACCTTTTTTTAATCTTGCTAATGCTCCATATTGCCAGTGAATTGGGCTTATATCTGAACGTGTTCCAAGCAATGCGTAATGTCTACACATTAGTGCTTCTTTGCAAAGTTCTAATCTTTCATCTAACAATTCCCAAAATTTTTCTTCGTCTCCATCTGCTATAATTCCTATTTGTGGTAGATTGATACTTACTACACCTTGATTAAATCTTCCTTCAAATTTGTAGTTTCCATTTTCGTCTTTCCAAGGTGATAAAAAGCTTCTACATCCCATTGGACTAAACACATTGCCTTCGTAGTTCTCACGCATTTTTTTAGCTGATATATAGTCTGGGTACATCCTTTTGGCTGAACATTTTACTGCAAGCTTTGTTAGATAGTCATATTCTCCACCTTTTAAATTATTGAATTCATCTAATACATACACAAGTTTTGGGAATGCTGGTGTTACATATACTCCTACTTCGTTTTTTACGCCTTCATATCTTTGATTTAAGATTTCTTCAATTATCATCGCATTTTCTTTGATATATGGGTCGTCTTTTTCTAAATGCAAAAATAGTGTTACAAATGGAGATTGCCCATTTGTTGTCATTAATGTGTTTATTTGATATTGCATTGTTTGTATTCCTGCTTTTAGCTCTGCTTTTACTCTTTCTTGTACTAGTTCCTCTATCATTTCTTTTGATAATTGCTTTCCGTGTTTTTCTTCAAGTTCTTTTTTGTATTTATCATAGCTTACTCTTAGGTATTTTCCTAAATGTATCATATCTATTGATTGCCCGCCATATTGATTACTTGCTACTGTTGCAATTATTTGTGTTGTAACTGTACACGCAACTTGAAAACTTTTTGGACTTTCTATCATTTTTCCATACATTACTGTTCCATTATCTAACATGTCCCCAATGTTTACTAGACAGCAATTAAATATTGGTTGTACAAAATAATCTGCATCGTGAAAGTGCAAAATTCCGTCTTCGTGTGCTTTTGATATTTTTTCTGGTAATAGCATTCTTTTTGTTAAATCTCTTGATACTTCTCCTGCTATGTAGTCTCTTTGTGTTGATGCTAGCATTGTGTTTTTGTTTGAGTTTTCTTCTGCTAGTTCTTTGTTTTCGTTTCTTAAAAGGCCTAATATAGATTCGTCTGTTGTGTTTTGTTTTCTTACTAATGCTCTTGTGTATCTATATACTATGTATCTTTTTGATAGTTCGTATTTTTGTATTTCCATTAGTTTTTGTTCTATTATGTCTTGTATGTCTTCTACTAGTATTCTTTTTTTGCCCATTTCTTCAATATAATTTATTATTTCTTTTATTTCTTCTTTTGTGGCTCTTTCTTTTGGCCTTACTTCTTTGTTTGCTTTTTCTATTGCTATTTTGATTTTTTCTCTGTCAAAGTCTACTACTTGTCCGTTTCTTTTTATGACTTTCATTTCTACATTTCCCCCTTTAAGTTTTTTCTTTGTTTATTATATATTAACTCGTCTTTCTTTCTGTTGCAAAAGCAACAAAGCAAACTTATTTTTTTATAAGTTTGCTTGTTTGTATGTTTTGATGTTTTATTACATTTTTGTTACATTTTTAATATATTTTTAAAGTAATTTTATTCTTATTCTTCTCAATACAACCATCTTCTTTAAGAAGCTTCATTTCACGCATCATAGCACTTCTATCAACACTTAAATAATCAGCCAAGTCAGTCAAAGAAAATGGCAAAGTAAAAGTTTTATTCAAAGTTCTTGTAGAAAGAAGTGTAAAATATCCAAGTAATTTCTCGCGAATAGTCCTTTTAGTTAGTAACTCTACACGCATATTTAAGTCTATAACTTTGTTTAAAATTAATTCAGGTAAATTTTCAGTTAAAAAATTGTGAAATTTACAATTATTTCTACATTTTGTATGTATACTATCATATATATATATTAAAACTTCGCATTTTTCGCGCGCTTCTACTAGTAGTTCATTGTTTGTTGTTACAGTATAAAATACTTCTCCAAAAATATCATTTTTTGATAAATGCTCTACTATAGTTCTATTTCCGTTTAAGTCATAACGAACTAAATCTGCATTTCCGCTTATTAGTATGCAGAATTGGTTTCTTTTTTGTATGTATGTCGTTATTACTTCGTTTTTTGAAAAGGTCTTCTTTTGTACTCTTTGACAGTTATGTTCAAAGTCATTTATGAAACTGTCCATATCAAAATTCAAATTCATTTTTATCAACCCTTTTTCAATTCTGAAGGTATTATATAATATTTTTGTTGCAAAAGCAACAATTTTTAATGTTAAAAAGAGTACAATTTCTGCACTCTTTTTTCATTAAAATTTTATCTCATTAATTTCTTCCAAACTATATTCCTTCTCTTCTCCTGAAGCCATATCTTTTAGTTTGAACTTATTATTTGTAATCTCATCTTCGCCCAAAATAATAACATAAGGAATTTCCAATTTGTCAGCATACTTAAACTTAGCCTTTAACTTTTTATTATTCAAATAAATCTCAGTATTAACCCCATTATTTCTCAAAGCGGTCGCAACCTTAATTGGAACAGTCAAATCTTCCACCATAGGTATTACTAAAACTTGAGCAATTGATTTCTTAGTTGCCTTTATTAATTCTAATTCATTCAACTTGTAGAACAAACGTGTTAAACCAATTGATATTCCAACACCAGGAAGTCTCTTATCTGTGTAATATTCTGCTAAATTTTCATATCTTCCACCTGAACACACACTGCCCAATTCTCTATAATCATCTAAAAATGTTTCATATACTGTACCAGTGTAGTAATCTAATCCTCTTGCTATTGTTAAATCCACCTTATAATTCTTCGCTGGAATTCCAAATAAATTCATATTTCTAATTACATATTCCAATTCATATATTCCAGTTTTAAAAGTTTCATTTTCTATGTTCAAAGATTTTAGTTTTTCTAGTTTTTCTTCGTTCGTTCCTTCTATTTCTATGAAATCAACTATTTTTGTAATCGCATCTTCTGAAATCCCTATTTTTTGTAATTCTACAATTACCGCTTCTTTTCCTATTTTATCAATTTTATCTATTATTCTTAAAATATCCACAGAAACATCCTTTTGTCCAATACCTTCAAATAATCCATTCAAAATTTTTCTATTATTAACTCTAATTGTAAAATCATTAAATCCTAACTCTGTAAAAATTGAATAAATCACACTTGGAAGCTCTGCATCATTTATTAAATCTAGTTCTCCATCTCCAATAATATCAATATCACATTGATAAAACTCACGAAATCTTCCCTTTTGAGTTCTTTCTCCCCTGTATACCTTTCCTATTTGATATCTTCTAAATGGAAAACTCAAATTTCCATAGTTTTTTGCAACATATTTTGAAAGTGGTACAGTCAAGTCAAATCTTAAAGATAAATCTGTATCTCCTTTATTAAATCTATAAATTTGTTTCTCTGTTTCACCACCTGCTTTTGCAAGCAAAACTTCTGACAACTCTACAATTGGTGTATCTAGTGGTAAAAATCCAAATTTTTTATATGTATTTTCTATTTTTTCTCTCATTTGATTAAACAATATCTGTTCATTTGGTAACAATTCCATAAATCCAGATAATGTCCTTGGTTCTGTTTTTGCCATTTTTCTCATTCCTTTCTTTGGGTGTTTTTGGGGACAGTCCTTAAAAACACCCTTAATTGAATTTATTTTTATATTATTTATATTTTTGAAGATTAGGGTGTTTTTTAGGTCTGTCCCCAAAAACACCCTATCCCCTTATATTAATTTTGGTTTTAATTCTAGGTAAATTGGTTTTTCGTCTTTTATCCTTGTGCTTACTCCATGTCCCGGATATACTATTGTTTCATCAGGTAATTTCATTAGTTTGCTGGTTATTGAATTCATTATATCTTCTCTGCTTGACGTTGGTAAATCGGTTCTTCCCCAAGTTCCCCTAAACAAAGTATCTCCGGAGAATAGACATTTCTCACTTTCACAATATAATGATGTACCACCTTTCGTATGCCCTGGTGTGTGAATTACCTTAAATTCTAAATTTCCTAAGTGGATTAAATCTCCACCATCTATTCTAGAATCTGCTTCTAATTCTATTTTCTCGTCTCTGATGTATGGTGTTAGGTTTATACTTGCATCATTTAACCCTTCTGCATCATCACGATGTATTAGTATTTTTCCACCACATTTATTCTTTAATTCTGTTACTCCAAATATATGGTCTCCGTGGCAATGTGTCAAATAGATATATTTTAATTTGCCACCTAAAATGTCAATCATCTCTTCTAGTTTGTCTACATCTCCTGCTGGGTCTATTATCATAATTTCTTTTGATTTTTCATCAAATATTATATAACAATTTGTTGGGTCTCCTACCCAAGTGTCTATTTTCATTTCTTTTAGTATCATTTGTTTTCCCCTTCTTTTAATTCCGCATTTATATAGATGTGTCCCAAAATGGACAAAATGTCCAAAAGGAAACGTCCCCAAATGTCCTATTTTTTCCTATTTACTTCATACACACTGTTTACTTTTCTGATTGCTTTTATTGCTTTGCTTAATTCTGCTAAGTTTTCTATTTCTAGTGTTATATCGATTGTTGCAATTTTTTCTTTTGTTACTTTTGTGTTTACGCCTTCTATTTTTGCTTTTGTTGTGCCTATTTCTTTTAGTATATCTAATAATAAACCTGTCCTGTCATTTGCACGTACTTCTATGTCTGCATGGTATGCTACTTTTTCTTCTTTATCCCATTCTACGTCTATCATTCTGTTTTCTTCTGATAACAGGTCTCCTATATTTGTACAGTCTTTTCTGTGTACAGATACTCCTCTTCCTTTTGTGATATATCCTACTATTTCGTCTCCTGGTAGTGGGTTACAACATTTTGATAGTTTTACTAAGCAGTTGTCTATTCCTTTTACTATTATTCCTGCATTTGATGATTTTGGCTTTTTAGCTTTTGCTGTTGCTAGTTCTTGTATTTTTTCTTCTATATTTTCTTCTTGATGTTCTTTTCTGTATTCTTGTAGCATTCTAGCTATTACCTTTACTGATGAATTTGCTCCAAAGCCGATTGCAGCATACATTTCGTCTAGGTCTTTATATTTGTATTTGTTTAACATTGGTTCTATATATTCTGTTTTAAATAAATCACTATGTAAAAATCCAATTCTTTTTAGTTCTTTTTCTATTAAGTCTTTTCCTTTTTCGATGTTTTCAGCTTTTTGCTCTTTTTTGAACCAACTTTTTATTTTGTTTTTTGCTGATGAGCTTTTTACAAATTTTAGCCAATCTCTACTTGGTCCTTTTGAGTTTTCTGATGTTATTATTTCTACTATATCACCTGATTTTAGTGGTGTTAATATTGGCATCATTTTACTGTTTATTTTACATCCTGTCATATGATGTCCTATCTCTGCATGTATGCTATATGCAAAGTCTATTGGTGTTGAGCCACTTGGAAGTACTTTTATTGCTCCTTTTGGAGTAAATACATATACTTCGTCTTCAAATAGTTCTGTTTTTAATGTTTCTAAAAATTCTTGTGGATCTTGCATATCTTTTTGCCATTCTAATGTTTCACGTAGCCATGCAAGTTTATCTTCTTCTACTTTTACTGATTGTTTCTTGCCAAAATAGCTTGCTTCTTTATATGCCCAGTGTGCTGCTATACCATATTCTGCAATTTTATGCATTTCCCATGTACGTATTTGTACTTCAAATGGTGTTCCTTTTTCTCCTAATAATGTTGTGTGTATTGATTGGTACATATTTGGTTTTGGTACTGCTATGTAGTCTTTAAATCTACCTGGCATTGGGCTGTATAAATCGTGTACTACTCCTAGTGCTGCATAACAGTCTTTTACTGATGTTACTAGTATTCTAAGTGCAAATAGGTCATATATTTGGTCTAATGTTTTATTGTCTCTTTTCATTTTACGGTAAATACTGTATAAATGTTTTGCTCTACCTGTTACTTCTGCATCTATTTTTTGTTTTTTAAGTTGTACTCGTATGTCTTGCATTATTTTTTCAATGAATTTTAATCTTTCTTCTCTTTTTTTATTTATTCCTTCTACTAGTTCGTGGTATTCGTCTGGATATAAATATTTAAATGCTAAGTCTTCTAATTCCCATTTTATAGAATATAATCCTAGTCTATTTGCAAGTGGCGCATATAGTTCCATTGTTTCTTTTGAAATTGCAATTTGCCTATCTCTTTTTAAATGTTTCAGGGTTCTCATATTATGAAGTCTATCTGATAATTTTATTAATATGACCCTAATGTCCTTTCCCATTGCAAGAAACATTTTTCTATAATCTTCTACTTGTTGTTCTTCAACTGTTGCAAATGCTATTTTTCCTAATTTAGTAACACCTGCTACCATATCTGATATTTCTTGTCCAAATTCTCTTTTTATATCATTTTCTGTTGCATCTGTATCTTCTACAACATCATGTAAAAGTGCTGCACAAATTGTGCTCTCGTCTAGTCCAATATCTGCTAAAATATATGCTACATTTATTGGATGTATTATATATGGTTCTCCTGATTTTCTACGTTGATCACCATGGTGTTCTACTGCATATTTGTACGCCTTCTGTATTAATTTTTGATCTACTCTTCTTGAATGTTCTTTTCTTTTCGCAATTATATCTTGTATTGTTATTTCCTTTGTTTCTTGCATATTACACCTCTTTCTATATCGATTTCATAATATCCTTAATATTTATTTGTAGGTTGTCCACTCCGCCAAAAGTGTTTATTTCTAGCACTCCTGCTACATCTACTTTATCGCCTATCAAATATTCTTCTGCTAAATGTCCAATATTAAACCCTATTGCATTTATTATATTATTGTTATTTTTTAATGTTAACTTCAAATGTTTTCCACCTGATAGCGCCCTAATTGAATCTATTTTTAGGTTTTTAAATGCGAATATAGGCATTTTGTTTGCTTCACCAAATGGCTCTAATTGTTTTATACTTTCCACCATTTCTTTATCTATCTCATTTAAACTGATTTTTGCATCTATGTTTATAATTGGAATAATTTTATCAATTTCATTTTTTTCTGCTATTTCTTCGAATTCTTTTCTGAATTCTTCTAATTTGTCTTTTCTAATTGTTATTCCAACTGCCATACTATGTCCACCAAATTTTTCAATTGTGTCTAGACATTGCATTAGCGCTTCGTGTAGGTCAAACCCTGGAATGCTTCTTCCCGAACCTTTTCCAATTCCGCCTTCTTCAAAGCTTAATAATATACTTGGTTTGAAGTACATATCTGTTATTTTAGATGATACTATTCCTATTACCCCATGATGCCAGTTTTCTCCGCCTAATATTATTGCTTTATTTTGGTTTAAATTTTCTTTTTCTATTTTTTCTACTGCATTTTCAAATATTGCTTTTTCTGTTTCTTGTCTTTCCTTGTTGTGGTCATTTAATTTTTGTGTTAGTTCATTTACTTCATATATATCTGTTGATAATAGTAAATTTAAAGCTTCTTTTGCTTTTCCCATTCTTCCACAAGCATTTATTCTTGGTGCTACTCCAAATGAAATTGTATTAGAGTCTATTTTTGTATATCCTGACGAATTTATTATAGACCTTAATCCTATATTTTTTGTTTGTTTTACTAGCATTAGACCTAGTTTTGCAATAACTCTGTTTTCATCTACTAATGGTACTATGTCTGATATTGTTCCTACACATACAATATCTAAATATTTTAAATATGTTTCTTCTTTTAATTCTAGCCTTTTTGCTAAAGCTTGTGTTAGTTTAAAAACTACTCCTACTCCTGCTAATTCTCTAAATGGATATTTGCTATCTTTTCTTTTATTATCTATTACTGCAACAGCATTTGGAAGTTCGTTTCCGGGTTCGTGGTGGTCTGTTACTATTGTTTCAATTCCTAGTGAATTTGCATATTCAATTTCTTCTATTCCAGAAATTCCGCAATCAACTGTAATCATTAGGTTACAGCCGTCTTTTGCTATTTTGTCAATTGCATTTTTGTTTAATCCATATCCTTCGTCTAACCTATTTGGAATGTATACAGATGTTTCTAGCCCTATTTCTTTTAAAAAGCTTTTTAGTACTGTTATACTTGTTATTCCGTCTACATCATAGTCCCCATATATTGTTACTTTTTCTTTGTTTTCTATTGCTTTTATTATTCTTTCAACTGCTATTTCCATATCTGTTATTAAATATGGGTCATAAAAGTCATTTCTTGTTGGATTTAGAAATAGTCTTATTTGTTCTTCTTCTGTTATATTTCGGTTTGATAGTATTGTTGCAAGTAATTCGTTTAGTCCATATTTGCTTTTTAGTTCTTCTATTTGCTCTTCGTTAGTTTGGTATATTTGCCATTTTTTGTTCATATTCCACTCCTAATTTATTTCGTTTTTCCATAATCCGTGTTTATTGCAATATGCATAGATAGTAGCTCCTTTTATATATGGAAATCTAACTTCTGCATTTTGTTCTGGATATAATTTTACAGTGATTTCTTTATTTTCTTTTACTAGACTAATCCATTCTATGAAGTGTTCTTTTTCCATTACGTGATTTACCTTTACAAGTATTTCGTCTTCTACTATTTCATAAGTTGGTACGTGTTTTTCAATTGCTGCGTCTACTGAGTTTGGAATTAGTGTCTGCATTTGCTCTCCACAACATATTATTCCACATCCATTACAGTTGCAGTCTTCTATTACTTTTATTGTTGCTCCACATGATTTACATTTTTTGATTATTAATTCGTTTTTCATAATTTTTTCGCTCCTTTTTTTGTTTTTTCATAGTATATCACTATTTTTATATTTTTTCCATAATATTCAATATTTTTAGTAAAATCTCTTGCATTTTTTTATTAAAAAATATATACTATATATAGAAAAATAATTCCCCTGTCAATTCGAAGCTTTACGTTTAGTACGCAAAAGGTATATGTAGATTAGATGGGGGATTATTGATTTTGTTTATGTTTTGTAAGTTTTTTATAGTACGTAGAATTGCTAGGAATAAATCTCCAATGTCTATATGGTATAGTCCAAGTATTCCAATCGTGTAATCCTGTGGAAACTCCTATATTAAAATTTGGATGTACTTCACGTATTCTTTTTAGAATGTGCTTATATAGCTTTTCTTTGGCTATTGTTTTTTTGCCTCTTTTATTACTATTTGGTAACTTTTCTTTATGAAAATTATTTAATCTAAAATTTACTGAACCCAATATAACATCCATACATTGAAGTATTACATGATTATGTGAAATCACTTCCGCAATATTTTCTCTAGATATATGAACATTATTTTCTTTAAAGATATTAACATTGTTTAGACCATATACAAAATCTATAAAAGTGTTATTTCTATTAGGTGTATTTGGCAACTTATCGAAATAAAATCTAACAGAAATATTTTTGTCTTTGTTAGTATTGCTATTTTCAAATCCAAATGCCCATTTTACAAATTGATAATATAATAAGTAATATTCATTATCAATTTGATTATCTGTTAAATCGTTTGCAATATAGCATACTGGCTTAAACATTATTCTTATTTTTATATCACTTTTCTTGATATAATCAAAAAATAAGTCTATTATTTCAATGTATTTTTGCAGATAATTTTCAGTAACTTTTGACCATTTTATTTCTCCTAATAAATTTAGTTCTTGTTTTTTTGCGTTTAATTTGTTATTTAATTGATTTATCTTATTTCCGTTTGTAATTGCTCCTCCATAGAAATTACCAAAATACTTCCCTTTTTTAGCGGATTCATCACAATATATAATATATTCTTCATTCATATATTATTCACTCCTCTCATTTGGTAATCACTTCTCTATTATAGAACATAGGTTTGCGTTTGTCAATAATTTTTTTTATTTTCAAAATATATTTTTGTTTGTATAATTATTTTAAAAAAAACTTATCATTTTACTTGAATTTATTTTACTTTTAGTATAATATAGTAAGGAGATTAAAAGAGATTACCTTAAGGAGGAAAAAATGCCAAGAAAAACAAAAGAACAAACAGAAATAGAAAAAGAAGAAAACAAAAGAAAATCAACAAAAAAAGCAACTACTACTGCAAAAAAAACAACAACCAAAAAAGCTCCTGCTACGAAAAAAGCTGCGGCGGCAAAAACAAAAACAGCAAAAACCTCTACTACAAAAAAAACTGCTGCATCAAAAGCAAAAACATCAAAAGCTTCTACTACTAAAAAAGCTGCTACAAAGAAGGCAACAAGCAGAAAAAAGACTACAACAAAAAAGAAACCAGAAATAGTAGAATATTACGATTTACCATACAGATACAACCAAACAGTCGTAAAAGTTTTGGCACAAACTCCAAATACCCTATTTATTTATTGGGACATTTCAGACAAAGACAGGAAATCATTTGAAGAACAATATGGAGAAAATTTCTTCGAGAAAACAAAACCAGTCTTAATTGTAAGAAATGACACTTTAAATTATAGTTTTGAAGTAGAAATTAACGATTTTGCAAATAGTTGGTATTTACACATAGCAGATAGCAAATGTGATTACAAAATTGAACTTGGTAGACGTCCTATCAAAAAAACAGAAAAAATAAATGTTGATTATATATATGTTTCAAGCTCTAACGAAATAGAAGTTCCAAATGATAGAGTTCTATTCAATAAAAATCAAAAAATGGTTTATTTTAGAGATATAAAAACAGGAATTCAAACTGAAAAAGAAATAACAAATATTTCATTTATCAGAAATATGGGCAAAATTTATGATATTTATGATTTAGGCGAAAATCATAATGTTAGTATTTTATCAAACCCTTCATCTGGTAGTATGTACCAATAATTAACAAAGGAGAAATAAATATGCAAGAAAAAAAAGGATATGTAAGTTTTGTACTTCATGCACATCTTCCATTTATCCACCATCCTGAAAGTGATGATTATTTAGAAGAATCTTGGTTATATGAAGCAATATCTGAAACATATATACCATTACTTACAAACTTTCAAAAACTAGTAGACGAAGGAGTAAAATTTAGAATAACAATGTCTATGACTCCTCCTCTACTTTCAATGCTAGACAATAAATTATTACAAAAAAAATATATAAAATATCTAAAAAAATTAATTGAATTGTCTAAGAAAGAAATAAAAAGAACAGCAGGTGACGAAAGGCTAAATAAACTTTCTCATTATTATTTTGACCGCTATTCAAGTGACCTACATTTATTTAAAGATGTTTATAAATGTAATTTAATTGAAGCATTTAAACACTTCCAAGATATTGGTGTATTAGAGATAATAACTTGTGGAGCAACACACGGATACTTCCCTATTCTATATGTTAATGAAAAAACTGTAAAAGCTCAAATAGCTGTTGGAGTTCAAACATATGAAAGATATTTTGGAAGAAAACCACGTGGTATTTGGCTACCTGAATGTGGATATGTTCCAGAGGCTGACAAATACTTAAAAGAATTTGGAATAGATTATATAATAACAGAATCACATGGAATTTTATATGCAAACCCTACACCTGTTTATGGAACAGCTGCACCAATTGTCTCTCCTGAAGGTGTTGTGGCATTTGGTCGTGATATGGAATCTTCAAGGCAAGTATGGAGTTCTATTAATGGTTACCCAGGTGACTTTAATTATAGAGAATTTTATCGTGATATTGGCTATGAGGCTGATTATGACTATATAAAACCATATATAGCACATAATGGTGTAAGAGTTCACACTGGAATTAAATATCACAGAATAACTGGAAAAACAGAATTTAAAGATTACTATAATGTACAATGGGCAAAAGACTCTGCTGAAAAGCAAGCTGGACATTTTCTAGATTCTAGAACAGCACAAATTGGAAATTTAGCACCATACACACAAAATCCACCTATTATATTATGTCCTTATGATGCTGAACTTTATGGCCATTGGTGGTATGAAGGCCCATATTGGTTATACATATTATTTAAAAAAGTTTATTATGATGATTGCAATTTCGAATTAATAACACCATCTGAATATATTGATAAATATCCTAATATGCAAGTCGCTTCTCCTTGTCGTTCAAGCTGGGGTGCAAATGGATATAGCGAAGTTTGGCTAAATCCTTCAAATGACTATGTCCATAGACATCTTCATGTTGCAGGAGACAGAATGTGTGAATTGGCCTACCTTTATCCTAATGCAAAAGGATTAAAGAAAAAAGCATTAAATCAATGTGCAAGAGAACTTCTTTTGGCACAAAGTAGCGATTGGTTATTTATTATAACAAATGGTACAATGGTTGACTATGCAAAAAAGAGAATTAAAGACCATATTGGTAGATTTACGAAATTGTATTATCAAATAAAAGATGATAATATTGATGAAGAATTTTTGAAAGATATTAGCAAAAAAGATTGTGTCTTTCCTGATATAGATTATATGATTTATAGATAATTAGAAAATAGCTTTTTCAAGATACTAATTCTTGGACAAGCTATTTTTTATTTTATAAACAAGCTACATTTTTGTTAAAGCAACATAGTATAGTGTATAAGTTTTGTACTTTTAGTAGATAATAGTTATATTAGAGAGGAGTTTTTTTGATGAAGTCATTATGTATTAAAACAAATAATTCGAATTCGCTTTCTTATCTACTAAATGAGTTAAACAATTTAGAATTAGAAGAAATTTGTTATTCTTGCAACCAATTTAAACATTATAAAAATATAATTATTCATTACACAGGAAATGACAACAAATTATTCTTAGATAAAATAAGCACAATTCTATCTTTTCTTGTAATTGACGAATTAGATGAAACTTTTTTGAAAAGAATAATTTTTCAAAATTATTTCTATTTTGACGCTAAAGAAAGAGAAGAAATACTAATTCTATGTTTTGATGCCATGGCAAATGATTTCTCAGTTATTTTCGATAAAAAATTTAAAACCATTTATAACTGTTTTATTGATTTTATATCAGAAAATAAAACCCTTGTACTTGACGGATTTCTGAATTTTAGAATAAAACCATATCTAACTATTTTAGATGAAATTGTAAATGAAGCTGTAAATCAATTTGTTGTTGAAAAAGAATATTTAGAATTTATCTCTTTACTCAGACTATATATAAACTCTCAATCTAGTAATTCTGAAATTGCCCATATTGTATATTCTAATTCAGAATCAATATTATTAGACGAAAAGAAAGAAATTATAACTGTATCTGACAAATGTTTTAAAGCAAAATATTTAAGTGACATTACATTTTCTTCGAACGACTATACTTTGAATTCTTTATTAACACTACTTCCGAAAAAAATATATGTCCATTTAATAGATTATTGTGTTGACGAATTTATCACAACACTTCAAGCAATATTCGAGAACCGTATTCAAATTTGCACCGATTGCAACATTTGTAACCTATATAAAAATGCCAAAAGAACCCAAAGTCCTATTTAACACTCTGGGTTCTTCACTTTTACTCTTTACTTTTCTTACTCACCTGCTTGGAAAGCATTCATAGCATCTTGTAGCCCTGGTAATAAAGCATTTGTTAAATCATCATTACCAACAATCTTCCATTTTCCGTCTTCTTTTACAGCTTGGATTGTTTTAGTAGCTGTAGTCATTTGTACACCTTCATTTTTCAACTCTTCTACTAAATAATTTCCAGCTGTTTCTTCTGTTACATTTTCCCCACCAAATACTAATTTTAGTATCTTTTGTGAATAATTTGTAATTATTGTTTTAAAATCTTTATTTGTTATTTCAAGTTCAATTGTCGCATTTTCCTTTTCTTCTGTTATATTTGTAATTTTCCAAGACAATTTATCAAAAAGATATTTTTCCCCTTCTTCGTTAAATGCGTCTTCTTCTACTAATCCATCACCTGTCATAAACTCTTGTGCCTTTTCAAAATCTCCTGCTTTTAAATTTGTTAATAATCCATCTACTGATTTCTTTGGATTACTTGATGTAACCATTAATATTGTTAATACTACTACTAATGCAATTATTGCTACTACTGCTACCCCTGTTGTAATTAATGAAACTTTCTTTGTTTTTTTATCCATTTGTATCTCTCCTTTTAATATATTTATTTCTATATTTGAATTATATATTAACATTCTATTTTTTGCAACAATTTTCGATAAATTTTTGCCACTGGGGACGGACCTTTTTGGCAATATTTGCTTGATTTATACTGCGTTGTTTATTCCGCGAGCTACTATTTGTGACATATTTTCTATTAAATCATCTATTTCCTTTGGTGTAACAATTAAATTATAATCTTTTGGGAGCAACACTTCTCTTATTTCTTGATAATTGTCTTCCTCTTTTAATTGATTTAAATAATCATTTGATTTTGCTTCATCTTGCAGTTTTGCAATAAATAAATCTAAGCAGTCATTTACGAGCACCGCTGTTTCTACAACTGTTGGAATTCCGATTGCTACTACTGGGATTCCTAAAGTTTTTTCGCTTATTTCACTTCTTGTGTTTCCAACTCCTGCCCCAGGTACTATTCCTGTATCTGACAATTGTATTGTACTACTTATTCTTTCGATACTTCTTGATGCTAGTGCATCTATTACTATAACTAATTTAGGGTTGATGTTGTCTACAATTCCTTTTAGAATTTCGACTGTCTCAATACCTGTTGTTCCTAGTACTCCCGGTGAAATTGCACTTACCATTCTCGTTCCTTCTTCTACGTATTGTGGCAAATAATTTATTATGTGCCTTGTTACTTCTATTTCATTTATTACTTTTGGGCCTAAGCTATCTGGCGTTACATACATATTCCCAAGGCCTACTACTAATATTTCTCCCTGTTTGTCTATATGTGTATCTAAAACTTTAACTAGTTGATTTGACAGTGTTTCTGCCGCTTTTTCAATTTCTTCTTCTTGTGCTATTTTTAGTTGTTTTACATCTATGGTTATATAGTTCCCAACTGGCTTTCCTATTGCTTTTTCGCCATTTTCATTGGTTATCTTTACTGTTTCTACTTTTATATTTTCGTTTATCTCTTCTTTGCTACTCTCTATCCCATCAATTTCATTTTCTAATTTGTTTGCTTTTTGATATATGTCTCTTCTTTCTGATGCTAAGTCTGTTCTAAAATTATACATAAAAATTCCACTCCTTTTTTGTTTATTATGAGTGGAATTTTATAAATTTATTCAAAATGATTTGTGTACCAAAAACATAAAAAAGAAATAGTTGTGCAAGCAACTACTTCTTTTATCTATTGCATATTTCTACATATGCCTTATATTTTTTATTGCAGGTTTTCATTACTGCAATTTCGCCAATTGCATAGCTTTTTTTGCTACGCATTTTTAGTTTCCTTTCTAAAGCTTTCCGCGCTTTTCTTTCTGTATTTTCTGCTTCAGAATAGAGTGTTTTTGTGTCTTTAAGCATTTTGTACTTTCTCCTTTATATTAATAAATGGATTCCCCTATCTTGCACTAGGTGAATTTAACTATATGTTTATATTATAACATATTATTGATATTTTTACAAGACTCTTTTTTGTTATGTTTACTTTAGGTTATATTATAAATATTTCTCCAAAAATTTTCCTGTATAACTTCTTTCATTTTTACAGACTTGTTCTGGTGTACCAATGGCAACTACTTCTCCGCCGCCATCTCCACCTTCTGGTCCTAGGTCAATAATATGGTCACATGTTTTTATTAGGTCTAAATTATGTTCTATAACAATTATTGTATTTCCTGTATCAACTAGTCTTTGTAGAATGTCAACTAATCTATGAACATCTGCTATATGTAGTCCTGTTGTCGGCTCGTCCAAAATATATAAAGTTTTTCCTGTTGCTCTTTTTGATAGTTCTGTTGCTAGTTTTACTCTTTGTGCTTCTCCTCCTGACAATGTTGTTGAAGGTTGTCCTAGTTTTATGTATCCTAATCCCACATCATATAGTGTTTGCATTTTTTGTTTTATTTTTGGTATTTTGTCAAAGAATTGTAATGCTTCTTCTACTGTCATATCTAGTACATCTGCTATTGTTTTTCCTTTATATTTTACTTCTAGTGTTTCTCTATTATATCTTTTTCCTTTACATACTTCACATGGTACATATATATCTGGTAAGAAGTGCATTTCTATTTTATGAACTCCGTCTCCATTACAGCTTTCACACCTTCCGCCTGATACGTTAAAGCTAAATCTTCCTTTTTGATATCCACGCAATTTAGCTTCTTCTGTTGCCGCAAATATATCTCTTATTATGTCAAATACTCCTGTGTATGTTGCTGGGTTTGAACGTGGTGTTCTTCCTATTGGTGATTGGTCTATATTTATAATTTTATCTATATTTTGTAGTCCTTTTACACTTTTACATTTACCTGGTTTTTCATTTGCTCCATTTAGTTCTTTTGCTATTGTTTTGTATAAAACTTCATTTACTAATGTTGATTTTCCGTGAGCCTGAAACTCCTGTTACACAGTTAAATACTCCTAATGGAAATTTTACACTTATATTTTTTAGGTTATTTTCTGTTGCATCTTGTACTTCTATTACTTTTGATTTTACTGGTTTTCTTCTTTTTTTAGGTACTGCTATTTGTTTTCTTCCACTTAAGTATTGCCCTGTTACTGAGTTTTCCACTTGTTTTATTTCTTCTGCTGTTCCGCTGTGCCATTACTCTTCCACCATGTGTTCCAGCTCCTGGTCCTATATCAATTATTTGGTCTGCTGCATACATTGTGTCTTCATCGTGTTCTACTACAAGTAGTGTATTTCCTAAATCTCTTAATTTTTTTAGTGTTTCTAATAATCTATCATTATCTCTTTGGTGTAGCCCTATACTTGGTTCGTCTAAAATATATAGTACTCCTGTTAGCCCTGAACCTATTTGTGTTGCTAGCCTAATTCTTTGTGCTTCTCCTCCTGATAGACTTCCCGCATTTCTTGATAGTGTTAGGTATTCTAGTCCAACATCTATTAAAAATTGTAACCTTTGGTCTATTTCTTTTAGTATTAATTCTGCTATCATTGCTTGTGTTTTTGTTAGTTCTAGCTTGTTTAAGTAGTCTTTTATTTTTCTTATTGACATTTCTGTTAGTTCATTTATGTTTTTGTCTCCTACTTTTATTGCTAATATTTCTGGTTTTAACCTTGCTCCATTACAAGCATGGCAGTGTGAATTTGTCATATACATTTCGTAGAAATCTCTCATTCCTTGTGATTTTGTTTCGCTGTGACGTCTGTCTAGTGTTGGCAATACTCCTTCAAATGGTGCTGTAAATTTTCTTGTTCCTGCATAAGATGTGTATTCAAATTCAATTTCTTCGTCACCTGTACCATATAGTATTTTTTCCATAAACCAACGTGGTAGGTCTTTAATTTTTTTGTTCTTTATTTCTACTCCATAATGTTTTCCTATACTTTCGAAATACATCTTTGCCATTGTGTCGCCTTTTTTCATTGTGCTTGAGCCAAATGCTTTTATTCCGTCATATAGAGTTTTGTTTTTATCTGGTACAATTAGGTCTTCGTCCATTTTCATTAAATATCCTATTCCTGTACATTCTGGACATGCTCCGAATGGATTGTTAAATGAAAACATTCTTGGCGTTAACTCTGGAAAACTAAATCCACAATCAGGACAAGCATAATTACAGCTATATAATATTGGCTTTTCTCCAACTATATCTATTAATACCATATTGTCCGCATATTTTAATGCTGTTTCTACTGATTCTGTTAACCTACTTATTATCTCTGGTTTTATTACTAGTCTGTCTACTATTAATTCTATTTCGTGTTTTTTCTTTCTGTCTATTTCTATGTCGTCTGAAAGTTCGTATACTTCTCCATCTATTCTTACTCTTACAAATCCGTCTTTTTGGTATCCCTCTAATTGTTTTGTGTATTCACCTTTTCTTCCTCTTACTACTGGTGCTAATACTTGTATTTTTGTACCTTCTGGTAAATTCATAATGTTGTCTATTATTTGATCTATGCTTTGTTTTTCTATTTTTTTATGGCAGTTTGGGCAGTATGGTGTTCCTATTCTTGCATATAGAAGACGTATGTAATCATATATTTCTGTTACTGTTCCTACTGTTGAACGTGGATTTTTGGATGTTGTTTTTTGGTCTATTGATATTGCTGGTGATAGTCCGTCAATTCTTTCTACATCTGGCTTTTCCATTAGTCCTAAGAATTGTCTTGCATACGAAGATAAGCTTTCTACATATCTTCTTTGTCCTTCTGCATATAGTGTGTCAAATGCTAAACTAGATTTCCCTGAGCCTGATAGCCCTGTTATTACTACTAGTTTATCTCTTGGTATTTCTAAATTTATGTTTTTTAAATTGTGCTCTTTTGCACCTTTTATTGTTATTTTGTCATTCATTTTTTTCACCCCAAAACATTATACAATATTCCGAGTTAAAAAACAAGAGTTTGGTTTACATTTTATACATTTTCTAGTTCTAATTCTTCGTTTTTTAGTTCTTCTAGCTCTTCTTTGCTTATTTTCGTCATGTTCATTATTTCTTCATCTTTCATTTCATTTATTAACATCTCTCTTGCAATTTGTTTTATTCCTTGTCTTAGCCCTTGTTTCAATCCTTGTGCTATTCCTTGCTTCATCCCTTGTTGCATTCCTTGTTGCATTCCTTGTGCCATCCCTTGTGTCACACCTTTTTTTAGTCCACGTTTTACTGCTTTTGCCTCTTTATCTTTCACATACTCAACAAATAATTTTTCAAACATTAACATACTATCACTTTCTCCCTTCTTTTCTAATTTTTCCAAATATTCATCAGCTACATCTGGTAATTCTTTTCTTACAAAATTTGAATATTTAAGCATAATTCTAATATATTTTATTTCATCTTGTGCTAAATCTTTTTTTAACAATCCTGATAATATTTTCTCAAACTCTCCTTTATTCCTTAATTTTTCAAATAGTATTACTTTGGATAATCCTGTATTTTCCATTATTAATTTTTCTTTTACGTCATTTTTTATATCTATTAGGTCATATTTAGGATAATTTTGTGGTGGCACTTTATAGAAAGATTCTTGTGTTTCATCAATTGTTAATGGTGCTGTCCATTTTTCTTTCCCTGTATATAATACAATTGGAAATATTAATGGAGTTTTCTTTTTGTTTCGTCTTCTTACACTTCTAATTATTTCAATGCAATATTCTGTCATTCTGTTTGGCATATTGTAATCTACTTTGCTTTGCTGTTCTACTATTATGAATACATCTTTTTTAGAAATTTTATATATTATGTCTGATTCTCTTATTTTCATTCCTGATGTCACAAATTTTCTGTTATATTTTTCTATGTCTTCTTCTTTCAAATTTTCAAATCCTAGACCTGGTTCATACTTTTTCAAAAATTCTAAGAATTCCTTTTTATCATCTAATATAATGCGAAATATTTTATCTCTATATTGATGTATTTCTTCTCTTCCATATTCTTCTTCTGTATCATTTAGTGTGTATTTTATTGGAAAGCCACGAGAGTATTTCCAATAATCTACCATTGTGAATACTACCATTCATTCATCTCCTTTAAGTATAATTTTTATTGATTTATTTGTCAATATTTATTTTTAGGTAAATATTGAGCTGATTTCGTATTTTCTTTATAATGCTCTTTTTTTCACCTTCTTTCGCCTGTTTTTTGTTTTTTGGATTTTTTTAGATTTAAATTTTTTGAATAAAATTAGTAGCAATACTTAAATTTGCATTGCTACTATATATTACTACTTTTTATTTTAAATTTCAAGACTTTTTAAAAAATTCCTACTATTTCTCCATTTTTATCAATATCAATAGTTTCTGCTGCTGGTATTTTTGGAAGACCTGGCATAGTCATTATTTTACCAGCCAATACGACCACAAATCCTGCTCCTGACTTTAATACAACATCTCTAACAGTTATATTAAAATCTTCTTTACATTCTAAGTTTTTTGCATCATCTGAAAATGAATACTGAGTTTTAGCTATACAAACTGGTAGATTTCCATATCCCAATTTTTCTATTCTATCTATCTCTTTTATAGCTTCTTCAGAATAATTTACATCTTTTGCGCCATATATTTTTGTTGCCACTTTAAAAATCTTATCTTTTATATTGTCTGTATCTTTATACATATATTTAAGCTCTTCTTTTTGGTCGACTAATTCTACTAATTTTTTAGCAATATCTATTGCACCTTCGCCACCTTTTGCCCAACCTTCTACTAGACTTAGTTGAACTTGTCTATCTTCAAGATTTTTTCTAATTTCATTAATGTCTTCTTCACTGTCATTTGCATATTTATTTAATGCAACTATAACATTTAGCCCAAATTTATTTTTTAGGTTATCAATATGTCTATATATATTTTCCATTCCACCATGATATTTTATTGCTTTTACTGTTGCAACTATAACCACTGCGTCTGGCTGTAATCCTGTTTTTCTGCATTTTATGTCTAAGAACTTTTCTGCTCCTAGGTCTGCTCCAAAACCTGCTTCTGTTACTACATAATCAGCTAATTTCAAGGCTGTTCTAGTTGCAATTACACTATTACATCCATGTGCTATATTTGCAAATGGTCCTCCATGTACTATTGCTGGTGTATGTTCCAATGTTTGTACTAAATTTGGTTTTATTGCATCTTTTAAAAGTACTGTCATAGCTCCTGCTGCATTTAACTGTTTTGCATAAATTGGCTTGTCCTCCTCATTGTATCCAACTATTATATTTTCTAGTTTTTGTTTTAAGTCTTGTAAATTTTCTGCTAGACACAATATTGCCATAATTTCAGAAGCAACACTTATAGCAAATCCGTCTTCTCTTGGAACTATTTTCTTTTCTCCTGATAATCCTGTTTCAATTTTTCTCAATTGCCTATCATTTAAATCAACACATCTTTTCCATGTTACTTTTTTGAAATTCAATTCGTTTCCAAAATATATATGATTATCAATTATGCTTGCCAACAAGTTATTTGCAGAAGTTATTGCATGTATATCTCCTGTAAAATGAAGATTTATATCTTCCATTGGCGCTATTTGAACTTTTCCGCCACCTGTTGCACCACCTTTTATACCAAAAACTGGCCCAAGTGAAGGTTCTCTTAATGCCAAAATTGAATTTTTGCCAATCTTTTTCAATCCGTCTGCTATTGCAATTGAAATGGTAGTTTTCCCTTCCCCTAAAGGAGTTGGTGTCATTGCTGTTACTAAAATCAATTTTCCATTTGGTTTATTTTTATTTTTTTCAAATATTTCATTTGAAATTTTAGCTTTATATTTTCCATACAACTCTAAATCATCTTCTGATATATCAAGTTTCCTTGCAATATCACTTATTTTTTCTAATTTTGTATTTCTAGCTATTTCTATATCTGTCATTTCAATTTGCCCCCTTTTTTTAGTTGGAAAAGAATTAAATTTTAACAAGGAAAATTTTATTTAAAAGGCAAGGGCGCATACGTGTGTATGTAACCGCGTTTTAAATAAAATTTGACACAGTTAAAATTATAATTATTTTTCAACTATTATACTAAAATTCCTGCAATAAAGCCAATCAAAGCCCCCACAAAAACTTGTATTGGAGTGTGTCCTAACACTTCTACTAGTTTTTCAGAAACCTGTACTCCTGACAATCCCAGAGTTTCAATTAACTTGTTTAATAGAGTAGCTTGTTTTCCAGCTGCTCTTCTAACTCCACATGCATCATACATTACTACAAATGCTAAAATTAATGCTATTGCAAATATTGGTGTATTTACTCCTTCATATTTTCCAACTAGAGTTGCAAGTCCAGTTACTACTGCTGAGTGTGAACTTGGCATTCCTCCAGCTCCCATAATTCTTTTAAAGTTAAATTTCTTTGTTGTTACTAAGTCATATATTAATTTGAATAATTGTATTCCAAACCACAAAAAGAATGGTACATATATGTACTTATTTTGAACAAATCCTAATAAATCGTTCATATTTTCCCCTTTCATATTTTCCTTAAAATATCTCTCTATTTATTGTTTTCATAAAACATAATTATTCTATGCTTCAAAGTCTTCTTCTGATATTTCTCCGTCTTTATTGACTAACATAGTTATTTTCTTTTCTGCTTCTTCTAACATTTTGTTACAAGATTTAGATATTTTTATTCCTTCTTCAAATTTAGAAACTGAATCATCTAAGTTTAAGTCACCTTTTTCTAATTCGCCAACAATTTTTTCTAATTCTTCCATTTGTTCTTCAAAGTTTTTGCTCATTTTGTGCTCCCTTCAACATCATTTATTCTAGGTATTCTATCCTGTAATTTCCTATACCCTTTACATTATTATCGCTTGTTTCTTTCCGTCTGCAAACCTAATATCAACTAAATCATCTTTTTTTACATCATTTTTACTTTTTACAATTTTGCCTTCTTTTTCTGTAATTGAATATCCCCTATATAACGTCTTAAGTGGACTAAGTGTGTCTAGCTTTGCAATCATTTCAATATATCTTGATTTTTCTTTTTCTTGTATTGTTTTGATTTTATTTTCTAACTGTTTTATGTATAAATCTACTTTTAAGTAATTGTCATTAATTTTTCTCAATGGTTCTCTAAATGCTGAACTTGCCATACATTTTTCATAACGCATTTTCATTAATTCTACTTTTTTTATTAATGCCATTTTTAATCTATCTTGATAGCTGTAAATTTTTCTTTGAACTTCATATATATCAGGCACTGCCAATTCTGCCGCAGCAGATGGTGTTGGTGCTCTTAGGTCTGCTACAAAGTCTGCTATTGTAAAGTCTGTTTCATGTCCCACTGCTGATATTACTGGTATTTTAGATTTATATATACTGTGTGCAACAATTTCTTCATTAAATGGCCATAGATCTTCTAATGACCCTCCACCTCTTGCTATAATTAGAACATCGGCTAAGTTATTTTCACTCATAAAGTCTATTCCTTGAGCAATTTTTTCTGCTGCTCCTTCACCTTGTACTGGTACTGGTAATAGCTTGATATTGACATTTGGATTTCTTCTTGTTGATACATTGATTATATCTCTTATTACAGATCCTGTTTGTGATGTTAAAACACCTACTACCTTAGGTAACATTGGAATTTTTTGTTTATGTATTTCGTCAAAAAGTCCTTGTTCTTCTAATCTTGCCTTTAATTCTTGATATTTTGTGTATAGGTCTCCTAATCCGTCTTCTTCCATTGTTCTTGCATAAATTTGATAAACTCCGTCTCTTTCAAACACAGATACTCCGCCCAAAATCATAACTTTCATACCGTCTTTTGGCATGAAAGTTAGTTTTTGTGCATAGGTTTTAAACATTATACATTTTATTAGCGAATTTTCATCTTTTAATGTAAAATACATATGTCCTGTGTAATGGTTTTTAAAGTTTGATATTTCGCCTTTTATTAATATGTTGTTTAGGTTTTCGTCATCTGCTATTTTATCTTTTATATATCGATTTAAATCAGAAACTGTTATTGCTAAATTTGCATATTTCATTTTTTAATCTTCCTTTTGTTCTTTTACAACACTTGCTAATATTCCATTAACAAAGTTTTTTGAATTGTCTTCTCCGTATTTTTTTGCTAGTTCAACTGCTTCGTTTATAACTACTTTAAATGGTATTTCTTTGTATTTTATTTCATATATAGCAAGTTTTAATATTGATAAATCCATTTTAGAAATTCTTTCAATTTTCCAGTCAGATTTCAAGTTTTTTTCTATATTTTGAATTATCTCTTCTTTGTTGTTTTCAATTCCTAAAACTGCGTCTTTTATGTATTCTATTGCATCTTTGCTTTTTATATTGTTACTTTCTATATATAGTTCTACTTGTTCTTCCAGGTTTTCTTGCTTTTGTATTTCTAAGCTATATATTAATTTGAATGCTTGCTCTCTTATTTCTGAACGATTCATTTTATTCCCCTTCTATATTTAAATCTACATTTTGTCGATAAAATTTTTCAATTTTGTTTTTACAAAGTCTTTATTGTTTTGTACATAATTTCCAACAAATGCTCCTAAAATTAGTACAACAATTGCTAGTATTAAATCGTGTAATCTAGTTATAAGTATTAATGTTGCAATTATAACTCCAATAATTGCACCTTTATATTGATTCCAGAATTCTTTAAATCCACCCATTTTATCATGTTCCTTTCTATTTCATCTTTATAAAAGTTTATGCTTCTTCTTGTTTTGGTTTTGCTGCAACTTTTTTTACTGTAATATTCACTTCTTTTACTTCTAAATCTGTTGCCATTTTTATTTTTTCTTTTATTTTAGCTTGAAGATTTGCTGATAAATCTTTTATTATTGCATCTGATGTTACTATTAAATTAACAAATACTTTTACATTGTTTTCTTTATCTAATTCTACTCTTGTTATTACATCTTCTGCACTTTGGAAGTTCAATGCTACTGAGTTTACTAAGTTTTCAATTGTTTCTTTTGATATCATTAATTTTCCACTTTCGTTTTCTAGTAAAACTCCTTGTCTTTCTTTTATTTGTTCTTTTGATGTTGAGTCAAAGAATATGCATCTAATTGAAAGTAAAATAAATACAATACTTATTCCAAGTAGTATTTTGCTTGATACTTCCCCTGCTATAATTTGATTTACTATTCCTCCTACTAGTGATGTGTCTAGCCACCCAAATACTAGTAAACATAGTATTATTGATAAAATCAATATAATGTTTGAATATATGATTAGTGTAAGTTTTTCTAAAATTTTCATTTCTTTTTTTCTCCTTTTCGTGTTTCTTTTATTATTTTAATTTTGTTTATATCTTAGTTTTCGCTATTTTCGCTTTCATTGCTTTCTTCTTGTTTTTCTGCTTTTACAACATCTGTGTTAACACCTTGAACGTGTACATTTACTTCTTCTACTTTTAATCCTGTCATATTTTCTACTGCTTTCTTTACTTTTGTTTGGATTTCAAATGCTACGTCTGGGATTCTTGTTCCATATTCTACTATGATGTTTACATCTATTTTTGCATCTGTGTCTGCTACTTCTACTTTTATTCCTTTTGCTAGGTTCTTCTTTCCACTTAGTACTTCACTTATTCCACCTGCAAATCCGCCTGACATTCCTGCTACTCCTGGCACTTCTGATACTGCTACTCCTGCTATTACTGCTACTACGTCATCTGATATTTTTATTCCGTTGTCTTCTGCTGTTGTTGTTATTTCGCTTTCTAGTTCTACAATCTCTTCATTCTTATTTTCTTCACTCATTTTTCTTCCTCCTTTTAAGTATTCTTTGTAAAAAAAAATATACTTATTTTTCTCGTTATAAGTATATCAATTTTTTCCTTTTTTTACAACTGTTTTCACAAAAAATCCTTAATCAGTTGTTACAATTATATTGGGAAAGTTCTCAGAAGACGTACGTACTTCTATATTTGAAGCCTCAAACTGCAACAACTTATCAATTATAGTTTGGTCAAAAATTTCTCCTGGAGTAATTAACGGAATCCCTGGCGGATAAACCCAAACATACTCTTTAGAAATTTTATTTCTAACATCTTCTATATTAATCAATTCCGATTTCTCAGCAAAAATTGCATGGTTTATGCTCATAGCTTTTTCAGGGATATTGACTATATAATCTATTTCGTTAGTTTTTGTATGTTCCACTTGATTGTCTATATCTTTCAGAGCTGTAATTAACCTTTTAAAATTTTCTTCACTATCACAAACGCTAGTCATTGCGATAATGTAGTTAATAGAACTCATTTCTACTTCAATTTTATATTTATTTCTTAAAATATTTGCCAGTTCTTTTCCTGTAATATTTGTGTTTTTAGTTATTACAACAATTTTTCCTTTGTCATATATAAGTTTGTCAGAAACAATATTTCCTAAGATTTTTAATTTCTTAAGACTTTTTGTTTCTTCATAAAATTCCTCTAATCTTTTATTATATTCTTCAAATAGCTCTTTTCCTTGATTTTCTAGTATATTTAAGCATTCTTCAATAGAAGACATCAATATATAAGAAGGACTACTTGTTTCAAATATTGCCAATTGAGTTTCTATTTTCTTCTCGTCTACAAATTCACTATTTATGTGCATAATTGCTGTTTGCGTTAAAGCTGGTAATGTTTTGTGTAAACTTTGTATTACGATATCTGCTCCTGAATTCAGTGCTTCATATTGTTTTAAATTTTCATCAAAATTAAGATGTGCACCATGTGCTTCATCTACTAATACTGGTATTGAATATTTATGCGCTATTTTTGCTATTTCTTTTATGTTGCTAATTACACCTTCATATGTTGGAGATGTTATTACAACAAGCTTTATATCTTGGTTTTGTTCTATTTTAGTTTGAATTTCTTCAACAGATATTTCTTCTTCAATTCCATATTGGTTTATATTTGGCTTTAAATAAATTGGTTCTAAAAAGTTTAGCTCAATTGCATTGTACACAGATTTATGGCAGTTTCTAGCAACTAGTATTTTGTCTCCGCGGTTTTACCACTGCTCTTATTCCTGCTAAAAGTCCACAAGTACTACCATTTACTAGTATAAAACTTTTTGGGACTGTCCCAAAACGTCCGCATTCAAAACTTTTTTGGCCTGTCCCAAAAAGTTTTTGGGCTTTTTCTTGAATTTCTTTTATTACACCTTGTGAGTTATGTAAGTCGTCAAATCCGTCTATTTCTGTTATATCAATGTTGTATGGTAGTTTACTTCCCAATAATTCTGTGTTTCTTTTATGTCCTGGCATATGCATTGGGCAATAGTTTTGTTTATTATAACTTTCTAATTTATTATATAAATTCTCCATTTTATTTCCTCTTCTTGCTCTTCAGCAAGTTTATAGCATTTTTATTTTTTTGTCTAGCAAGTTGCTAACATTTCGTCTTCTTCCATTGCTTCTGCTATTTTTACCATAATTGCACATTCAATTCTTTTTTTGAATAATTTGCAACCATATTCATATACATTGTTTATACTACCTGTTGCATGGTAGGCATTTGCTGAACATCCACCACTGCAATATAGTTTTGCCCAACAGTCTTTACATTCTTTTCTTGAATATGCATTACATAGTTTAAATTCGTCTCTTATTTTTGTGTTTGTTACTCCGTCTTTTACATTTCCCATTAGAAATTTTTTATCTCCAACAAATTGGTGACATGGGTAGAAGTCTCCTGATGGCGTTACTGCTAAGTATTCTGTTCCTGAACCACATCCTGTTATTCTTTTATAAATACATGGTCCTGCTGATAAGTCTATCATATAGTGGTAAAATGTAAATGGATTTCCTTGTTTTTTTCTTTTTATCATTTCTTTTGCTAATATTTCGTATTGCTCGTAGATTTTATCTAAGTCTTCTTCTTTTAGTCCGTATTCTGCGTCTGGACTTGATACTACTGGTTCCATTGATAGTTCTGTAAATCCAAGATCTGCCATATGGAATATGTCGTTTGTGAAATCTAGGTTATTTCTTGTGAATGTTCCTCTCATGTAGTATTCTTTGTTTCCTCTTTTTTCTACAAAATTTTTGAATTTTGGAACTATTATGTCATAACTTCCGTCTCCATTTAGTTTTTTTCTTAATCTGTCGTGAACTTCTTTTCTTCCATCAAGACTTAGTACCACATTGTTCATTTCTTTGTTTAGGAAGTCTATTACATCATCATCTAGAAGTACACCATTTGTTGTTAGTGTAAATCTGAAGTTCTTACCTGCTTCTTTTTCTATACTTCTTGCGTATTCTACTAATTGTTTTACAACATCAAAGTTTACAAGTGGCTCTCCACCAAAAAAGTCTACTTCTAAGTTTTTTCTTGTTCCTGAGTTTTTCACTAAGAAATCTAATGCTTGTTTTCCAACTTCAAAACTCATCAATGCATCTTCTCCATGATATTTTCCTTGGCCTGCAAAGCAGTATTCGCAGTTTAGGTTACATGTGTGTGCTATGTGTAAACATAATGCTTTTACTACTGTGTCTCTTTTCTTTAAGTCTAGTTCTTTGTTTTCGAAGATGTCTTTTGTGAATAGTTTCCCTTCTTTTTTTAAGTTGTCTATTTCTTCAAATGTTTCTTCTATGTCTTTTTCTGTTATTTCTTCATATTTTTCTTGCATTTTTTGTTTTATTTCTTCTTTGCTTTTTGTTTCATATAATTCAATTATGTCATAGCTTAGGTCGTCTACACAGTGTACTGCTCCGCTGTATGTGTCTAATACTATATTAAATCCGTTTAGTTTGTATTGGTGTATCATTTTTATTTCTCCTATTTTTATGATAATTTTCAAAATAAATTGCCGTTCCAAATTCTTTTATTTGGCGTCCGGCAATTCTTTTGTTTTTTATTTAATTATTTGTTTGCGTTTTCGCATTTTTGGTTTGCTACTCCGCATGATGTTTTACATGCTGATTGGCATGATGTTTGGCATTCTCCACATCCACCGTTTTTTTCGCTTTCTTCTAAGTTTCTTGTTTTTATTGTTACTATTCTTTTCATTTTTTGTTTCCTCCTACTTTTTCATTGCTTTTTCTATTTTACCACGGATTGGAGGAACTGTCAAATATTTAGTATAAAACTTCCCTATCGTAGTTGCTGCTATTGAAAATATATCTCCTTCTACAGTTGCCTCTGGAATATTTCTTCCAAGCATTCTATTCTCTTTTTATATCCTTCATATAATTTGTTAATTTCTTCATCAGAAAGCTTAGTATAATTCTTGTATTCAACTAGCATTGACCTATAAAAATCAGCTAATTCCTTTAATTTCTCAATTTGACTATCTGTTATATCTTTTTTTAATATTTTTTCTAATTTTTTACTTGAAATCAATTCTTTTGTAAAACATTTGACTTCACCTTCTTTAAAATCCCAATAACTTGTTGTTACATTTGTATTCATACTTCTTCCAGTATCAAATATTGGACATATTCTTTTCCATTCTAGTGTTTTCACATCTCTTATAATTCCAAAGTTATTTAAATGCCTATCTTCATTCAGCATAATATAATCCAACAAGAACATTTTCTGCAAGTACTCTTCTGCATTTGGAACATTGTGTTTTTTTAGTATTTGCAAATATGTGTAATAGTCTTCTATAGTTTTTGTTATTTTGCCTTTTTCTTCTGTTAGTATACTATGAGCTGGTATAATTTCTTCATTTTTATCTATTATGCATTTGCACACACTAACTAAATTGTCTTGCCTTTTGCTATGTATTATATCTATATAATATTCAACATATGGAACTTCTAAAATTTCACATATCTTGCTTGCTAGCACTTCATTTATTGGCTCAAAGTTATGAATTGTTCCTGCTCCTTTATACAAATAGTTTTCATTATTTTGCTTTATCCACACTTTTTTTAGTTGACCATTTGCAGTATTGTTTGGTGTTCTGTCTGAATGTTCATTTGAGGTTTGTTTTAGTGTTGTTCCTGCTCCACTACCATATGTGGCATCTGCGAAACTAAAGCTATTGTAATCTTTATCGAAATAGTTTATATCTTCCCATTGTAAATTGCTATTTTCTACTGGTTTAAACCAGTACTGGTCTGATAATGATAATGCATAGTCTCTGCTTGTCAATTCTTTTATGTTACTAACACCAAATATCTCAATGATTTCTTTGACATTGTCTCTGTATACTGGTATTCCCCTTTCGTTAAACCAATTATTTAACTCAATTACTCTTTTTTCTTCATCTATGTTCTTTATGTTTAATGGGGCATATTCTATGTTGTATATTTCTTCTATATTGGTTATTACATTTAAGTCTTTGTCAAATTCAAATTTTAATACTTCTGTATTTTGGTTCATTAAAACATATTTTTCCTTCATTTATGACCTCTTTCTTTTATTTTAAAATCTCTATAAAAATTGATACTTCAATAATTATAGAGATTCTGTATTGGTGACCCGTACGGGAATCGAACCCATGATTCCACCTTGAGAGGGTGGCGTCTTAGCCGCTTGACCAACGGGCCATATAAATTTAAAGTGCCTAATTATTTCGGCACTTTTATTTATATCATTTTTTTATCGATACGTCAAGACAAATTAATCAAATCAGTCAAATATTTTGTCAAAAATTTCTTTTAATCTATCTTCTCTTCCATTTAAATATAAGTAACCTATTAAAGCCTCAAACGCAGTAGCATACATATAATCTTTAACATCACAGTTTTTAGGTAAATGGTGATTTTCTGCGTTTCTTCCACGTCTAATTATATCTTTTTCTTCTTCTGTCAAATCTTCCATAATGCTTTTCAAAAATTCTGCTTGTGCCTGTGCTTTAACATATTTTATTGATTCTATATGTAACTTATGTGGTTTTAAATTTGTTTTATTTATAAGTTCTGTTCTGATAAATAACTCATATACGCAATCTCCCACGTATGCCCATGTAAGTGGAGACATCATATTAACTTCAGTCTCACTCTTTTCTAAATTTATAAATTTCATTAATTTCAAGTCTCCTTTCTGTCCATCGGGGACGTTTCCTTTTGGACATTTTTGTCCACTTGGGACACTTCTTTAATTTCATTAGTGATGTTTTTTTGCTCCGTCCCCAAAAGCATCACTCTAATGTTATTTTCCCTAGTTTTCCATTTTTGAATTCATCTAATATTATTCTTGATGTTTTTTCTTCGTCTATGTTTCCGCCTGAAATTATACATCCTCTTTTTCTGCCTATTTCTAGCATTATTTCATATATATTGATGTTTTCTGCTTGTTCTTGATTTAGTGTTTCTTTTATGTAACTTTCAGTTAGTCCATATCTTTCTATTAGCTTTTCTTGATAATTTTCTAATAAGAATTTTACTAATTGATATGCTATTTCTGTTCTTTGTAGTATATCTTCTTTTATTGTTCCTGTAAATGCTAGTTTTAGTGCTACGTCTTCACTTTCAAATTTTGGCCATAATACTCCTGGTGTGTCTAATAGTTCTATTTTGTCGTTTATTCGTATCCATTGTTTTTGTTTTGTTACTCCTGGCTTGTTTCCTACTCCTGCTGTTGTACTTTTTGATATTCTATTTATGAATGATGATTTTCCTACGTTTGGTATTCCTAGTATCATTGCTCTTATTTTTCTGCCTATTCTTCCTTTTTCTGCCTGTTTTTGCATTTGCTCTTCCATTATTTTTTCTATTTCTTTTATGCAGTTTTCTATTCCTTTTCCTGTGTTTGAGTCTGTTAACACTGCTGGTATTCCTTGTTTTTTGAAGTAGCTTATCCATTGGCTGTTTTTCTTTTCGTCTGCTAGGTCACATTTATTTAACACTACTATTTTTTTCTTTCCTGCTGTTATTCTTGCTATGTCTGGGTTTTGACTTGCCTTTGGTATTCTTGCGTCTAGTAGTTCTATTACTATGTCTACCATTTTTAGGTCTGCTTCTATTTGTTTTCTTGTTTTTGCCATGTGACCTGGATACCAGTTTATGTTTGTTTTTGATATTGTTTCTTCTTTTTTATTCATTAATTTAACCTTCTCTCATTTTTAACTGTACCCTATTTTCATACAGTTACTCACTTAAATATTATAATACAAAAACCAATATTTTTCAATAATTAGAGCCATATTAGGGCAAAAAAGAAACTAACTTTAAAAATTAGTTTCTTTCTTACACAACTACAAAGTCCTGTAATTATTCTTATCAGCCCTTTCATCAAGCTGTCTATCATATTGCTCATTAGTATGAAACCAATCAGTTTTCTTATCCTTTGGATTATTCTTTCTGCTCTTATCCATAAGTAAATCTAACATAACTGCTACTGCCAAAATTATTCCAACCAATGATATAAATAAATTAGCATATGCATTTATATCAACATTTCCTTCTACTGCTGACATTATTACTTGTATGTTATTTACTACATCTACACCAAAGTACATTCCATAACCTAATAGATAAATTAGTCCTCCTGCTATTTTTCTTTTTATTACTAATACTAAACTTAATAATGCAACAAATAGCAATACTATCTCAAATGTTTGGTTTAATGGTGCTATTCCACCTAAATCCCAGTGTAGTTCTCCTGCAAGTGCTACTATTATTCTGAATACCCAAAACATTATCATAAACATTACTAACATCCACGTTGAAAAGTTTTTCATTTGTTTTCCTCCTTTATTTGTAAAAAGTGAAGTAAAAGAATTTTATTCTTTCCTTCACCTTTACCTTTTATATTTTATTAGTCTACAAAGTCAAAGTCATCTTTGAATTTTTCTTTGAATATTTCAAATACTTTGTTTAATATTTCTTCGTCGTCGATGCTTACATATGATTCTTTTTCTTCGTCTTCTTCACTGTCTTCTAGTTTTAATATTACTACTTCTCCCTCTTCTTCTTCGCCTTCTTCTGTAATTGGTAGTAATACTACGTATTGTTCATCGTCTAATTCTACTAAATCTAAAAATTCAAAGTTTACTTCGTTTCCTTCTTCATCATATAATTGTACTATGTTATCTAGTTCTTCTCCCTCGTAATTTTCTTCCATTTCTTTCTCCTTTCATATTTATATATTTTTTAAATATAATATCGTAATTTTATTTTTTTTGCAATATATTTTTAACATTTCTTATATTTTTATTGTTCTTTAAGATTTTTCATTTTGTTTAAGTATGTCTCTAAAATATATACTGCAGATATAGTATCTACTATATTTCGCTTTTTATTCTTGTTGACTTCTAAAAAATTCATTGTTTTATGAGCTTCAACTGTTGTTAGCCTTTCATCTATTGTTTCTATCTTCATTTTGTTGTATTTACATTTCAATTTGTGTACAAATTGTTCTGTTATTTTGGCTCTTTCTGACATTGTTCCATTCATATTAAGTGGCATTCCTACTACTATTGTGTCTACTTCATATTTTTCAAATATTTCGTCTAGCCTTCTTAATATTACTTTATCTGAGCCGTTTCTTTGTATTGTTTCTAGTCCTTGTGCTGTTATTCCCAATAAATCTGTTACAGCTATTCCAACTCTTGCTTCTCCATAATCTATTCCTAATATTCTCATGGTTTAGTCTTCTAGCCCTATATAATCTTTTACCATTTTTTCAAGTAGTTCGTCTCTTTCTATTGCTCTTATTTTATTTCTTGCGTCATTATGGCTTGTGATGTATGTTGGGTCTCCTGATAATATATAGCCAACAATTTGATTTATTGGATTATATCCTTTTTCTACTAATGCTTCATATACCTCTTTTAGTATTTCTCTGCATTTTGTATTTTCTTCTCTTTCTACTTGAAAGTGCATTGTTTTGTCAAATTCCATAGTTATAATCCTCCTTTAATTTATATATTTGTTATATCGCTTTCATTTATGTCAGCGCTATCTAAGTATTCTTCTAATTTTTTCAATACTTTTTCTATTCCTGTACCTTTATAATATGAAGATATTACAAAGTTTAATCTTGGTGTTGCAACTTGTTCTACTTGTTTTTTCTTCGCTATCTTTTTCTTAGGCTCTTCATATACTTGTGGTTCTTCTTCTAGTTTTATTGGTGTTGTTTCTATTTTTTCTTTGATTTCATTTAAGAAATCTGCTACACCTGTTGCGTCTACACCTGAGAATGCAATTACAAATTTTGGCCCCATATATCTTACAAATACGTATTCATCTGATAGGTTTTCTTTTATATATTTGCTTATTTCTGTAATTACTTTGTTTCCCAAATCTCTAGAATATTGCTTATTTATTTGTTGTATGTTTGTTACTTTGAACATACACATTGTTGATATTGTATATTGTTCTATTATTTTTTTGCCTTCACCATATAGATATGCTTCTGAATTTAGTCCTGTAAATTGGTCTTCTCTTACTATTGATTCTAGTGTTTTTTGATGTACTACTGTTTTTAGTACTGCAACAATGTTTTCTTTTATTATTTCTAATACTGTTATATCTATGTTATCAAAGTCGTGTGGTGTTCCGCTTTCTATTATCCAATATCCAATATATACATTATCTATATATAGTGGGAAAAATATAGCTGATTTTGCTCTTCCAAATTCCATTTGTTGATATGGTAATCTTTCATTTTCATTGTTTACTGTTACTGATTTTGGAACAGCGGCTTCTATACTGTCTTTAAACATTTCTACTTTATGCAAGTTTCTTAATGAATCCCAGTGTTTTGGGTCTACATTAGATGTTTTTACTTGATATTCTGCTCCATCATATACAACTATTGTTGAGTATTTGATTTCATATCTTTCTATTAAAATGTCATTTATTTTCTTTATTTTGTTTTCTACTGTTGATGTTTCTCCTATTGCGTTTATGAAATCTTGCACAACATTTAAGTTTCTAATTTTTTGATTTAAATTGTTAAATTTTTGTATTTTTTTGTGTATCGTTATATTGTACACTATTAGTCCAAATATAACTACCACTAATACTATAACTACTGCTATTATCACTTATTTTCCCCTTTCAGTACATTCTAATAATTATTTTTCATTTGATTTAATGTATTATTCATATTTGGTGTAAAAGTATTTCTACCTTTATTTCCTCCTGATGTTGGAGGTGTATATGTGTTTGTTAGCGGATATACCATATTTGATAGTTCTCTAAGTATCTGCATAAATCCTTTAGAATATCCTTTTAATGACAAACTACATTCTATCACATTTTGTAAATATTTTGCATATATTTCTTCTTCAAAAGGAATTGATATGTATTTTATTAGTGTGTTATCAAATAGTTTTGTCATAAATGACATTGCTGGGTCATTGTAATTCGCCATACCTGCGATTATTGCTTTTTCAGGTGTTTTTATTCTCACCATTTTATTTAATATAATTCTTAGTTTCTTTTCATCCAAAGCATCTTTTGCTTTTAAATTTCTTAAAAATTCTGTTAGCGGTTGTATTGTTAGTATGTCTAATGTTTGTACTAAATATGTTTCTTGTGATTGTTTAAAATATCTAACTGGTGTTTCGAAATCTGTATCTATTAAAATTAATGTATGATTTTGTAATAGTGTTTCTAATATCTTGTCCGCATTTTCGATTCCTTCATCTTCGTTTGGCACTGATGTATACACTGTTAAATTTTTATTTATTTGTATCCCGCTTGCTACTCCTTTTGTCAGGTCATATATACTATGTGTTGCAATTTCTCTTAGTTCTTCTTCATTATTAGTATATATGTAATATGAGTTTTTATTTCTTGTTGTGTCTAATATTGCTACATTTACTCCTGTTGAAGATAGTAATTCTGCTAGGTTGTTTACTATAAATGATGTTCCATTTTTGCTTGTTCCTACAAATGTTACTATTTTTTTGTCTGATGATAGTAAATAAGATAAGTCAACTGTTTCTATGTTCTCTTTTTGTATGCTATATTCTTGTCTTACTGGCTCTACTACTGTTCTTACTGGTTCTACTATTTGATGTTCTTCTGGTTTTTGATAATAATTTTGTTCTTCTGGCTCTTCATCAAATCCTGGTAGCATTGTATTGTTAATTGATTCGTTTTCTTCTTCATCATAGAAACTTGAAACTTTTTCTTCGTTTGAAGGTTCTTCTATTTCTTCAAATCCAGGTAATACAAAATCGTTATCTTCTTCTACCTTTTCGTCAACCTTTGGTAAAAAGTCTTCAATTGGTTCTTCTGTTTTGTTTTTTGGTGGCCTTCCCGGCTTCCTCTTTTCCTTCGGAGTTTCTTCCTTCTTGTTTTTCGGTGGCCTTCCTGGCTTTCTCTTTTCCTTTGGAGTTTCTTCCTTCTTGTTTTTTGGTGGCCTTCCCGGCTTTCTCTTTTCCTTTGGAGTTTCTTCTACCACTTCTGTTTCTTCTATTGAAGTTACTGGTTCTATTTCCTTAATCTCTTCAATTTCGTGTACTTTTTCTTCTGAAACTTCTTTTGGTGCCTCTGTCTTCTTTCTAGCTAATTTCTTTTCACTGTTCATATCTATGTTTGTTGGGATTACTACTGATGTTGGTTTTATTCTTGGTTTATTTGATGACATTAAAAGTTTTTCGCTAGGACCTTGCTTTTCGTCTTCTTTGGTTTTTCTTATTTTATCTGAAACTTTATTGTTGAATGACATTACTTGTTGATATTTTGGTGACCTTTCTTCCAATACAGCTCTTACATTTAATGGCAAAAATTTGCTTATAATTCTTAGTTGAGTGTCATTGTATTGTGCTGCTATATTGTCAAAGCTGTCTACAAATCTGTCTTCATTTTTTCCTAACCTTTTGTAATGTGCTAAAATATTTTGTATTTCCATTTCACTGACATCATTTTCGCTTTCGCTTTGATAGCTTACATTTTCAGCGTCTATTTTGTAGTATGCTTTTGCTTCTTTTTTTAGACGTGGTCTGTTTATCAATTTACATACTTCGTCAACACTTCTGTCTGTTCCTATTATTGCATTATATACACCTATTCCAAATATTTTTACTAGCATTTCTTCTGATTTTGTTCTTCTATCAGAACATATTAAAATTATTGGAATGTCATTTCCACGCATATTTGAAGCTTCATCACTTATACTGTCTAATTTTTCAAATATGAATTTGTCAATTTGGTCGTATTGTGTGTGTGTGAATGCTTCTAAGTCTTCACTTATTACTATTCTATCGTAATTTTTGTCTTTTTGTATTTCTTTCAATATTGCGTTAAAGTAATATACGTTTTTGTATGAAATGATTTGTTTGTATTCTTTTTGATATTTTTTTACAATTAATTCTGATATTTCTTCATTACTTACAGCAAATAGAACTTTCATTTGTTACCCCCTTCCAAATTTTACAAACACTGCAAATGCTAGTGGTAAGATTTGGCATATAATTAATATTGTTACAAAGCTTACTATTAAAGCCATTCCTCTTTCTAGTGTGTCTAATTTTCTTACACCTATTACATATTGATGTATGGCTCCCATTGCTATTCCTAAGAAACATAATGGTATACTGTATATTCTAACTAGATTTAAAATGTATGCTACAAATCCGTAAGCGTCTGAACCATATTTTTCTTTATAGTCTTCTAATGAATTTGCTGCATTTTCTTTTATTTCTACTATTTTGCTTTCTGTTTTTTCATCAATTGCTTTTTCCGCTGCATATGATGTACTAACATTTAAGAATATTCCCATTATTAGTGCTAAAATTGTAACAATTAATACTATCTTTTTCATTTTCTTGCCCCTTTCTTCCAAGTTCTTTTTGGCAAATTAGGCCTTATAAACTTTATACTTCTATATAATACAATAAATTGTAAAAAATAGCAAGAATTTTTTACAATTTATTATATAAATATTTTATATGCTTATATACTGCATTTGCCCAGTTTTTATCTGTTGCATATTTTTTATTTATTCCTGTTAATGTTGGTCCATTATAATATGTAGCAACTGCCTTTTCTCCACCATAAATACTTGTTCCTTTTGGGTTTATATAGTATTTTACAAAAACTCTCGCAATTAAATCTATACTTTCTGAATAATCTGAAAATTGATATGCACCATTATATGGATTGCTGTCATATGCTCCATATCCAAACAAATTATGCTTTTGATTAGCTATTTTTGACGTTCCCCACGTACTTTCGTGTATTCCAACTGCTGCAACAAAAACTCCATTAATATTATATTGTTTTTCTATGTAATAAAAATATTCTGCATTATTAGCAAACACTTTATTTGTATCTTTACTATCTGTTAAAATCTTTTTAAATTGTTCTAATGTCAATCCACTCGGTTTATTTAGTGCCATATCAAAACTTGGAGCTGCAATTTTACCACCATTGCCACTATTGCTTGTGTTTCCTTGTTCTGGCTCATTCTTATTTATATATGTAGTATTTTCTGCTTTCACATATCCTGTTGTACCTGCTGTTGATATTCTATACCAATTATCATTTATTCCTAAAACTTTTAGTTCTGTATCCCTATCTAACGTTGTCAACTTTTCTGCTTCTTCATTTGGCTCTAGCATAACACCCAATCTATCTGATGTTACATACACTATGTCTCCTACTTTTACTTTGTATGAACTTGTATACTTTCCTATACCTACTTCTACAATTTTATTTACAGAAGCTTTTGTTATTTTAGAACTTATTTGCTCTTCTGCTTTTAGCACTCCATTTTCATATACTTTTCTTCGTGTTATCGCCTGCTTTCCACTTCTTCCTTCTTGTATAACTTGAACCATACCTTTTGGAAGTTCTGGATTATTCTGATATTTTGTTATGTATTCTAAATCTATTTCTTCTGTATAATATTCTTCCTGTTCATCACTTATATTATTTGCAATAATTTCATCTATATTTATTGGACTTGCATTACTTATTTTTATCTCTTCTATCTCTTGTTCACTTTTTGCAAGTACTTCACTCGTCTTTAAGTAATGGTCATAAAATACTATTCCCATTAATATAATAGTAATAGATGCCAAAAATATTGCTACATTTATGTATTTCCTTCTTTTATCTTTCGCTTTCATTTTATCACCTAATATAATTCTACCTTTTTCGTGTTTTTTTGTCAATTTAAAATTATGGAAATTTTTATAACACTTGATTTTATTTAAAATTTATACTATTATATAAATTGCCATTAGGGACGGACCTTTTTGGCAATAAATTGTCAAAAAGGTCCGTCCCCAGTGGCAAAAAGGAGAAATTATGGATAAGAAAAAAGTTATATTGACTGTTTTAACAGCAATTTTGATTTTTATAATACTTACAATTACATATTTATTTTTTAATAGGGCTATTTTAAAAAGTAGGCTTGAAAATAATTTACTTTCGTTTGCAAGTAAGAATGAAAAGACTGTATTTTCAATTGATAAGATTACTTTTTTTAGTAGTTGTGATGCTAAAAATAAGACTGCTACTAGTTCAAATTTTACAATTGAAAATTTATATCAATACACAGATATGGCTTTTTTTATAAGTAGTCCTAGTGATAGTGGAGAGAAAAATTTAGAGAATACGTTTAAAAAGGTTTATATTGATAATATCAAATATGAGCAATCACCAACGTTAGGCGAGCCAAAGTTGTATTACAAAAATATTAATAATTTTGCTAAGAGTGATATAATAGATGAAAACTTGATTGACAATAAGTTGGAGTTTGAGATAACTTCAGAGGATGAGACTGATTTGAATAAACCTACTTTGTATAATAATTTAGCAAATCCTATTGTGCTTAGCTATGTTAATAGTAATATAAAGTCTGATTATACTTTAACAGATACGTCAAAGCCTCTTACTTATGATGGTTCGTTATTAAAAAGTTGCAATGTTTTATTAAATAATATAGCTTGCAAAGTTTCATTTGATATATACATTACAAATAATTTAGATCAAGAGTTTAAAACTACTGTATATGCTAGTTTACCATTAGAGACAGAAGAAAGATCTATATATGATGGTAATGTTACTCTAAAACAAGATACTAATTTTATTTTTTATAGATATAAATAAAAAAGATAGGAAGGAATGAATTTAAAAATGAGCAAAAAACAAAGTCTTACTGTTGCAGAGCAATTAAGAGAAAAATATCACAAAACAGAAGAAGTTACAAATTTAAAGGATATGCTTTATCGTTCAGGCGATATTTATCGTAATAGAACAGCTTTTAAGAAGAAAAATAAAAATGGAGAAATTGAAACTGTTACATATGAACAGTTCAAAAATGATGTTGTTAACCTTGGTACTAGTTTAATTGATAAAGGTTTTTTAAATAGACGTATTGCGGTTATTGGTAAAAATAGTTATGATTGGTGCGTTTCTTATATGGCTGCTACTATTGTTGGTATTGTTGTTCCTATTGATAAAGAGTTACATACTGATGATGTTATTAATTTTATGAATGTTTCTCAAACTGTGTGTATTTTGGGAGATGATAAAAATTTATCTTCTATTTTAGATAACATACAAAAGGTTGAAAATCCTGATACTGAGTTCATTACTTTTGAAAAGAACTTTGCTTCTGTTTTAGAAACTGGGAAAAAGTCTTATGAAAATGGAAACACAAAATTTGATGATATAACTATTGACCCTGATGAGTTACGTATTTTACTATTTACTTCTGGTACAACTGGAAGTGCTAAGGGTGTGTGTTTATCTCAAAGAAATATATGCTCAAATATATTATCAATATATGGAATTGTAAAAGTAAAAAGAAGTGATTTATTTTTATCAATTTTACCACTACATCATACTTATGAATGTACAATTGGATTTTTACTACCTATTTACAGTGGTGCGAGTGTTGCACATTGTGAAGGACTAAGATATATTGCAAAAAATATGCAAGAGTATCATCCTTCTGTTATTTTATGTGTACCATTGCTTTTAGAGAATTTGCACAAAAATATTGTAAAAAATATGAATAAAACTTTACCTGAAAAATATAGAAATTCTAATGGCGAAACCCCTTATTCTAGCTTACCTTTCTTTATGAAGAAAATTGTTAGAAATAAAGTTAAAAATACTTTGGGCGGAAGGCTTCGTGTATTTATTGTTGGTGCAGCTGCTGCAAATCCAAATATTTTATCAGATTTTAGAGATTTAAAATTGAATACTTTACAAGGATATGGTTTGACAGAATGTGCCCCACTAGTTGCTGGAAATACGGACTTTTTCCAAAGGGATGATTCTGCTGGACTTCCTATTCCAAATGTGGAATATAAAATTGATTCGCCAAATGATGAAGGTGTTGGAGAAATTCTTGTTAAGGGTCCAAATGTTATGCTTGGATATTATGAAGATGAAGAAAAAACAAATCAAACTATTGTTGATGGCTGGTTCCATACTGGCGATTTAGGTAAAATTGATGAAAATGGTTATTTATATATTACTGGTAGATGTAAAAGTGTTATTGTTACTAAAAATGGTAAAAACATTTATCCTGAAGAAGTTGAGTATTATTTAAATGATAATCCTTTAATTTCTGAGGCTCTAGTATTAGGCATTCACAAAGAAAATGATGATGAAACTTATATAAATGCTCAAATTTATCCAAATATTCAGGCTATTACAGAATATTTAAAAGGTAGTGTTCCTACTAAGGAAGAAATTTGGAAGGTTATGTCTGATGTTGTTAGCAATGTTAATAAAAAACTTCCTAATTACAAACATATTAAAAGCTTTGGTGTTCGTGATAAAGAATTTGAGAAAACTACTACTCAAAAAGTTAAGCGCTATGGCGATAATATGAAAGTTGATAAATAAAAGTAGAATGAAAAGAACTCAAATTGTTAAACTTTTTGTCTAACAATTTGGGTTCTTTTACTATTTCGATTCCTTTTTAAAAACTTTTGAATATATTCTTTTAAATATTTCGCCTATATTAGTTTCACAATTTATCTTTATAGATGCTATTGGAATTAACACTACTATGTATGGGATTATATATCTTGACTTCGCTTCCCATAGAATATGAAATGCAAATCCACCAATGAAAACAGTAATCAAGAAAAGTGCCTCTAATGAAATGTCTTTTCTATTTTTTATTAAAAAAGTAATACAACATACGCAGATTACCAATAATAATGCTTTTTGATAAAACATCAATATACCTGTTCCATTTTCTATTGGGTCATTTTCTTTTACTATATTGCTCCTTATTGCAGAATATGTATTTTCTGTCCACATAGATGTCACTTTTTTTGTATAAAATTCTAGTGTATAACCAGGATTTTGAGCAAAGTATGCTAGCCTTTGTTTTACTTCATCTACATATTCTTCTTTTGCTTGTTCTATATTTTTCAAGGCATATTCGCCTCTTTTTTCGTTATACCATCCGTTTCCACGCCATGATTCTTCCATAGCCATTAAGATATAACTTATTGTAGGGTATTCTGCTTTTTTATCCATGTTGTATTTATCTAAATAATAGTTTTGTACTAACCCTGCTGGTACAATAGAAATGATGATATACATTAAAATTATTAGTGTTTCGATTAGATTTTGTTTCCAGTTCTTGTTTTTTATTTCTTTAAATAAACTAAATATTAGATACATTGTAGTTGCAATTATAAAAATCAAACTATTCATTCTCATCATATATGCTATCATTGTAAAAACTGCTGCAAATATTGGATATTTAATTTTTTTAGTTTCTGTATATTTCATCATAAAATATATTGCAAATAAACATAGCGCTAGGCTTGGTATGTCTCCATATATGAATGTTGATAGCATTGGTATTGATATGAATGTTAGTGTTAATAAAAATAATCTTACATTGTTTATTTCATATTTTTTTGATAGTTGTTTGCCTATTTTATATAGAGCAACTATCATTAATATATTTCCTATAACATTTAATGCTCTTAGGATTTCAATTACATCAAAGTGTATTATTCTGAAAAATATGCTAAATACAAATGATAGTGAAATTTGTTGGTGATATGATTGCATGTATTGTCCTAATGGTATTCCTGCATATGTCATATTTGGTAAGTATTGTCCTAAGTTGTTGTTGTAAAAAGTTTGTGCTAAATTACAGGCATGAATTTGATCTCCAACAATCGGCGGATTTACTAATATAACCCATATTATATTAAATATTATGTATGCAATAATTGCTATAATTAGTATTCGCTTTTTGCTTTCTTTTGTTTCTATGTGTTCATTGATTTTTTTGGTGAGCATGTATATGATTATTCCGCTTGCTATTATTCCTATTGTGTATATTAGTGTATTGTTACTGATTGTGATGTGTTCTGATGTGTCGAGTTTTGCTGTGAATATTAAGTTTAGTATTACTATGATTGCTAGGAATGTTATTCCTAATATTTGTATGATTTTTTTCATTTTCTATCTCTTTTCTTTTAACACTTTATTTTTTTACTCATACCACTTTGCAAATTCCTGCATCGCCTGTACTGAGCCATCAATTTTCCTTCTATTTTCTCTCTCATCTGAATCCATTTGGGCTAAGGTTTTATCAAATCCTTTTGGCTTAAAAACATACCATAAGTCAGACCATTTTTCTTCTCTATCAATTCCTTGAATTTCCTTTGACAAATTTCCGTGGATGTTTCCCATAAAAATAGTGGATTTCTTTTCCGTCGTGATATGCTAGACATTCGTTAAATGAACACGTTCTGTTTTCTTTATTTTCCATTAGTCTTAACATTCCTTGTATTCCTATTGTGTCTAAAGCAAAGTTTACAAATGCTCTTGGAAAACCGTTTAATTCGTCAATTCTAAAATCTGTATCAAGAGCTATACATGGTCTTTTTACTATTTCATATGCTTGTTTTACTTTTGCCGTGGCTATTTCTTTTATATCATCACTTCTTGGTTCGTCTAGTTCATAGTTGAATGTCGTGAATTTTAGATTTTTAAAGTATTTTTCGGCTGATTTTATTTTTCCTGTATTATGTGTTACAAAAACTATCTCTTTTTCCATTTTGTTTCTCCTCATTTTTCTGTTTATTATTATTTTAATACTAATGCTTTTTTAGGGCAAAAGTTTGAGCATTTGCCACATCTTATACATTTATCATAATCGATTTTTGGTGCTTCAAAGTCCTTCTGGCTTAATGCTCCTACTGGGCAAACTTTTACAGCTGGACACTTATGATTTTGTGGGCAATTCTCTGTTATTATTTTTAATGTTTTTTCCATATTTGTCTCCTTTCAAATTTCTCTACTTTATATTTATGATTTTCTTGGCATTTTATCTCTTATTGGAATATATCTTTTTATTTTTCTCTCCTAATAAAATTACTACATAGTTATCATATAAAATTATTGTCATCTGAATAAATTTTTCTCATAAATCGAAATTTTTACAAAATTTTCCTTCTTCTAGCTTCTTCTAATAATTTTGGTTGAATTTTAGGATATGTCCAGTTATCTACTAAATCATCTGTTAAAATAACTTTTTCTATTTCATAACATAATTTTTCATCAAAACTTTTAATATCTGCATAATAAAGCATTCCAAAAGTTTCTTGTCCATCAAAATTATTAGGTGCTGTTACAGAATATGCACAAATTGGTTTGATATTAAAATCTATTGCACCTGTTTCTTCATTTAGCTCTCTTTTAGCTGTTTCTAATATATCTTCGCCTGCTTCTCTATGTCCTCCTGGCACTTCGTATGTATCTCTATCTTTGTGTTTACAAAACACCCATTGATTATTTGATTTTGCTATTATTACAGCAAATTTGAATAATTTTTCATCAACTTTATCATAAAAATTAATTTTCGTCATAATATTCTTCTCCTTTTCTTTATTCCTAAATCCTAATATTTAAAACTTTTTTATGGTTACAATACAAATGGAATGACTTTATATTTGACTTTGCTTTTATATTCTGTATATCCTACTAGTTCTTTTTCTAATACCTTTTCCTCATTCTTAATCCTTTTACTAATTATAATTGGATACATTAAAAAAATCACAAATGATATAATAGAACCTAAAATTAAAGGCATTGTTAAGAATAACAAAATAGTTACTGCATACATTGGGTGTCTTACAATTCCATATAATCCTTTGTCAATTACTTTTTGATTTTCTTGTACTTCGATTGTACGTGATAAATATGTATTTTCTCTTAATATTTCTGCATATAAAATATATGCCAATATAAATAAAATTGAAGCAATAATTACTACTATATTAGGGATTGTTATCCAACTATATCTATAATTTAGTCCTGCAATTATAAACCCAAATAAAAACATTAAACCACTAAATGCAAGCACTTGTTTTTGTTCGCTTTCTTTTTCTTTTGTATTTAGTCTTTTTCTTAATAGTTCTGGATTTTTTATCATTAAAACAATTCCTGCAATAAGCATTGGAACAAATAGAAGTCCCATAAATAACCATCCATTCCAGTAATAAATAGTGTTTGCAGGTATGAATAATAATAATCCTATTACTAGTACACCTAAAGTAAATTTTATAGCTGCTTGAAAAAGTAATTTTATATCCATAATTTTTATATCCCCCATTTTCTTTTATCTATCACATCTCAAATTTTACTATATTATAAGTCAAATTTATATAGCTTTTCATTATTGTTTAGTTTTCTTATAAAAATAGCGCCAAATTTCTCATAATAATTCGACAAATCTGTCTTTAAGTATAAAGTTTCAAAATTTCGCTTTTTAGCTTCATTTAATATTGCATCATTTAATAATCTTGAATATCCTTGATTTCTATATTCCTTCTTTACATACATTGTCGCATACCAAGGAGTCAATTCTTTTTCTTCTTCGCAATCGTTAGGAAAGATTGATATAAATCCTATTAATTTATGATTATCCACTAAAATTAGTTTGCAAAATGATTTATCTGAAAACATATTACAAATTTTTTCTTTTTTTCTTTCAATTCTAGCTTGTTTATTTTCTTCTTTATTACTAGCCCATTCTTCATATTCTAAAATTGCAACTTCTTCTAAATATTCCAATTTATCTTGTAAATTATATATTTTCATATTTTCTCATTCCTTTTAGTAACCTTTATATCTCTATATCTGTATCTACAAAATATTCATTGATTGCTTTACATGTTGTTAACGAAATACTATTTTATTTAAAACATTTTACTAGTGCTCACATTATAACATTATCTTTTCACTTTATCAACTACATTCATTCCTACTAGCAAAAAAGCTATTGCATTTGCAACAGCTTTTTAGTATTTTCTCCCGCCTTGTATATGAATATATCTTATTTTTTCAAAATCATAACTTGTTACTAATTTCCCAAAAGTATCTATTGTATGGGATGCACTATATATTTCACCATTTTCTATTTTTACAATTATTAACGTGTGGCCAAATGTAATCCCATCAAAAGAAAGTTGCGCTATATCTCCTATTTCTACTTTTTGTTTTGTTGTTTCTTTACCATATGGCCCTACTAACTTATTTTGTGTTAAAAATTTATAAAGATATTCTACACCACTCCACGATGGTGATTTCTCATTTCCATTTATATAGTACCACCCTCTGTTTTTTGTATAGTTCATTTCTTTTATTCCAGCATATATGCATTGTGATACATAGCTTGTACAATCTCCTCCTACTGTGTCAAAATTATAGTATTTTGGATTTCGTTTATATGCCCATTCTTTTGCATATTTATATACTTGTTCTCTGTTATATTTGATTTCTTTCATACCTAGAACTCCTTATATGTTTTTATATAATATGCTATTTTAAAAAATTTGTACAAAAAAACAGTAACTTTTTAGTTACTGTTCTTTTATTGGTGGCTTCACCTGGAATCGAACCAGGGACACAGGGATTTTCAGTCCCTTGCTCTACCAACTGAGCTATAAAGCCAAAAAAAATGGCGACCTGGAACGGGCTCGAACCGTCGACCTCTAGCGTGACAGGCTAGCGTTCTAACCAACTGAACTACCGGGCCATAAAATGGTGGTCGCTATAGGGCTCGAACCTATGACCCCCTGCTTGTAAGGCAGATGCTCTCCCAGCTGAGCTAAGCGACCGTGTGTCCTTTCGACGAGATTAATTATACTAATTTTTTTTCTAGTTGTCAATACATTTTTCAAAATTTTTTCATATTTTTTTAAAATTTTATTTTTTCACCTAAAAATAGCCTGTTATGGACCAAATTAAAGAGCCTTAACATTCTAATATATGAAAAAAACTGCCATATTAATGACAGTTTTTTTCTGCTACTAAATACTCATTTCTGCACCTTTGAGATTAAGCCACTTATTTCTAAGTTTTGACTTAATAGCAATTACTTCATTTCCTTCTAACATATACTCAACTTTAGACCCCTGACGAATATTTTCTTTTTCGAATGCATTTCTAAAAGTTTCATATTCGTTTGCCGCAATTCTTTCCAAATCATTAAGGTTCACCAATTGTGAAAACCGATGATTTAAATCATTTCTGAATTTAAGCTCTACGGCCCAAGTTGCGTCTTTGCCAAAATGAAGACTCGAGAAGTGAATAGTAGCTTTTCCTTTTTTCATGTCAATCCTCCTCGTTGAATAGGAATTTATTCAACAATAGCAATAATGCTATATCTAGATTATACTACATTTTATGTTAATAGTCAATTTTTTTATTATAATTTGTGTATTTAATTTGTTACATATCTTTTTTTATGCTATTAAGCACATCTGATGTTGTATTACTTTTATCAAATTTACTAACAATTAAAATAATAGCTCCCACAACTAAAACAATAGCTGCATACAACATCATACCAACTCGCCAATCTCCGATTGATCACATTATCGCCAGCCAAAGTAGAAGAAATAACAGAAGGAAAACGAGCAAAAGTCGAAATCAAAATAAATCTACTTGGCTTAATTGGTAGCAACCCAGCAACATATACTAACAAATCCTTTGGTGTACCAGGAAGCAAAAATAATATCAACATTATAAATTCAATTTTCTTCGGATTTTGAAACAACTTACTGTTTTCAATTTTAGAAACTTTCTTCTCATCACAAAAATCGTAAACAAATTTCTTACCAAATTTCCTTACCAACAGATATATAGAAATAGATACAATTGCAGCAGATGTCATAATAAACACTGTTCCCCACACACTGCCATAACACATTCCAGCTAATATTTCTATTGGTTCACCTGGCACTATTATTAAAAATATCTGAGCCAATTGAAGGCCAAAAAGCGTTAGCACTCCAAGCACACCTGAATTGTCTATTTTTTCCTTGAAAGCCATTTTACCTTCCACTGTTGCTAAATTTTTCATCACTGGAAATAAGTATACACTTATTCCTATTAATAATGCTACTACTGCTATTCCAATTATTATTTTAAATGCTTTTACTTTATTTTTTCTACTCATAATACTACCTTCTTTTAAATTTCTTGTTCAGCAGGGGTCTCTCTCCCTTAGCAATAAATTGCCAATAAGGACCGTCCCCAGTGACAATTTATTGCCAAAAAGGTCCGTCCCCGTTGGCAATTTCTAAAAATACTTGATTGTAAAAATTGTTCCTTTTCCTTCTTCTGATTCCGCTTCTACGTATCCGCCATTGCTTTCTATTATTGATTTTGCCAATGCTAGTCCAATTCCTACACTTTCATTTGAAGATTTTTCGCCTTTGTAAAATCTTTCAAAAATATGTGGTAAATCTTTTTCAGAAATTCCTACACCATAGTCTTTAATTTTTATTTCTGTATATATTTTGTTTTGTTCACAAATTATATCTACATTCGAGGTTACTCTTGAATGTTCTATTGCATTTTTCAAAATGTTTGTTACTGCTTCTACTTGCCATTTTAGGTCACAAGATATTTTGCTTTCTACTTGTCCTATTACATTTATTTTTATGTCTTTTAAGTCACACAATGTTGAGACATTTTTAATGCTTTCATTAATAATATTTTCAATTCTTTCTTCTTTATTTATGAACTTTACACTGTTTGCGTCTAATTTTGATAATTTTAATAGTGAATTCACTAAAAAGTTTATATTTATAATTTCTCTTTTTATGTCTTTTATAAATTCATTTCTAGTTTCTTTGTTCATTTCAGGATTATCCAAAATATTATCAAGCATAATTGATATTGATGTTAGTGGTGTTTTTAGTTGATGTGATATGTCTGATAGTGAATTTTTCAGATTGATTTTATCTTGTTTTGAATTTTCTGCTATTTCTTTTAACATAATTGTTGTTTTATATACTTCATTTTTCAAAATAGACAATTCGTCTTCTGTATTGTCTTCTATATCTAGCTTGTATTTTCCACTATTTATTTCTTCTATATATCTTGTTATTTCTTCTAGTTTTTTATCTTTTGAATGATTATATACTAAAAACACTAAAATCATTGTAATTGCAAGTGCTACAAGAATAGCCAAATCTAATATTAAATATGTTAAAAAATATTTTTCGTTATCAAAAATTATAGAGTCTTTTTCAGCATCTATACCAAACTCTCTTAAAATCGATGTATCTACTTCTTCTTTGTTATTTATTATATTCATAATTTCATTTTGGCTAATGTCTGGGTATTTCTCATTTATTTTTGTAATTATACTTAATATTTTTTCATTTAAATTGCTTGTATATGTTTTATATTGATTATATTGCATTACTCCAAATATACATATAGCAATTGCAATTATATAAAAGCTTATTATTATTGTTTTTTTCAATTCCACTTTATTCTTCATTTTGATTTTGTTCCTTCCGTCATATCTTGTTGCTATCAGGTTTCTTTGTTTTTTCCTGTAATACTGTAATGACTGCAATATTATTCTTCTTTATCAACCCTATATCCTATACCTTTAACTGTGGTTATTATGCCATTTCCCACTTTTTCTCTTATTCTTTTTAGATATACAGTTACTGTGTTGTCATTTACATCATTCCCTGTCCATTCCCATATCTTCTCTATTATATCATTCCTTGCAACCACTCTATTCAAATTTGTAAATAATAAATGTAATATTTTTAACTCTAAACTTGTTAAAATTATTTCTTTATTGCTTTTATATACCACCATTTTATCCAAGTCAAATTCAATATCTTTCACTTTTACAATTAAATTTTTTCTTTCTTTTATAATAATCTTATTTATCCTTGCAATCAACTCTCTTGTAGAAAAAGGCTTTGTAATGTAATCTTCTGCCCCTAACTCTAGCCCTTTTACTATATCATCTTCTTCATCTTTTGCCGTCAAAAAAATTGTTGGGATATTTTTATCTTTTAAATCTTCCTCATATAATGTAAATCCGTCTCCATCTGGAAGCGAAATATCTAGTATTACTAATTTTGTTTTTGTATTTTCACTTTTATTCTTTAAAAAAGCCCTTGTTTCTTTTACATTAGCTTTGTGTATTGGTTCATATCCATTTTGTTTTAATGTGTATAGCAAACCCTTTGCCACCATTTCATTATCTTCCACTAGTAAAATCTGCATAAACTCTCACTCCCGTTTATTATTATACTTCTTATTTCTAAAATTGCCAAGAGGGACGGACCTTTTTGGCAATAAATTGTCAACGGGGACGGTGCTTTCTGGCAATAAATTGCCAAAAAGGTCCGTCCCCAGTGGCAAAAAAGTCTGTCTCCAATGGCATGCTTTAAATGTTTTCTTTTCTTATTGTTTCAATTGTATTTTGCTTGTTTATTTTATTAATTGAATACTTCATTATAATAAATACCAAAACAAATACACCTATAATTGAAATCAATATTGGTTCATATGGAATTTTTATTCCACTGTCTAATTTTATTGAAAATGCCTTATATAATGCAAATGTAGCCAATAATCCTAAGGCGATTCCATATATTAAAGATTTTGTTCCATAAAATAATGTTTCTAAACGTATCATTCTGTTAAATTCTTTTTTGGTCATTCCTATACTTTTTAGCATTGCAAATTCTTTTTGTCTTAATTCCATATTAGATGTAATTGTATTGAATATGTTTGTTATTCCTATTAATGTGATTACTGTTATAAATCCATATAAAAATATGCTTATTATAAGAACCATAGATTTTTCCGCTTCTTCTGATTCTTGTATGTCTGTGCGTTCAATTCCTGAGTGGATTTTTTCTACTTCGTCCATTATTTTTGATGTGTCTTCTGTGTTTATAAGTATTGCATTAAGTTCAAATTCTATATCTTTAAATTCGTCTACATCAAAAACTATATATCCACCGTCATAAAATACTGTCTCTTTTCCATATGGTGGCGTTTCTGTCACAGCTCCAACTTTTACATTTATTTCTTTGTCTTCAAATTTTCCAGTTATTGTGTCTCCTGCCTTGTATTTATATCTCCTTGTTTGTTTTATTGAAGCTTTGTCTTCTTCTAAATATTGAACTAAATCGCATAAAATTCCGTCTTTTTTTACTTTATTATAATCTATTCCCGCCTTTTTACAATACTTTTGGAATGTATTGTCATCAAGTCCAACTAGCCTTAAATTTGCGACTTCTGGTCCATTTGTAAATATTTCTTCATTTTTTTCTTTACTATAATAATAATCTACATTATAAGCAAAACCGTCTTCTTCATTGATTTTACTCTTGTCACTTATTCTTATGCTGTTTGGGTTTCTATAATTTATGAAATATTCATCTATTCCTTCTATTGCCAAAATGCTGTTTTTGTTTTGTTCCAATATTCCTTCACTATTGTATAAAATTAAGTTATAGTTATAATCTTTGTAATACACTCCTGTTAGGCCAAATGCGTATGTTAATAAGCTGTTCATTGATATAAAAATACATACACTTACTGCTATTGATATGACTGTTGTTCTGTATTTCTTTTTGCTTCTTTTTAGGTTCTTGTACGCTAAAACTCCACCTGTTTTAAATATTTTTTGTATTATTTTTGGCACTTTTAATTTTTTATTTTTTATTTTGATATCATTTGAATTTCTTAAATTTTCTATTGGTGATACTTTGCTTGCTTTTTTTGCTGATGATATACTTGATAGATATATTGTTACAATTCCTAATATTGCGGATAATATTATTGGTAATATTGATATTTCTAGTACCATTGCGCCTGTACGTGCAAATAGATATTCACCTATTACTGCATTAACTATTTTAACTAGTACAAAGCACGCGAATATTCCTGATAATATTCCTAGCGGAATTCCTACTGTGCCTAATATTAAACCTTCAAATATAACATTTTTTCTTATTTGCTTTTTAGTCGCTCCAATACTTGCTAGCATTCCATACATTTTTGTTTTTTCAGCTGTCGCTATTGCAAATGAATTTCTTATACAAAACACACTTGTAAATATTATAATAATTACAACAACTGCTGCAACTGTATATATCATTGATATCGTTGAATCACTAAATTTAAAAACTTCCCATTTTAGTAGCTCTTCGTTTATTTCGAATTCTTCATATTTCGTTTCTCCCTTTGCTTGTGCCAAATCATCAATCTCTGATACACCTAATATTTCTGATATTGATTTTTCATATTGTTTTGGATTATTTAAAGCTATGTATGCAATTTTATTTCCTTCATTCTTATTTGTTGTAATAGCTGTGTAACCTGGGTCACTATATCCTTCCTGAATTGAAGATGGTCTTTCCATTATTCCAACAATAGTATACTCGCTTGTTTCCGCTTCTGATATTTTCTCTTCGTTTTCTATATATGGATTATGGCTATATAGCTTTCCTCCGTCCAAAGTAGTCCTTTTTCCTAAATCCAATTTTATTTTGTCGCCTATTTTATAAGGCTCACCGTCCCTTTTATTGGTCATATTAGATGCAATTATGATTTCATTACTATCTTTTGGAAACTTTCCTTCTATTAAATTAAATTTTAAATATTCAAATGTAGTTCTATTCATTGATAAAAGCTTTAAATATGGCTTACTATCACTCTTCATATTCTGTAATTTAGCATAACCATTTTCATAAATTGTATAAATACTTTTCACATCTCTGTTATTTTGTAAAGTCTTCAAATTATCATTTGTAATATTAGACAATGTTAAATGATAGTATCCAGCTGTGTCAACTGCCTCTTGCACTAGCGTTGCTTGCAAGCTGATTGCCATTGTTGCAACAGCACATATTAAAGCAACTGACAATATAATTCCTATTATTGTACTTATTGTCCTCTTTTTATTGAACTTCAAATTCTTAATAGACACTTTATTTAAGATTTTCATTTTGCACCTCCTTTAAACAATTTTTCCGTCTTCAATTTTGATAATTCTATCCGCAATTTTTGCAATTTCCATATTGTGTGTAATCATTATAATAGTTTGTTTATAATCTCTATTTGACTTTTTTAACAGTTCCACAATCTCGCTACTTGCCTTACTATCTAAGTTTCCTGTTGGCTCATCTGCCAATATTATTGCAGGATTAGTTATCATAGCCCTTCCTATTGATGTCCTTTGTTGTTGCCCACCTGATAATTCATTTGGCAAATGATTTTTTCTTTGCTCCAAACCTAGTAGTTTTAACATCTCACTTAACTTTTGCTTATTAACTGGTCTATTATCTAGATCTAATGGCAAAGTTATATTCTCTTCAACATTTAAAATAGGTATCAAATTATAAAATTGATAAATCAAACCAACTTGCCTTCTTCTAAAAATCGCAAGCTCATCATCATTAAACTTGTGAATATCCTTTCCATCAATAAAAACCTTTCCACTTGTAGGCCTATCAACACCACCAATTAAATGCAATAATGTTGACTTCCCACTACCAGAAGCACCGCACAATCGCAACAAACTCCCCTTTCTCCACTTTAAAAGAAACATTATCCAAAGCCGTAACCTTAGTTGAACCTTTCCCATAAACTTTACTTAAATTCTCCACTTTCAATATTTCCATTATTTAGACTCCTTCCTTTTCTCTTTCATAATTATACTTTAACACATCAGTTGTGACAACTAAGTGACTTTTAAAAAATTATTGCCATTGGGGACGGACCTTTTTGGCAATTTTTTGCCAACAGGGACACTCCTTCATTCATAAAATTAATTTTTTTTAATATATTTTTTATAAAGGTGATTATTTTGAAAATTTTCTTATTAACTAAAAAAACGATATTTATTAGTACTTTTATAGCACTTGCTACTATTATAATATTACTTTTAATTTTTACATTTAATACTCCTGTTAATTTTGCAGTTGAACTAACTCACAATTGTGTTGTTTCAGATGTTTTTATAGATGAAGTGGCTAATCTTACTAAAAAATCTGAAAAAATAGCATATTTGACTTTTGATGACGGGCCAACTACTTCTGTTACTCCAAAAATTTTGGATATTTTAAAAGAAGAAAATGTAAAAGCTACTTTTTTTGTAATTGGAAAATCTGCTGAAGAACATCCGGAGATTGTAAAACGTGCTTATGATGAAGGTCATTACATTGCTAATCATGGCTATTCTCACAACAATTCTAAATTGTATAAAAGTCTTGATAGTTTTAAAAATGAGATTGAAAAAACTGATGTGGCTATTGGAAAAGCTATTGGAAAAGATGACTATTGTTCTCATGTTTTCAGATTTCCTAATGGCTTTATGTCTCCTAATTATAAGTCAAAAAAGAAAGAAGCTGCTAAACTTCTTTCTGAAATGAATTATACCTATATTGATTGGAATTGCTTAAACAATGATTCCATTAAAAAATATAGTTCTAATCAGTTATTAAATAATCTTAAAAAATCGTGCAAAAATAAGAATACCTTAGTTGTTTTAATGCATGATACAAAAGATGTTAGTAATAGTTCTCTTGTTTTAAAAGATTCTATTTCATATTTAAGGTCACAAGGTTATACATTTAGAAACTTTTATTATTTTTTTGAGGACAAAGGCGGACGTTAATAACATTGTCTCTGTTTAAAACATTGTAAAGTCTGCGTATTTGTTCGTCATTAAAAAGTGGTTAATATGGGTGTTTTTTAGGACTGTCCCCAAAAACACCCTTTTTAATCGTCTATTATTTCTGGACCTGCTATATTGATTTTTCTACTAGTTTTGTTTTTTGGCTTGTTAGCAGTGTTTGCTCCGCCAGAAATTTTTTCGTATGTTTCTAAATTCATAATAACCATTGAACCATATCCATTTTGTGTTAAATATACATTTTCTGCTTGGTCTACTACTAAGTCTTGTATTTTTGCAAAGTTTTCTTTTAAGTCTGATGTTGGCATAATGTGTAACATATAACTCCTCCTTTTTTATCTGTTCTTTTTTTATTATTTCCTAAGGTTTGTTTCTTTATTACATTTTTTAGAAATTAATTTTGGTTTATAATATTTTTTACGTTTTTGGAAATACTATTATTGTTAAATTTATATGATTAATTGGAGTGTGTTTCATGGAAAATCAAAATTTGAATATTTTAGATGAAGTTAATAAGGGTGCTACTATGGGTATGGATGCAATTTCTTTTGTTTCTGAAAAGGTTAAAGATAATGATTTCAGAAAGGTTTTAGATGTGGAGTATAATAAGTATAAGGAGATTTCTAATAAGGTTAATGATTTGTATTCTGATTATTCTAGTGCTGAACCTCACGAGACTAATGCTATGAATAAGATGATGACTTGGTATGGTATTCAAATGAAGACTATGTCTGATGATACTACTTCTAAGTTGTCTGAGCTTTTGATGCAGGGTACTAATATGGGAATTATTGAGGGTAGACGTTTGATTAATCAAAATCCTGATGCTGATAGGCCTGTTATGAATATTTTGGATAGTTTTGTTTCTATGCAAGAGGATAGTGTTGAGACTTTGAAGAAGTATTTGTAGAATATAAAAAGGACGAATTTTTCGTCCTTTTTAATTTTCCTATATGTATTATTTTAGTTCTAGCACTGCAACACACTCTACGTGTCCGCGTAAACGGAAACATATCCACAGGCTTAATAAAATCAACTGTAAAACGTTCTTCCAACTTAGCCAAATCTCTAACCAAAGTAGCAGGATTACAACTAATATAAACAAGTCTCTTAGGCATAATCTTTAAAATATTTTCAACACTTTTGCTATCAAGACCTTTTCTTGGAGGGTCAACCATAACAATGTCAGGAGTTACTGATTTCTTATTAATCAAATCGTCCAAAACAAGTTCTACGTCACCTGCAATAAACTCTACATTTTCTACTCTATTAGTGTCCGCATTCTCTTTTGCCGCTTCTATCGCTTCTTCAACAATCTCAATTCCATACACTTTTTTAGCATATTTCGCCATAAACAAAGAAATTGTCCCAATACCACAATATAAGTCAAACACCACATCATCTTTAGTTATATTAGCCCCTTCAACTCCTATGTTATATAATTTCTCAGCTTGCACTGGATTTACTTGATAGAATGATAATGGAGATATCTTGAAAGTGTATTCCCCCAATTTATCAGTTATATATCCGTCTCCATATAAGTTGATATTTTCCTTTCCTAATATTACATTTGTATTTTTCATATTGATGTTTTTTACTATTGTTTTTACATTGTTAAATTTTGTTGTTATAGCCTCTACTAGCTCTTTTTCTTTTGGTATTTTTATTCCATTAATTACAATTACGCACATAATTTCATTTGTTTTCTTTCCTATTTTAGTCACAATGTGTCTTATTAACCCTTTTCCAGTGTTTTCATCATATATACTTATATTGTTTTTTACAATAAAATCAAAAATGAATTTAGCAACTTTTTCAGCTTGTTTATCTTGAATACAGCATTCATTGATTGGTATAATTTCATGTGTTCTATTTGCAAATACTCCCATAACTGGTTTTCCGTCTTTATTTATACCTATTGGATATTGTGCCTTGTTTCTGTAGTTTAATGGATTTTCCATTCCTAATGTTTCTTGTACTACTATTTTGTTTTTTAATGTTTTATTTACTAAACTTTGAACTGCATTTTGCTTCATTTTTAGTGTTTCTTTATATTCTATATGTCTTAAACTACATCCTCCACATCGTTTGTATGTTGTGCAATCACTTTCTTTTCTATACTCTGATGTTTCTATTATTTCTAATATTTTTCCAAATGCGTGTGATGTTAGTACTTTTACTATTATTATTTTTATTTTTTCTCCTTTTATTGCGTTTGGTATGAATATTGTAAATCCTTCTATTTTTGCTATTCCTTCTCCGTTATATCCATTGTCTATTATTTCTACTGTGTATATCTCATTCTTTTTTACAGACATTTATTTTTCTCCTTTTATATTTTTCTCTCTAATTTTTGTATATAAATAGTACCATAATTTTATGCTTTTATCAACCAGTTTACAGCGTACTTTCAATTCAGAATATTAAATTGAAAAAATTTTTAAATTCTCTTGACAATTGTACTAAAAATATGCTAATATTAATATTGTCAATTAGATATGCGGATGTGGCGGAACTGGTAGACGCGCTGGTCTTAGGAACCAGTGTCAACGACGTGGGGGTTCGAGTCCCTTCATCCGCACCAATAATGTATCTGTTCGAACTTTTATAGAACAGATAGATACAAAAATCAATCATTTTACTGATTGATTTTTTCTTTATCTAAAAATACATATTTTGCAGTTTTATATTTAAGTGCATCATTAATATCCATATCTGCTTTTTCAGAAATATCTTTTATTCTTTTATATTTATTGTTCAATCTAACCAAAGGATTAATATATCTCTTCTTTACTTTTTCTATATTAACAAAGTATTTACCTTTTGGAATAGTTTCACTTGTACTAACCCCTGTTGCATCTTCCCATTTTTTAAAGCTCTCTACTATATTATCCTCATTACATTGTTTAATTTTATCAATTATATCTTTTTCTGATAAATTATACATATCTTTAATGCTAATTAAATTTTTATCCAACATTTTTTTCATAATATCAGCCAACATTTGCATTGTAAATAAAGTTTTTTCTCTTATATATAATTTTGATAAGATGCTCATTACATGTACAAATTTTTCAGCTATAGCAACATCTTTAAAACCTAATTCATCTATTCCATTTTCATCTTTTTGAATTTCAATATTATCATAAATTTCTTTAACGTCTTCTAATGTCCACAATTTTTCAGTTGCTCCAAGGCCATTTGAAAGGGTATATTCTAATCTATCACTTGAAAGTCTTGGTGTATCATTATCTGCAATTGGGTAAATGTGATAATCTGCTACTTCTTCTATTTTAATACCATCTCTATTTAATAGATACATTAATTCTGTTGAATCTTGTATAATCTTAGTTGTTAACTCTTCTGTGGATTCTTGCTTTTCATAATCTTTGTTCATAAAATCAATAGAGTGTTTAAACACAGGAGTTGCAATATCGTGAAATAGACCTGCCAAAGTTTGCTTTTTATTTTTAGTAAAATGCCAAATTATTAAACTAACAGCAATACTATGGTCTAAACTTGAATACCACATTTGATTATACATTTTTGAATATATAGTGCCACAACTAACACTTATTTTAGATTGTTTCAACATTACTGGAGTATTAATATACTCATTTAAGAACTCTGGAAAGTCTTCTGATAATATTTTATAATATGATTTAATTGTTTCATTTAAGTTATCAACATAATTGCCCATTTTATTCAATATCCTTTCTTTTAAATTAAATTTACTGTTAGTTCTTATAATTACATATATTTTTTAATGCATCAGAGTCTTTCATATTCTTTATCTTCTATACTATTCATTATAAATTCTATAACTTCATCTATATTATCTTTCTTTTTATAATGTTTTTTGTCTTCTTCTGTTAATTCTACTAGGTATTTATTATATTCTGGGACAATAGTTATAGAGTCTAATGGATATCCTGGATTTCTTTTTGCACACGGTTTGGTTATAAAGTTGAATTTGTCTTTTGCCCATGTATATTCTTTTATTCCTTTTTCACTGTAAATTACCATTCCATATACCCATTTGGCTGTTAATTTTCCGCCATTTTCTTTAACCAAATTTGTGTAGTATTCTATCATTTCTTCGTCATTTAGTTCTTTTCCATTTATTCTTCTTACATATGTGCCTGGTTGTTTATCTTCTGGTAATTCTTCTATAAATAAATTGTTGTCCATCCCTATTGTTGGCATTCCTGTCACATCATAATATGCTTTTGCTTTTATATGTGCATTTTCTATTGCGTTTCTTCCGCTTTCTTCTATTTTTAATTTGATGTCTAGGTCTTTTATTGTGATTAGTTCTATTCCTTTTTCTTTTAGTTCTTCTTTGTATTTTTTTACTTTTGCTGGGTTTGTTGTTGCAAATAGTACTTTTTTCATTTTTTATTCATCTCCTTATTGGTCTATTATATATGATTTTTATAGAAAATACTAGCAAACAGATAAGAAAAGTGGCTTGCCACCTTTTCTTATCGCTGATTTTAGTTTTCTAATGTAATGGGATTTCGTTTGTATCTGCTAATTCAATTTATTTAAGCAACTTTTCAAATGAATTTGCATTTAATATAGTATTAGATATAAATTCTCCTTTATAAAAATTTGCCCAGTTATTAAATACACAAGGTGCATTTTTTGCTTTTTCTAGTGAATCTATTTTTATAAAGTTAATTTTAATATTATTTTCCTTTGCATATTCTGTTAATTCTTTTACTTCATATTCTACATAAGGACAAGCATTACTATAATAAATAGTAAAATCTTGATTATCTATTTTCATAGTTCTTGCCATTTCATTAAATTTAGGAGTTTCACTATCATCAAATTGCAATGCTAATAATTCATAGTCGGAAATAACATCTACTACCTTAAACCCGAAATCGTTCAAAAAATTTCTTTTCGCCTAAAAATGGTTTTTTCTTTTTAGAAACCAACGTACATATACCACTTTTGCCTTTTTCTTTTGAATCATTTATTGCATATTCTAGTAATTCTTTTCCAATCCCTTTTCTTTTAAAGCTTCCTGCTACCCACAAACAATAGATGTATTCATAGTTTTTACCACTGATAGGAATCCAAGCTGTTTCTATTGGTTCATATTCGATAAATACTTTTCCCCTTGCATTTAGTTTTCTAAATACATGCCCATCTTTTAATTTACTTTTAATCCATTCCTTTTTATTATTTACTCCTACTTGATGTTTTGGATCTCCAATAGCACAACATATATGTTCTTTTTCTATATTTTCTAATGTTAAATTTATATATTCATTCATATTTTTCCTCTTTTCTATATAAAAGTCAATTGTTCTTCTTGTTTGGCTTTTATAATTTTTTTATTGGATGTCTTATAACTGTCTTTAATTTACTTGTATCACATCTTCTTGGATCACTCAAATATATTTCATGATGGTATCTATTATTGGTTATATCTAATTCATATCCATTTTCTATCATATATTTGTGCATTAAATTAATAGTAGTGGGTTCATCATCATAAGAGCCTATGTGCATACATTGAACACAAATTCCTTCATCATAAGTTAAAAATTCCACTTTTGAGAAATCTGCTTTTTTCTTATTTGTTGCTTCCTTTATAGCCCAGTCAAAATCTTCTTTTGTTACAAAGTCTGGTAATCTAATAATAGATATAAAGTTCATTTGGTCTTTGTTATTATAGTCAATACCATCTTTCATTCCATCTTGCCACCAAAATCCTTCAAGTGGTGGAACTACATATTCAAAATAACCATCTATTTTATGCGAGCCTTTATAACTCATTTTTATAGCAAAAGCAATCGCATATAAAAGTCCTATCGTTTGTTTATATTCTCCGTTTTCATCATTAGGATTTCCTTTTCCTTTAACTGCAATATAATTCATTCTAGGAATTTTTATAATGCTGGGTTTATTTTTTGGCATATAAAATTCCTTATATTCTTTTTTATAATCAAAAGCCATAATTTTATTTCTCCTTAAATAAAGTATATAATATCTAATTTGACAATTTGGTGTCATATTTTTCTCATATATATCTTCACTTCCTTATTTATTCATTATATATAATTTTTCTAAAAAATACTAGCGAACAAACAAAAAAAATAACAGATACTTTTATTTGTATCTGCTGTTTTATGGCTCCTCGTGTTGGACTCGAACCAACGACCTATCGGTTAACAGCCGAGCGCTCTACCAACTGAGCTAACGAGGAATATATATAAATCTGGCAACAACCTATCTTTCCAGCAGGGTAACCCGCAAGTATTTTCGGCACATTTAGGCTTGACTTCTGTGTTCGGAATGGGAACAGGTATTACCCTAAGTGTTATCATCACCAGAAAATTAATTACTCTTTTTAGTACTTTCCAATTATATAATAATTTATACAATTTTGCAAGTATTTTTTTATTTTTTGTGTAACTTTTTTAGCACACTCAAAAATACATAGATGAAATTATTGGTCGTTTTAGAATTTCTTT
>CATGLK010000012.1 GCA_949538735.1 uncultured Clostridia bacterium
AAAACTATTATAACATCTCTACGCTTTCGTGTCCAAAATCTATCTTAACACCATTTATTATATTCTTCTCTATTCTTATCATATTGTCTTTTACCGAATTATTCTTTCAGTTTTTGCTCCTGCATTTATCTTATATTGCTTTTTCCAATATTTTTCATAAATATCTTTATAAATTTCAAAATCAACTTTATCTTTTCCTTTATTTATACAACTTGTTTCTAGTGTATCTATTTTAAATATTTCTGGTAGTACATTTTTTATATCTTTCTTATAATTACGAATTAATGAATATAAAAAAGTATGGATAGTATATACTGGATATTGACTTTTTGTCCTTGTTTTTATTTCTTCTACAGCAGTATTGGTATGTGTAATACATATCACTTTTTTATTTTTTAATTCAGTAGAAATTCTATTTAACAGATTTTTTAAAGATTCTGTTTTCCCACTTCCAGCTCCTCCTTGAATTAGAAAATTTTTATTGCAATTTATACATTCTATTGCTTTTTCTATAACGTCTATTTTCCTATCCATATTAAACCCTCTTTTATATATTTTGGTACTTCCCAATGCACATCATCTTCTTTTAACCCTAAATAGTAAATACTTGAAGCAAACGAAGACTTGCTATCTAATTTAATTATTCCCTCTAGCCCTTTTATTAGTTTATTATCATTATCTCTTTTTCCATATATAAAATCATACAATGAAATTTCTGAATTTTTTAGTTTTTCAATATTTTCCTCTGTTAAGTTTTCTCTGTTTTTTATTCCTTCAATAAAATCTTTATATTGATAAACCATATCAATATTAATATTAATAAAAGAATCTTCAAAACTCCTTGAATAATAGTTTAATTCTTCCAATTGATATGCTATCTTTATTTTTTCATCTACATTTTGTAATTCTTGTGCATTTTCCACTAAATTGTTAAACCATTGTTTTTTTCTTTCACTATCTTCTATATTATTTCCATCTAAATATTCTTTTATTGTATCATTACTTGTAAAATATCCATCTTTAACTGAACAACTTTTTCTATTTTCTTTGATACTATCTATATCGGTAATAATTAAACATTTAATTCCTAGAAATTCAATAAACTTTTTGAAAGCCTTTGCATTAGCTCCTACTTCTAGAATAGTAATATTTTGACTTAATAATAGCTGTCTTTCCAGTTCTGCTATTTCATTTTTGTTATCTATTTTCTTTTCATTTTCTTCATTTCTTTTTACTTTAATTTCTTCCAAAATAGCTTCATCATGAATGTTCATAAAATAGTGAATTAATATTCTTTCACTTATCCCTTCTATAAAGATTACTTTATCAGCAAAGAATAATTCTGATGATTCTATCTTTAGATATTTCTTTACAAAATTGTATAGTTCTTTTTCTGAAGAATATAATTCTAACATTCTATCTTGAAAATTAATAATATTAACGTTGTTTTCTTCCAACTTAAAATATTTCAAATTGCCAAAATCACATTGAGATATCATATGAGGAGAATGTGTTGAAATAAGTGTCTGCAAATATGGTATTCCTTTTAAAATTTTATCAATCTCTCTGGCAAATACGTATTGCATTTGTGGATGTGCATGTGCTTCTGGCTCCTCTATGCAAAAAATATTAATATCTTTTTTGTCTGCCAGAAATTTTGCTTTACTTATTTCAATATTTAATAGTAAATATAAGATATTCATATATCCTAAACCATTTAAGTATTCTGGTAAGCAATCATCTCTATCCCCATAGACTACTTTTGATAAATTAGAAATTAAAGATTTGGATTCTAAATCAGATTCTACACGAATTTCTTTCATATTTAAAAATTTATTAGCATTCTCTAAAAAAGGTTTAAAAAAGCTATTATACTTGATATCCAAATCACTATCTAATTTAAGAATTGTTTCATTAAGTTCTTTGACTCTTTCTGGTAATAAATCATTTTGAGAGTTAAAATATTTAGTAGTTAATGATGATAGTACACCTCTACTATTACCAAATTCTTCTGAACTTGAAACATCTCTTTTGGCATTAATTAATTGAAAATTAATTAACTTTTTAACAAATTCTATATCTGTCTCAACTAATTTGTATCTATTCTCACTATTAATATCCTCTATATTATCATAAATGTTTACTTTATATTTTATAAATTCTCCGATTTTTTTATGTATAAATTTCTTCTTTTCCTCTTTATTTAATATTTCAGTCTGTTCTAATAATTTTTCCTTATCTATAATTGCTTCAAACGCAATTTTTACAATAGTATTTTCTGCCTCTAAATCAGTAATAAACTCTGCTATATTTCTTAGATTATCTTGTTGTTTATATTCTATTTCTAATAATAGTCTTATAGAAAGTTGATGAATATCAGTTTCATAATCAATATTGTATATTTGTTTTCTTAATTCTCTTGAAAAATCATTAAAATCAAATTTTCTTTTATTATAAAAATAGTCCAGTAGAATAAAAAAAGAAGTTTTACCTGTATTATTCTTACCAATTAACCATGATACATCTTCATTCAAATTCAATTTACTATCTCTTAATAATCTAAAATTTTGAACTTGCATACTTTTTATTTTCATTATTTTTCCTATTACCTTTCTTACATTGTATATTATACTATATTTCAAAATCTGCTACAAGTTTTTCTGGGCACTTTTGTATAATTTATGCAAGTTTTTCCGACGACTTTGTCGTTTTTGTATATAAAAATAGCAGGAATCTTTCTTTTATCAAAGGTGTCCTACTATTTTTTATCTTATTTCATTTTTCTATTTGCTGTTATAATTTTCATATTTCTTATATAGTCTTCATAACTTGCAAAATCGGAATCATCAGTAAGTATATAATTAATATCATTTTCTTTGCAAAATTTCAATAAAGCAAAATCAAATATATCATATTTATGTTTATCATAATCCTCTTTATATTCACTTAAAACATCTCTATTAATATTATATTCCTCTATTTCAATGCATTTAGAAATTTGCTTATATAATAAATCAAACATTCCTTTTAGCTTTTCTCTTTCTTCTTTAATTGCTCTGTATTGCTTCTTATTAAAATCTTTTGGCAATGTAGCAGAATTACTTTCTTTATATAATTCGTATTCATTCTTTTCAATAACATTAAATAGTTCACATATATTGTATATTGTAGTATAAATTTTGCATCTACCATTTTCTATTGCATTTGCTAAAAATACTGGATAATACTCTTTTTGATATGCTTGTATATATGTGGTGTTTTCATAAAAAGTCCATAATAAAACATTTGTATCTACTGCTAGTTTCTTTGTATTGAGCTTCATTTGCGTATTTTCTATTGGTACAATCAATTCTTATCCACCTCTTAACTGTTCTCGATACTACTTTTTGTTATTTTTCCCACTATGTCCATATCAGTTTCTTTATTAAATCTGTCTACTGCATTTTCATATGAGTGTTTGTACGTATCTTTTCCCAATTCACTAATTTTCTCTATTCTAAAAATTCCATCAAATTTTTTTGGACCTAATTTAAGTATAAAATATCCTATACTTGAATTAAAAAATGGTGTCGCAAACAAAACAATATCACTAAAATCTAAAACAATAGTGTCTTCTTTTGATAAATTTTGTAATATCTTTTCCATTTCTGCTCTTAAGATTAAACCATTGCTCTCTGTTAATCCATTTTTTATATATTTTGAAACAATTACTTTCTTTTCCATAATACCTCCCATTTTACATATTATGCCTAAATTACTATTAATATTATACACTTATTTTTAGAGTAAATAAAGTTCCTTTAATTTTCTTTCCTAATTTACTAATTTTTTCTTTTCCATTCTCTTTTACTGTATATAAAATATCTTCTGTTATAATTGTAATTTTTCCTTTAAATTCTTTTCTAAATTCTTCTACTATTGTAAATCCCATTCCTCTTGGATAATCCGTATCTTGAGTAGTATTTCCCTTTTTTAATGCCCATTTTAAAGCTTCTTCTGAATCAAGTTCCTCGTTTTTATAATTTCTAACTGCTTGTGGAATTCCAATACCTAAATCATAAATTGAAAATGTAAATGTCTTTTTATTTTTGTAATATCCATGACAAATAATTCCCTCTTCGCTTTTACTATGTGTCAATGCATTACTTGGAATTTCAAAAATTTTAGATCTTAATATGCATTTTTGGTCTTGACTTAAGTCTTTCAGCTGTGATAGTTCAATTAACTTATTAATCGCTTCATCAGCTTCTTCTTCATTTGTTATTTCATTTAATGGTATATTATTTCTTTTTCCTATTAAATTATAATCTATATTTATAAATCCGCATATCTATTAGTCTATTTAATAGCTTGGATTTTTTAGTAAGACTTATTCTGATATTTTTCTTTTTTGAAATTAAAGCTATTGATGATAATATAGCTAGACATGTTGAACTAATATACTTACATTTTGTTGCATCAATTTGTATATTATTCTTAGTCGAATTCATTACTTGCTCTTGTATTTCAAACATCTTTTTTATACTAGATTTTGTTTCTGTATATTTCTCTTCTAGTTCTATTTCTTCATATTCCTTTGACATCCAATTCATATTTTTTCCTTGTATCTATATTTCTTTATATACTTAATATACAACATTTCCTAGCATTTTTCAAGCAATAAGTAGATTTTTATCTAATTAAAATTCTATCTTCTCTTCAATCCATTTTTCAACATCATCAATTTTAACCCTAACTTGTTCCATAGTATCTCTATCACGAATAGTTACAGTATCATCTTCCAAAGTATCAAAATCAACAGTAACACAATAAGGAGTACCAATTTCGTCTTCTCTTCTATAACGTTTACCAATAGAACCGGCTTCGTCGTAGTCACACATAAATTTCTTAGATAACTTATCATAAACTTCATTTGCCTTATCAGACAATTTCTTTGATAATGGCAATACAGCTAATTTATATGGAGCTAATGCTGGATGTAAATGTAGAACTGTTCTTGTATCACCTTCAGCAATTTCTTGTTCTTCATATGCGTTGCATAGGAATGCTAGCACAACTCTGTCTGCTCCTAATGATGGCTCTATTACATATGGCACGTATTTTTCGTTTGTTTCTGGGTCTTGGTATGATAAATCTTGTTTTGAGTGCTCCATATGACGTCCTAGGTCGTAATCTGTTCTGTCTGCAATTCCCCATAATTCTCCCCAACCAAATGGGAATGCGAATTCGATATCTGTTGTTGCTTTGCTGTAAAATACTAATTCATCTTGGTCATGGTCTCTTAGACGGATATTTTCTTTTTTCATTCCTAGGTCTAATAACCATTTTTCGCAATAATCTTTCCAATATTTAAACCATTCTAAATCTGTTCCTGGTTTGCAGAAAAATTCTAGTTCCATTTGTTCAAATTCACGTGTTCTAAATGTAAAGTTTCCTGGTGTTATTTCGTTTCTAAATGCTTTTCCTATTTGGGCTATTCCCATTGGTATTTTCTTTCTTGATGTTCTTATTACATTTTTAAAGTCTACAAATATTCCTTGTGCTGTTTCAGGTCTTAAAAAGATTTCTGACGTTGAATCTTCTGTTACTCCTTGGAATGTTTTGAACATTAAGTTAAATTTTCTTATTCCTGTAAAGTTTGTTTTTCCACAGCTTGGGCAAGGTATTTTGTTTTCGCTTATAAAGTTTGATAAAGCTTCGTCACTCATTCCATCTGCTATCATATCTTTTCCTTGTTCATGTGCCCATTCTTCTATAAGTTTGTCTGCTCTATGTCTTGTTTTACACTCTTTACAGTCAATTAGTGGATCTGAGAAACCACCTACGTGTCCTGATGCTACCCATGTTTCTGGATTCATTAATATAGCTGCATCTAATCCTACTACATTTTTTTGTTCTTGTATGAATTTTTTTCTCCATGCATTTTTTACATTGTTTTTAATTTCGTTTCCTAGTGGTCCATAGTCCCAAGTATTTGCTAATCCTCCATATATTTCTGAACCCGGGTAAATAATTCCCCTTCCTTTACACAACGCTACTAGCGTATCCATTGATTTTAACATAAATATTCCTCCTTTTTTATTTGGGTGTTTTGGGGGACAGTCCTTAAAAACACCTCCGTTTATTTTTAGGCCATCTATTTTTTGCCTTTTCTTTGACTTGTTTCAATAAAATCATAAAAGACTTTCAACTCTAGCCTAATAGCTAGGGACGAAAGTCTTTTCCGCGTTTCCACCCTAATTCTTAAAATGTTTTTTCACATTTTAAGCACCTTAATTTCTTTTTTATTACTCCAAAGCTCCCCACGCTTGTTTATTACAAGTTTTCCACCGTCACTTGCTCTCTATTAATAAAGTTTTGCGCTTTTTCTTTTTCACAGTAATTTATTTTGTTGCATATATTTTATTACCACATTTAAAAAAAGTCAATATTTTTTGTTAAAATTGTTGCCATTTTTCTACTTTTGTGCTATCATATAAATATAATAAAAATAGAAAATAAGAAACCACGGAAGTGGTTGCCGAGAAAACAAAATAACCATTCCCTCGTCAAAGCAGAATGGTTATTTTTTTATTGCCTATGTAGTAAATATAAAATGACAAATGCTAAGGCAAAATTTATGATAATTGTTCCTACTAATCCATAAAAAAGCAGTTTAATAATTGTTAATAGCATTTCTTCTACCATAGCACCACCTCCATATATCAGTCTCACAACTAAAAGCCGTGGAGTAGTATGTACAAATTAAAGAGTTAAAGGTGGCAACACACTCCGCTTATTCTTATTTTCTATAATTTACATTATAGTGCATATTTACTCAGTTGTCTAGCGAACATATTAATTTTTTCAAATTTTTTAATTTTTTCAAAAATGGGTTGCCATTTTTATTTTTTTATGCTATTATATTAATTGTGTTTAACTTATGTAGGGGTATAGTGTCAATGGTAGCACATCGGTCTCCAAAACCGCCTGTGAGGGTTCGAGTCCTTCTACCCCTGCCAACAAAGCAAAACTTGATACTATACTTGTATCAAGTTTTTTGTATTTCTATTAATTAATATTTTGCATAAATCTTTTTTAGTCTACAAATTTATCGGAGGTGATCTTTATAAACAAATTCTTAAAATTTTCAAGCATTTTAATTATTATATTTGTACTATTTATATCAATATTTTTCATTCCAACTCTAAGTTCACGGAAATCTATCAAACTCTGAACAATTAGATTCTGAAATTATCAATTTCAACCCCAATGGCTTTGTTTGGCCAATTCCTGGTTATAGTCGAATTAGTTCCCCTTTTGGAAAGCGTATTGCACCAACTTCACGGTGCTGCCACTTCACACACTGGAATTGATATTCCTGCTCCGCCTGGTAGCAAGTTTATTGCTGTTGCTGATGGCGAGATTACTTTTTGCGCTTTTTTAGGTGGAGGTGGTTATACTATTACTCTTTCTTTTGATGATTTCAAGGCTACTTATTGTCATTGTGACCCTAATTTTATTGTTCAGGTTGGTACTCAGGTTAAACAAGGACAAGTTATTCGGATGTGTTGGTCCTAAAAATGTTTATGGTGTGCCTCGGTAATCAATATCATGATGAGAATGGTTTGCCTACTAATGGTGCTACTACTGGTCCGCATTTGCATTTTGGTATTCGTATTGATAACAAATATAAAAACCCTTTAGATTTTTTCTAAAGAGTTTTATATTTTATTTACATATCGTCATCTTCGTCACTATCTTCGCAACCATGACAACCATGGCAACTTCCATTACAGCCATCATGCTCAGGTTCATCATCTACATTTCCTGTCCAGTCAAGCTCTATTATATTATTGCATTCTGGGCATTCCACTTCTGTTTTATTTTCATCCACATCAATAATAAATTCGCTTTCGCAATATGGACAAACTATTTCAAAATCAAAACCTTCTTCTGCATATATGTCTTTTTCTATATTGTCTATTATGCCTTGCATTTTTGACATTTTTTCTTCTATTTCATTTTGTCTTTCTTCTAATTGTTCTATTTCTTCTTTTCTGTAATTTGCTATGTCATCTACTTTTTCTACGATTACATCTACAAAACTTGAAAGTCTTTTTTTGATGTATTCTAAATCTTCTTTATTTTTTATATTTTTTTCAATGTCATCTAAAAAACTTTTGTATTCGTTTTTTATACTTCCCATTCGTCAATCACCTTTCTTAAACTCTTTCCATGTATTCGCATGTTCTTGTGTCTATTTTTAATATATCACCGATATTTACGAATAATGGTACTTGGATTTCTAAACCTGTTTCTAGTTTTGCTGGTTTTCCTGATGTTGTTGTTGTATTTCCACTAAATCCTGGTTCAGTGTATGTAACTTCTAATTCTACAAATGTAGGTGGTTCTACTGCAAATGTATTTCCTTTATATGATAATATTGTAACTTCCATATTTTCTTTTAAGTATTTTAAACAATCCCCTAATTGGTCTTTGTTTAGTGGCATTTGGTCATATGTTTCATTATCCATAAAGTAATATAAATCTCCATCATTATATAAGTATTGCATTACTTTCTTTTCGATTTCTGCTGCTGGATATTTGTCTGATGGATTGAATGTTTTTTCTAATGTTGCTCCAGTAATAACATTTTTTAATTTTGTTCTTACAAATGCTGACCCCTTTCCTGGTTTAACATGTTGAAATTCTACTATTCTATATACATTTCCCTCCATTTCAAATGTTGTTCCATTTCTAAAATCTCCTGCTGAGTATACTGATGCCATATTTATTTCTCCTTTCAATTTTTATCTCTTTTTATTATTAACTTTAACTATTTTACTACATATTTCCAGAAAAATCAAGTATTATAAATCTATATCTTTACTTAAAAGTGAAGTTATATATTTAAAAATTTAAACTCTGCGCAGTTTGGTAAGATACATATTAATACAGATAAGCTAGATTAACTTATAAAAATTATGAAAATATAGCAAAGTAATTTATATGATAAGTCTTACCAGTAAAGAGCTTAAATTTTTAAATCATATAACTTCACTATAAATTCTTAAATTTTAAAATATATAACTTCACTATAAATGTTTAATATATATTTTTTTATATTATAATATAATTTTTCTCAGATTTAGTCAAACTTATACAACCAAATTTTGTAATTTGAACCGTATCCTCAATACGAACCCCAAACTTACCAGGAATATAAATCCCCGGTTCGTCAGTAACCACCATATTCTCTCTAAGTTGAGCATCAGAGCGATAACTAACATAAGGAGCCTCATGAATTTCCATACCAAGGCCATGACCCAAACTATGAATTAAGCTATGACCATTCAACTTAAAATCATTTTCAACCATTTTAGTTAGCAACCTAGTACTTGAGCCATCCTTCATCTCATCCAAAGTTTGAACTTGATTTTTCAAAACCAAATCATAAACAGGTTTTATCATCTCTGGCACACTACCAACAAAAAAAGTTCTTGTCATATCTGAACAATATCCATTTACCTTACAGCCCATATCTATTGTTATAATATCCTGCTCTTGTATTTTTCTATCAGTTGGCACTGCGTGTGGTTTTGATGTATTTTCTCCTGATGCAACAATTGTATCAAATGCTAAGCCGTCTGTTCTTCTTTTAAAATATTCTTCTATTTCTTCTGCAATTTGTTTTTCTGTCATTCCTGGTCTTATATATGACAAAATATAGCTAAAGCAATCGTCTGTTATCTCACAAGCTTTCTGTATATTGCTTATCTCTTCTTTGTCTTTTATCATTCTCTGCTTTTCTATTATATGCTCTGTTTCTACCAAATTATTAATTTTGTATTTTCTTATCAATTCCTTATATCCTGCATATGTTACATAGTTTTCTTCAAATCCAACATTTTCACAAAACATAAAGAAATTTTCGTAATCATCTTTTGAAACACTATTTATATCATTTACAATTATTTCGTCATAAAGTGTTAATGTGCTATGCACATGCTCTATATATCTTCCGTCTGTTATATATATATTCTCTTTTCTAGTAAGCAGCAAAACTCCTTCTGCTTCAATATTTGTTAGGTATTTAATATTTACTGGGTTTGAAATTATTAATCCTTGCAAGTCTAAGCTTGACATTGTGTTCCTTAGCCATTGTAATTTGGGATTCATTTAAACCATCCTCTCAATTTTTATTTATTCCATATTTTAAGCTTTGTACAATCCTAATGTAAATATTTGCATTAGGATTAGTTTTATTTGTTCAAAAGGCACATACATACTGATAAATGTTGCAATTACTATAAATGGTCCAAAAGGTATGTATTCATCTGTTTTCTTTATTTTTGATATTAATAAAAATATGCTAAGTATTGCACCTATTAAGAATGATACTAATGTGATTATTATGATATTTTGAAGTCCAAAGAATAATCCTAATGCTCCCATTAACTTAACATCACCAAATCCCATAGCTTCTTTTCCGTAAAATATTCCGCCAACTAGCGTTATTAATAAGAATATTCCGCCACCTGCTAGCATTCCAAGTAACATATTAATTGTTATTGCTACATTTGATAATCCATATAAAAATGCAAAAACTATTCCTACTTCAAATATTGTTAAATTAAGTCTATTTGGTATGATTTGTAGTTTATAGTCTATTACAAATGCTGATAATAGCATTGGTGTTAAAATTAAATATTTTATTAAGTCTAAATTTCCTACTATTGTATTATGTATTCCAAATTTATATACTAATGTGACATATATAACTGCTGTTATTAGCATTAAAATATAATTTGGTTTAAAACTCATTTTTCTTTCTGTAAAAAATTCTTTTGAAAATACTTTCTTGTAATCTGGTAGCCTTACATTTAGCCAAGCTACAAACTCTCCCATAAATAGTCCAACTATTGCCGCTACTACATAGTATGCAATATGCACATCATTAAAATACATCTCTTATTTCTCCTTTTTTCTACTGTGTCCATTGGGGACGTTTCCTTTTGGACATTTTGTCCATTTTGGGACACATCTTTGCTTTTTATTTAGTCAGCTTCCTTTTTATTAGATTTTCTATTGGTCTCTTCCATGCTGTGTACCAATAATCCTTTTCTTTTATTGGGTCTACCAGTATTGTAAACATTTTGCTTCTATTTCCACCAATAACATCTGTGAATATTTGGTCTCCCACTACTCCTATGTTTTCAGGGTTCTCTTTTAATTGTTTTTGTACTTTTTTAAATCCTGATTTTAGTGGTTTTTTTGCAAAGTTTGAATATGGTATTCCTAGTTTTTTTGATACTTTTTCTACTTTTTCTTTATTATTTGAGTTTGACAATATGTATAGTTTAGTTCCTTGTCCTTGTAGATTTTTTGCCCACATTTCAACATCTTTTGATAGATTTTGGTCATAGTCTATTAATGTGTTGTCAACATCTAATATCAATGCTTTTATGTTGTTTTTTTGCAAAAATTCTATTGTTATGTCTTCTACTTTTTCTAAGTATGCACTTGGTTTTATAAACATTTCTTCCTCCGTTTTGCCAATTTGTCAAAATGGGAATATTCCCTTAATTGACATTATATTTCTAAAATGTATGGTTCTTCACTTGTTCCTTTTCCGCCTGATACTTTTACTTCTGGTTTTAATGTAGATACTGTACGAATTCCCCAAGAATAGCTACGTGTGCTCATCGAAGCACTTGATACGACATAGCATATATTTCTATCATTTATTTCTCCTGTGTTCTCCCATATATTGTATACAATAAAGTATATTGCTGTTGTAGTTTTTTCTGGTTCCTGAACCCATACTCCACGTGATGCTAACCAGTAAGTTTGATTATTTTCTGCTTTTGATATTTCTAGCTTTTTCATCTGCTGATAATCTATTTCTCTATTAGTATCTTCGTCTTTTAATGTCCCATTATAATTACTCATATGTGGATATTTGCTTGGCGCCACATACATATTAGTATTTTCTGAATATGGATTATCTGGAACACTTCCTACACATCTTATACTACTTTCATACTTTGTATTTAAATATTTCTGTGCTTCATCATTCAATTTTTTTATTGCATTATTGTATGAGTTTTTTGTGGTAGTAGATACTGCGCTGTTATATGCCAAACTATTTGCAGCTGCTCCTGTTCCATTCCCTATTTCTACTTTTGCTGTTGTAGGATTTGGTGTTATAATTTGTATTCCGTAATTTTTGCCATTTACTGTGTTATAATTTTTGTCATATAATACAATATTTTTATCTGTTTTATCTATATATTTCACATAGTCTCCTGCTTTAACTTTTGTACTTGCCAATGTTGTAACTTTAGCAGATACTTCATCTGATTCTATATTTCCATTTACTAGTTTTATTTTATATTCTCCTATTTCATATAATGAAAAATATTCTTGGCGTCCAACTCTCCAATCATTTGTATTTGCTTTTTTGTAGTAAACATCCCATTTTTCTATATTGCCTTCATATTGAACATTTAATATATTCACTTCCCAAGATTGCCCAGCAACTGTTTCTTTTATTCCCACGTTAAATGTTGGTTTGTTGCTGCTTTCTTGCCCTTTATATTCTACATTATATAGGTTATTTGGCAATTGCTCTAAAACATATACCTTTTCGTTTTCATATCTTACGCCTTCTAAACTTATTACTTTTCTCTTTTCTAAATTTATAAATACTGATTGTTTTACACCTTCTATATGCAAGTTATTTACTAATTGTTCTTCTGTAAAGAATTTATAACCTGCTATACTTGCTGTATCATCACTATATCCATAATCTTTGACTATTTTTAGTCTTTCTATTAATTCATTATAATGAGCTGACCCTGTTTGTATGCTTTCTCCTTCTGTTTCGTCAAAGCTTTGCTTTTGGCTTCTTATCTTATCTACATTTGTTTGTAGTATTTTTAATTCTGTTGTAAATGCTGTTACATTTGATGATTTTACTACTTCAATTCCTGAATATGTTGCTACTGATGCTAATATAATTAATACTATTATTGTTATTACGAGTGATATTAATGTTATTCCTGATGTTCTTGTATTTTTCATTTTATACCCACCTTTTATCTCTTTTGTTCTACGTCAGATTTTATTTTGACATTTTTATTATACTATAAATTAAAAAAAAAGCAAGAATTTTCATTTAATTTATAAGTTACTATTCAAACAATTTAATTAAATGCTCTTGCTCAATATTTTATTTACAAAATCTGTGTTTTCCAATCGTCACAGTCATAGGTCTTGACCATATCCACTTATTCGTTGCAGTAGCTGGATTAAAATAGTATATAGCCCCATATGTTGGGTCCCAACCATTAAGTGCATCTTGTGCCGCTTTTTTAGCAGTACTATTTGGTGTCAAGTTTATTTGCCCGTCTGATACAACATCAAATGCACCTTTTTGATAAATTACACCTGATATTGAATTTGGAAATGAACTACTTCTTACCCTATTCATTACAACAGCTCCAACTGCTACTTGACCAGTATACGACTCTCCTCTTGCTTCTCCATAAATCAGCCTTGCAAGTAAATTCACATTGCTCGAATTGCTACTAGAACCACTTGAAGATGAGCCACTTGAACTGAAAATTCCCATTGCCTTTAATGTTGCTGGTCCTGCTATTCCGTCTTGTGTTAATCCATTTTTTCGTTGAAAATATTTTACCGCATTTAGTGTTTGCGTTCCATAAATTCCATCCACATTTCCGTTGTAGTATCCCCAACGTTTTAATTTTGTTTGTATTTGCCTTACTTCATCTCCTCTTGAGCCATATTTTGATAATGCTTCTACTGAGCTGTTTTCTGATACTGCTATAAATGTTAGCATTCCTATTCCTATTAAACTAATTACGAAAATTATAATTAGTCTTTTTTTGTTTTTTAACATAAAAATCACCTAATAATAAAAATTTTCTTTTTCCTATTTTTATCATTTTAGTGATTTTTTATACATCTTATTTTTCTTTCGATTGGGAGCGGTTCTTTTGGGCCTCAAAACTTTTTTGGCCTGTCCCAAAAAGTTTTAAGAACAATATCTACACAAAATTGCTTCCAATCCAACTTGTAAATCAATTAATCCATTTTTATAATTAAAATCTAAATCTCGTAAACTTTGTAAAATTCCGCTAAGTTCACTTTCCTTAAAATACTTAGCTTGTGTCTTATATTTATTTACTAAGAAAGTTTGATTAGGTTTTAAATTCAAGCTACTAATAACATCTTTATTGTATTTCACTGACAATTTTGTAAAATATAATTTTTTAAAATGATTATACAAAGTTATTAATATTTTTTGTATTGGTTCTTTTGCAAATATCAAATTTTGCAAAACTTCTAATGCTTTTGCAATTTCTTTTTTTCCAAGTGTGCCTGTTAAGTCAAATATTACACTTTCTAGCTTTTTTATAGTTAATTTATCAATATCTTCTCTTTTTATTGTTCCGTTTGTGCCTGCATATTCAATTAGTTTTCTGATTTCGTTTATTATGTCTTGCATATTTGTTCCGCAACATTCTATAAAATATCTTAAAGTTGCGTTGTCTATTTGTACTTTATATCCATTACAGATTGCCTTTATTCTTGCTTCTATTTGTATTGGTTTTTGAAATTCAAATTGACATACTGTTCCCAGTTTTTCTATTGTTGTATACAGTTCTTGTTTTTTGTCTGCTTCCTCTTCTACAAATACTAAAACTGTACTTTCATTTATAATTTTGATGTTTTCTTGAATGTAATTATTGATTTTTTCTTTTAGTTTTACTGTTTCTGCGTTTTTTCTTTTCCCTTCTTTTTTTAGTATTCCAGTATTACGAGCTATTATTAATTTTTTTTCGTATCCAAATGCAGGGGTTTCAATATTTGCTATCAGTTCACTTATATTGCTTTCATCTATTAATATGTAGTTTATTCCTTTTATTGTTTCTCCAAATAGTGATTTTATTTTTTTTAGTGTTGTTTCTAATAGAAATAATTCTTCTCCATATAGTAGATATAAACTTTTTAGATTTTGATTTTTTAGTTCTTTTTCTAAGTTTTCTATTGTTACCATTTTTCGCCCCCATATTTTTCATTTAAGCGTCCAGATTTTCCAGACGCTTGTTTCCTTTGAGATTTTCTCATTACATTCGAAAATTCAAATCGGCATAAGAAAAGGTAGCAAACTCACTTTTCTTATTTTTCTATTTTTTTAAGATAATTCTTATAATTTCTGATATACTCCAAGCTTGTGCTATTGTGCCCTTTGGTAGTTGCTCTCCCTCAGAGTCATACAATTCTGCAACACTTCCTATACAGCCTCTTTGGTCAATTTCTTTTTCAAATATTTTTTTAGTGTTTTGTATGAATTTTTCTAGTTTCTTTTCTAATTCTTGTTTTTCTTTTTTGTTTTTTGTTTCTTTTATGATATTTTTTAAACTGTTGTAATATAGCCCCAATAGCCAAGTCCAAGTAATTCCTTGGTGGTAACTAGAATCTCTTTTTTCTCCGTCGCCTTCATATATTGCAACATATTTTTCTTCATCACTTGCTAATGTTTTTAAACCATAATCATTTAATAGTTTACTTTCTACTACTTCTATTATGTTTTTTGCTACTTCTGATGTTGGTTTTACTACTGGATATGTCAAGCTTAATGCAAATAATTGATTTGGTCTTACTTTGCTGTCTCCCAAAACGTCTTCTAGACATTTTGTATATTCATTATAAAATTTATCATTAAATTCTGTTTTGCATCTTTGTGCTAGCTCTTCATATTTCTTTGTATTACTAGACTTTCCAAATTTCTTACTTAATTTTGCCATAATCATATTTGCGTTATACCACAAACTGTTTACTTCTACAACTTTGCCATTTCTAGGTGTTATTGCTACTCCATTATATTTAGCGTCCATCCAAGTATTTTGTGTTTCATCTGTTCCTGAAACTATTAATCCGTCAACGTCTAGATATATATTATTGTTATCAACATCAACTCCGTTTAACATAATTTTCAATTACATCTTCCATTGTTTTATACATTTGTGTTTTTACAAATTCATAATCTCCTGTGTAGTCGATGTATTTTTGAACTTGTTCAAATAATAATAATGACGCGTCTACACTGTTATAAAGTGGTCTGTTGTCATATCCAGAATAACCATTTGGAACTAGTCCGTATTTTACGTCTCTTATCATTGTTTTTAGGACTTCTTTTGCTATTTCAAATCTTTTTGTTACTAATAATAGTCCTTCAAAAGCAATTAAGCTATCTCTTCCCCAGTCTAGAAACCATGGATATCCTGCAATTATTGTATGTAATGAAAAGTTTGGGCGATATGCTATAAAGTTGTCTGATGCTATTAATAATTTTTTTATTAATTTCTCATCTTTTTTGTCGATTAATTCTGAATTGTCAAAAATTTCTTGCATTCTTTTTGTTTCTTTTTCAATTAAGTCTTTTACATCTATTTCTTCGATGTTTGCTTCTAATGAACATACAAATGATATCTCTTTTTCTGTTTTTGCAGGTATTTCTACTTCATATACTCCAGGAACTACGTGGTTTTCTTCTGCTGAAAATCCACGTTTTTCTTCTTCTATATAAAACATATTTCTAAAAGTATCATTTTGATGTTCTATGTAATTTCCTTCTGATATGTGCATATATATTGGTGTTTGAGAATTTCTATCTACTACAAGTTTTACTTTTCCTTTATAAATTTCTTGTCTTAATTCAAATTCATGGTTTTCATTTACTGTATGGAAATCTCTAAAATTTACAATTGGAGCTAAAGTTAATTTTGCTTTTGCTCCACCTGTTTTTACTTTGTAGTATACTCCCACAGTATTTTTTCCATAATCCATACAAATTGTTTTGGTTATTTGCGTTGTTCCTATTTTATATTTAAATGTTGGTACAATTTCTTTTTCAAATTCTTGTTGATATTCAAATCCTTTTGATATATATTCTTTTCCAACATTTGTATATAAATCGTATTTTCTTCCTCTAATTTCAACACTTTCATCTATTTTTGATAATATCAAAAATCTTCTTGCTGGTGGTGTTAGTGGTGCAACTAGTAGACCACTATATTTTCTTACATTTGCTCCTATTATAGTTGATGAACTATATCCACCTATTCCATTTGTAATTAACCATTCTTTGTTTAATCCATTTTCTAAATTTAATGTTTCTTTTGTAAATTTCATATTTTTTCCAACCTTTTTATTTTAAATTACTGTTTTTTAGTTTTTCTAACATTTGTGCTCTTACATCTTGGTTTGTTGTTTCTCTTTTTCTGTTTTTTCTCACTTCTTCTTTTGGCTTAGTCCTTGAAGTTTCTCTTTTTCTTGTTTTATTAGAACCATTCTTTCCTTTCGCTCTGCCTTCTGCTCTTGCTTTTGCTTTTTTATCAGCTTCTCTTATTGAGGCTATTCTGTCACTATATTTATCGCTAAATTTACTTTTTGTTTTCCATTGTTTTTCGTGTTTAGAACTTGTTCCCTTCTTTTTAGCTTTTTTAGCCATATCTTTTTTAATTTTGTTTATTCTTTTTTCTTCTCTTAATTTTGTATTTAACATCAAATATTGTGGGTCATTTTGTTTATCTTGATATTTTAGGTCATCACAAATTAATTCAATAATTGATGAGGCTACTAAACTTGGGTCATGTCTAATCATATCATCTTTTATCATTGATAAATTTCTTTGTAAAAATCTAATTCCTTTTACCTTTTCAATATCTTGTTCAACTATGTCTTGTCCTTGCATATTATATTTTTTAATAAACTCTGGAACAATTTCTCCTGTATCATAAATACAATAATCTACAACTCCATTTCCACAATGATCTATAATTGCATTCAAGTGGTCTGAAACACTGTAATTGTCTGTTTGACCTGGCTCTGTCATAATATTGCTTATATATACTTTTATTGCTGCACTTTCCTTAATTGCCTTTGTAACTCCACTTACTAACAAGTTTGGAATTACATTTGTGTATAAACTTCCTGGTCCTATTATAATACAATCAGCATTTTTTATAGTTTCTATTACCCCAGGCGCTGGTCTACAATTTGTTGGGTTTAATAAAATTCTATTTATTTTTGTTATTTTATCTGAAACAACTTCTGCTATCCTAGATTTTTCTTTTACTATGTATCCATTCTCAAGTTCTGCAACTATCCCCATTTCATCCAATGTTACAGGAATAACTTTTCCTATCATATTTATAACTTCATTACTTTTTATGATAGAATCTTCAAAATTTCCATTTATCCCTTTCATCGCTAAAAAGTAAATATCTGAGAAATTAAGACCTCTTAATTTTCCACTTCTAAATTCATAATTAAACAGTTTATCAATTTGACCATCTTTGCTAGCTAGTGAAATTATACTGTCTTTAACATCTCCTAGCGGCATAGTTTGTAGTTCTCTTCTTGAATTTGAAACCTCTTCTCCATAATCTGAAACTGTTACTATTGCTGTTAAATTATTAGTGTATTGTTTTAGACCTGAAAGAACTGTATTTAGCCCTGTTCCTCCACCTATTACAACAATATTAGGGCCTTTGTCATAAACTGTTTTGTTAAATATTAAAGATTTAACATTTACATTTTTCTTGTTTTCCATTCTTTCGTCTGTTGACTCAATTAGAACTTCTAATGTTCTTTTATTTAAGCAAATTAGCCCAATTATAATTGCAAGAAAACCAGCTACAAAAACTGCAACCACTTCTCCTACTTCTAAAAAAGAAATCTCTTTCATAACTAATATTTTTGCTAATCCATAACATGCAAGTAAAATTCCTACTAAAATAAGGAAAATCCATCTTTTCATTTTGGTGCTTGATTTAAACCATTGCATAAAACCTTTCATTTTTACCTAACTCCTTTTTTGCTTTCCCATGTCCCATTGGGGACGTTTCTTTTTGGACAAAATGTCCATTTAGGGACACATCTGTAATTTCTATTTTCCTATTATTTCTACTTCTAATTCTATTTTTTTGCCGAATTTTTCGTAGACTTTTTCTTGTACGTGTTTTACTAGTTTTATTACATCGTCTGATGTTGCATTTCCTTTGTTTATTACAAATCCTGCGTGTTTTGTTGATACTTCTGCATCTCCAACTGAATATCCTTTTAGTCCTGCCTCGTCTATTAATTTTGCTGTTATAAAGTCTGTTCCTCTTTTGAATGTGCTGCCTGCACTTGGGTATTCTATTGGTTGTTTTTCTTTTCTGAATGTTTTATATTCATCCATTTTCGCTTGTATTTCTTCTTTTTTTCTTTTTGTTAGTTCTAATTCTACTTCTGTTACGACGTATTTTTCGTCTTTTAACATACTTCTTCTGTATTCAAATTTCATTTCTTCGTTTGTGAATTCTTTTTGGTCACCATTATATGATATTGCTTTTACTTTTTTTACGATGTCTTTCATTTCTTTTCCATGTGCACCAGCGTTCATTCTTATTGCTCCGCCTATTGTTCCTGGTATTCCTGATATTTCTTCAAATCCTGATATTTCTTGCTTTAAGAATTCTCTTGCTATTTTTGCGTTTTTTTCTCCTGCTCCTACTGTTACTTTTATTTTATCTCCGTGTTCTTCTATTTCTAATTTTTCTATTTTTATTATTAATGTTATTCCTTCTATTCCTTTGTCTGATATCAATACATTGCTTCCATTTCCTAGTATTGTTAGTGGTATTTGCTTTTCTTGCGCTAATTTTAGTATTTCTTTTAGGTCTTCTGTATTGTCTATTTTTATTAGACATTCTGCTGGTCCGCCTATTTTAAAGCTTGTGTAGTTTTTCATTTCTTCGTTGTATTTGATTTTTTCTGAAGCTATTTTTAGGTTTGCTTCTTTTATTGTTTTTTCTATGTTCAAAAGGGTCACTCTCCTTTTTATTTTTAGTCTTCCTTATTCTACTATATTATTGGCTGAAAATCAAGTTGATAACAAAAAAATACTAGAGATTGCCGTCTCTAGTATTTTTCTGTTTTCATACAAGTGAAAATCTTTTATGTCTCTGTTTATATATATTTATTCATAATTGTACAATTGCAAAATATATTATATTAATATTCTAATTTAAGGAGCTTATTATTTATGGTTTTGAAGCAGAACTTTTATGTTGTTAAAATAAAAAGAAACTTTATAGCAATTATATTTCTTAGCTTTACACTTGGATTACTAATATTCTCTAGAACAAATCTTCCTGCTGTAAAATCTGGTTTAGCACTTTGGGCAAACTCTGTTGTCCCATCTTTGTTTCCTTTCTTTGTTGCAACAGAATTATTAATGCATACAAATATTATTCAACAATTAGGAATTTTACTAAATCGATTTATGAAACCAATTTTTAATGTACGTGGTGAAGGTGCTTTTGCATTTATTATGGGAATTATTAGTGGATATCCTGTTGGAGCTAAAATTGCAAGTAATTTTAGAAAAAATAATATTTGTAGTAAAGAAGAATGTGAAAGGCTTCTTAGTTTTACCAATAATTCTGGGCCTTTATTTATTATCGGCTCTGTTGGAATTTTGATGTTTAAAAATACAACTATTGGGATTTTGCTTTTTATTACTCACATTTTAGCTTGTATTACAGTTGGAGTTATTTTTAGATTTTGGAAGAAAAATAAAACTTCTTCAGATTTTAAAAACAGTTCTAGTTCTAAGCAAAAAAGCAATAATTTTGCGACTTTTTCTAACTTAGGTGAAGTGTTAGCTGAAAGTATTACAAGTAGTATTTCTACCATTTTGTTAATTGGTGGATTTGTTGTAATTTTTTCTAGCATTATATCTATTTTGAATGCCAGTGGACTTCTTGAACTTCTTTCTAATGTAATTGCTCCTGTTTTTAATGGTTTACGGTATTGATAATGTTTTTGCTTCTCCACTTATTAGTGGTTTTTTGGAAATTACAAATGGCATCAATTCTATTTCTTGCATAGCTTCTAAAAAACTTTCAATAAACATTATAATTTCCGCTTTTTTGCTTGGATTTGGTGGGATATCTGTTTTGTTGCAGGTTTGGAGTATTACTTCTAAAACAGATTTATCTATAAAGCCTTATCTTTATGGAAAGCTTTTGCAAGGTATATTTGCTGCTTTTTATACATATATTTTTATAAATGTTATACCATTTTTCAATTTTGATTTGTAAGAAAGGATTGTGTTTTATGGAACGTGATTTTAATAATTTTATGCCGCCTTTTATGGATTATGGAATGCCACCTAATTCTCCACAAGATGATATATTTAATCCTGTGGCTCAGTACGAACAGGCTTATTGCTATTATCGCTATTTGTGTATGCAAATGGATTATAAAATTAAGTGTAAAGAATATGAGAAAATGTGTGCGAATGATAACCGTTCTTCTTCTCTTGGTCGTGAAAGAAAGGTTGAGTAGTTTTTATTTTCCTGACCGGCTAGTTCATTGCTTTTGTTTAACTAAATTTATATAATTAGGCAAAAGGAGGCGTATTAAAATGTCAGAAAATATAAAAAAATTAACAAGGAATATAAGCATTGATTGGACTTTAATATTTACACTACTAGCTACATCTTTTGTAATTGCAGTTTCTTCACAAATATCAATTCCATTACCAAATGGAGTTCCTATGACTTTACAGACTTTTAGTGTTGCTTTAGCTGGTTTCTGCTTATATAAAAATAACAAAGGATTAAAATCAATTATTGCTTATTTGTTTTTAGGTTTATTTGGTTTGCCAGTTTTTGCTCAAGGTAAAGGCGGCTTTGCTAGTTTAATTGGTCTAACTGGTGGTTTTCTAATTGGTTTTATTTTCTTGGTTTATTTTTGTCAAAAGGCTAAATCTTGTAATTCTATGTGGACTAAAGTTTTTGTTGCTTTAGTTGGCTTGGTTTTATTACATATATTTGGCGTTTTGCAATATAGTATTTTGACTGGTATGAACTTTATGAATGCAGCTTTGCTTGTTTCTGTTCCATTTTTACTTAAAGATTGCTTGTCTGTTTTGTTGGCTTTATTGGTTTCCAGTACAGTTAAGAATATTTAATTTTTTAAAGCTTGAAGAACAATAAAAATTGTTTTTCAAGCTTTTTACATTATTTTATATTTTACTTTTCTACCTTATCATTAGTAACATTTCCATCACCATTAACCGGAATTGTATCACCCAAAAAAGTAGGCTTTGGCTTAAAGATACACTTTACAAAATCCTTATTTCTTGCCATAATTTCTCTTGCTTCTCTATAACCTGCACCAACATATTGTCTTTGGTCTGATGGCACACCATAAGCTTCCACACCTAATTGATTTGCTATATACAGAGCTCTATACAAATGATATTCTTGTGTTACTATAACGATTTTCTTAGCTTCAAAAATCTCTTTTGCCCTATATATACTTTCATAAGAAGAAAAACCTGCATGATCCATAAAAATATCTTCTGCTGGCACATCTTTTTCTATTGCAAAATTTTTCATTGTGTTTACTTCATCATAGTCTTCTTTTCCATGGTCACCACTCATTATTATTTTTGAAGATATGTTGTTTTTATATAATTCTATCGCTCTTAATAATCTATCTTCAAGCATTGGGCTTGGCTTGTCTCCCCATATTCCTGCACCTAATACGATTATACAGTCAATATCTTTTAATTTACTATAATTTTCATCTTTTATTATCTGTTTTTTTGTTGTTGCTTTCACCCATGTATTTATTGATATTACTATTATTGCTAAGATTACTAGTGTTATTATTATTGCTGTTATTATTTTTTTCATTTCTTCACCTTCTACTTTTTCTTTATTATTTAGGCTTATTTTATCATATAATGTTAAAAAAATAAAGCATGTAGATTAATTACATACTTTATTTTTTGCTTATTTGGAGAAATTTAAACTCCCATTATATTATAACCACTATCAGCATAAACAACCTGACCAGTAACAGCCTCAGCCATAGAACTTAGCAAAAATGTTGCAACATTACCAACTTGAACAGTTGTAACATTTCTATGTAAAGGCGCTTTTTTCTCCACCTCTGTCAAAATTGAACCAAAATCCTTAATTCCTTTCGCTGACAAAGTTTTAATTGGACCTGCTGATACTGCATTTACTCTTATGCCTTCTCTACCAAGATTTTCTGCCAAGTATCTAACACTTGACTCTAATGCTGCTTTTGCAATTCCCATTACATTATATCCTTCTAACACTTTTGTTGAACCATGATATGTTAATGTAAGTAAACTTGCATTTTCATTTAGCATATCTAATTCTTTTGCCATTCTTGCTGCTAACACAAATGAATATGCACTTACATCATTTGCGTGACTAAATCCTTCTTTACTTGTGTAAATAAAGTCATTGTGCAAGTCTTCTGTGTTTGCATGTGCTATTGCATGTACTATTCCGTCTATTTTTCCATTTTCCTCTTTTATTTTTGTAAATACTTCTTTTACCATTTCATCTTGTGATGCGTCATTTAATGCATATGTTTTTCTTCCTTCAAATTCACTTGTTAGTTCGTCTATTTTTGGCTTGTTGTCTTCTCCTACATATGTAAATATTAGTTTTGCTCCATTGTCATATGCTGATTTTGCTATCCCATATGCAATGCTCCATTTGTTTCTTATTCCCATTATTAATATTGTTTTATCTTTTAAAATCATCTTTTTACCTCCGTTTTTTTACATAATTTTGTTATTTAGCATATTTTTTTGTGCTATTTTATGTAATTTAATTTTCTAACTTTATATATTCTCCCATATTTCTAAATTTGCAATATCTTTCTTCTACAATTTGTTCCTTACTCTTCGAATTCATTTCAGAAATACTTGATTTAATTTCTTTTTTTAAGTTGCCCGCAATTTTTTCAAAAGCTCCTTCTCCTTCTGGTTCTTTTATAATCTTATCAATGATTTTTAAATCATATAAATCTTTTGCAGTTAACTTCATTTTCTCTGCCGCTTCTTTATATCTTGAAGAATCTTTCCACAAAATGCTACTGTAACCTTCTGGCGAAAGTATTGAATATATTGCATTTTCAAGCATTAAAACTTTATTCCCAACACCAAGTGCTAAAGCTCCTCCAGACGAACCTTCTCCTATTACAATTGCTATAATTGGAACTTCCAATTTTGCCATTTCAAACATTAATTTTGCAATTGCTTCTCCGTTGTCCCCTTTCTTCTGCACCTATTCCCGGATATGCTCCTTTTGTATCTATAAATGTAATTACTGGTCTGCCAAATTTTTCGGCTTGTTTCATAAATCTTATTGCTTTTCTGTAACTTTCAGGGTTTGGCATTCCAAAGTTTCTTTCTATATTTTCCTTTGTTGTTCTTCCTTTTTGCTCTGCAATTACCGTGAAATTTTGCTTGCCAATTTTAGCTAATCCACATACTATTGCCTTGTCATCTTTAAAGTTCCTATCTCCATGTAGCTCTATGAATTCATCAAATATTTTTTCTATATAATCAAGTGCTGTTTTTCTTTTTGGATCTCTTGCAATTTCAACTCTTTCCCAAGCTGTTATTTTTTGTGTTGATTTTGAATTCTTAGGCTTTTTTTCAGTGTTTGCCTGAATAGCTTGTTTTTCTGTATCTGCCATTATTTTTCGCCTCCTTTATGAAAGCTAATTAGTTTGGATAATGTGTCTTTTAAATCTTTTCTTTCAACTATTTTATCAATAAATCCATGTTCTAACAAAAACTCTGCTGTTTGGAAACCATCTGGCAATTGTTCTCCAATTGTCTGCTCTATAACTCTTTTTCCCGCAAAACCTATCATTGCTCCTGGTTCTGCTAAAACAATATCTCCTAAACTTGCAAATGATGCTGTTACACCACCATATGTTGGGTCTGTCAATACTGATATGTATAGCAATCCTGCTTGGTCCAGTTTTGTTAGTGCTGCTGTGGTTTTTGCCATTTGCATTAATGATATAATTCCTTCTTGCATTCTTGCTCCACCTGATGCTGCAAATATTATTAATGGTAGCCTTTTTTCTATTGCTTGTTCTACTGCATATGTTATTTTTTCGCCAACAACAACTCCCATACTTCCCATTAAAAATCCACTATCCATTATACATATAACAACATCTTCACCATTTATTTTACCTGTCCCAGCTGATACCGCCTCTTCAATCCCTGTCTTCTCTCTTAATGATTTTAGTTTCTTTGGGTAATCTTCTAATTCAAGTGGATTGCTTGTTTCTATGTTTATATCAAATTTTTTGTATGTATCTTTGTCTATTATTGATTCTAACCTTTTATTTATATGCATTCTGAAATAGTGCCCGCAATTTGGGCAAACACTTAAATTTTCTCTTAGTGTTTCTTTGTAGATTATTTCTTTGCATTTTTCACATTTTGCCCATTTTCCAACTGGTATGTCTATTCTTGTTTTTTTGTTCTTTTCTGGTAAATTCCTTTTTTTAATTTTATCAACAATCATTTTTTAACCCCTATATAATAATATAACTATTCATATGTCACTTTCACCTTGTAAAATTTCATACAATATTCCTTTATAAATAACGAAAGTTTTCTATAAAACTCGTGTCAAAATTTCCCCTAATAAAATCTGGATTTCTTATAATTTCAAATAAAAAATCTCTATTAGTCTCAACACCATCAATTACCAACTCCTCTAACGCCCTTTTCATCTTACTAACAGCCTCATTTCTATTTGTCCCAAAAACAATAATTTTGGCTATCATTGAGTCATAATTAGGCGGAATTGTGTAACCTTCATAAATGGCTGAATCAATCCTTATTCCATTACCACCTGGCAAATTAAGCCCTGTAATCTTACCTGGACATGGCATAAATTTCTTCTTAGGATTTTCCGCATTTATTCTACATTCAATTGAATGTCCTCTAAACTCTACATCTTTTTGTTTAATTTTTAGTTCTTCACCTGCTGCAATTTTTATCTGACTTTTTACAATATCAACTCCTGTACGCATTTCTGTAATTGGATGCTCAACCTGAATTCTAGTATTCATCTCCATAAAATAAAAATTCTTGTCACTATCAACTAAAAACTCAACAGTTCCACAACTTGAATAATTTGCAACTTTTGCCGCTTTAACAGCAGCCTCTCCCATTTTCTTTCTAAGTTTGTCATCAACAGCAGTCGAAGGAGTTTCCTCTATCATTTTTTGGTGATTTCTTTGAATTGAACAATCTCTTTCTCCTAAATGAATTACATTGCCATGTTCATCTGCTAAAATTTGAATTTCCACATGTCTAGGATTTTTAACAAATTTCTCTATATAAATCTCATCATCATTAAAAGAAATCTTTGCTTCTTGCTTTACAATATTAAAATTGGTCTCCAATTCCTGATTATTATTTGCAATTCTAATACCTTTTCCACCGCCTCCAGCAGCCGCTTTTAGCATAACAGGATATCCTATTTTGTTTGCAATTTTTAGTGCATCATCAACACTTTGCACACTTCCATCAGACCCAGGAATAACTGGAACACCTGCCTTTTTCATCATCTCCTTAGCATTTGACTTATTACCTAGCAAATCAATTACATCAGCCTTTGGGCCTATAAACTTAATATTACTCTCCTCACAAATCTTAGCAAACTGCGAATTCTCTGACAAAAAGCCAAAACCCGGATGTATGCTATCAGCCTTAGTTATGCAAGCCGCTTCAATAATATTCCTAATATTCAAATAACTCTTTGTAGAAATCGCAGGACCAATACAAACAGCCTCATCAGCAAGCTTAGTATGCAAAGCATCCCTATCAGCCTCTGAATAAACCGCAACTGTCTTAATATTCATTTCCTTGCAGGCTCTAATAATCCTTACCGCAATCTCTCCACGATTAGCAATCAAAATCTTATTCATTTAACTTCTCTCCTTTTAGAATATTGCCACTGGGGACGGACCTTTTTGGCAATTTTTTGCCATTAGGGACGGTCCTTCTTGGCAATTTTTTGCCAAAAAGGTCCGTCCCCAGTGGCAATATTTTATACTAGTGCAAATGTTAATTCTCCTTTTGCTGCTACTTTTCCGTCTACTGTTGCTATTGCTTGCCCTACACCAATTGGCCCTTTTCTCTTTATTATGCTTACTTCTAGTTTTAATATATCCCCTGGTACTACCATTTTCTTGAATTTCATTTTGTCTATTCCGCCAAATAGTGCGTTTTTACCTTTGTTTTCTTCCATTGATAGTATTGCTACTGCTCCTGTTTGTGCCAAACTTTCCGCTATCAATACTCCTGGCATTATTGGATTTCCTGGGAAGTGCCCTTTGAAGTACCATTCGTCTTCTCTTACTTTTTTGTATGCAACTGCACTTTCCCCTGGTGTATATTCTTCCACTTCATCTATCATCAAAAATGGATCTCGCTGTGGAATTATTTTTTCTATTTCTTCTTTTCCTAACATTGTCCTTGTCCTTTACAATATATTTAGATTTTTATTCAGGTTTTATCTATAAACCGTAATCCTGCCTAAGTCCGTTTTTACAGATTATATTTCTATTTCGAACAATGGTGTTCCGTATTCTACTGCTTTTCCGTCCTCTACAAGGATTTTTGATATTTTCCCCGCATATTCTGTTTCAATTTCGTTCATTAATTTCATTGCTTCTATTATGCAAAGTGTTTCTCCCACTTTTACTTCTTTACCAACTTCTACATAGCTTTCTGCTGTTGGTGCTGGTTTTGAGTAAAATGTTCCTACCATTGGTGATTTTACTATTTTGATGTTTTCTTTTTCTGTTGGTTGATTTTCTTGTGGCATTTGGTTATTTGTTTCGCTTGGTATTGTTTGTTTTACTACACTTTCTTGAGCTTGTGTTACTATTATTTTTTCTTCTTTTGCCATACTGATTTTTGTCCCGTCTGGAAAGTCTATACTTATAGATGATAATTTTGAATTTCCCATATCGTCTATTAATTGTTTAATTTTTTCGTATTCCATTTTTTGTTGTATGAGCTATTTAATAGTTTAAATACTCATATTCTCCTTTCTTACTTTTTTAAATCTTTCTTAATATGATACTTGCATTATGACCACCAAATCCTAGTGAATTTGACATCACTGTCTCTACTTTTGTATTTACAATTTCATTTGGTGTTATATCAAGGTCACATTCTTCATCTTTTTCCTTGTAATTTATAGTTGGTGGAATTATTTGGTCTTGTATTGCTTTTACGCAGAAAATTGCTTCTATTGCACCTGCTGCTCCTAATAAGTGACCTGTATTTCCTTTTGTTGAACTTATTTTTACTTTTTTGCTTGCTTCTTTAAATGCTTTTTTTATTGCCATAGTCTCTGTTGTATCGTTTAAATGTGTTGATGTCCCGTGGGCATTTATGTAATCAATTTCTTTTGGGTTTATTCCAGCGTCTTTTATTGCTCTTTCCATAGCTTTTGCTCCGCCAATTCCTTCTGGTTCAGGAGATGTTATGTGATATGCGTCTGTTGTTGCGCCAAATCCAATAACTTCTGCATAAATTTTTGCATTTCTTTTTTTCGCATGCTCATATTCTTCTAAAACAAGCATTGCAGCACCTTCGCCCATTACGAATCCATTTCTTTCTTTGTCAAATGGAATACTTGCCCTTGTTTTATCTTCTGAACTAGAAAGTGCTTTCATATTTTCAAAACCTGCAATTCCAAGTTCACATATAGCAGCCTCTGTACCACCTGCTATAATTGCATCTTCTCCACCACATTTAATAGTTTTATAAGCCTCGCCTATTGCGTGTGTAGATGACGCACAAGCTGTAACTATTGAAATTGACTCTCCTTTTAGTCCTAAATCAATTGATATATTTCCTGCTGGCATATTTGAAATAGCCATAGGAATGAACATTGGCGAAACTCTTCTATTTCCTTTTTCATTTAATATCTTTGCTTGTTCTTCAATTGTAATTAATCCACCAATCCCTGAACTTACAAAAATTCCAACTCTATCTAAATCTGTATTATCAGCTGAAATTCCGCTATCTTTCAAAGCTTCTCTTGCTCCAATAATTGCAAATTGAGAACATCTATCTAATCTTTTAGCCTGTTTTGCTTCAAAATGCTCCAACACATCATAATTCTTAACTTCACCTGCTAAACTAGTCTTGAAACCCGTTGTATCAAATAACGAAATTTTATCAATTCCACACTTTTTATTTTTAATTGCTTGCCAGTTTTCTTCAACTGTATTCCCTATTGGGCTAATCGCCCCTAAACCTGTTATAACAACTCTTCTTTCCATCTCTTTTTTCTCCTTCTAAACTTTTTGGGACAGGCCAAAAAAGTTTTATATTTACGTTCAAATTATTTTCTAAAACGAATTCAAAGTAGTATATTGTGCTTTTTTACTAGTTTAAGCAAGCTGAAGGTGTACATATGTACATCGAAGTTTGCTTAAACTAGCAAAAATGTGCAAGATGCTGCTTTCAATTCGTTTTATAGTAGTCCGCCATCAACACTAATAACTTGACCTGTAATATAAGAACTATCATCAGACGCCAAAAACTTAACAACATTAGCCACATCCTCAGCAGTCCCCATACGCCTAAGCGGAATATTTTTAGCAATCTCAGCCTTAACATCATCCTTCAAAGCAGAAGTCATATCAGTCTCTATAAAGCCTGGCGCAACTGCATTTACAAGAATATTTCTTGAAGCCACTTCCTTTGCCAAACTTTTTGTAAAGCCAATTATTCCTGCTTTGGATGCCGAATAATTTGTTTGCCCTGCATTTCCTGATATTCCTACAACTGAAGAAATATTTATAATTCTTCCGTTTCTTTTTTTCATCATATAAGGAACTACATTTTTTGTAACATTAAAAGTACCTGTCAAATTAACATTTATAACACTTTCAAAATCTTCCTTTTGCATTCTCAAAATAAGCATATCCTTTGTTATACCTGCATTATTCACCAAAACATCAATTACTCCAAACTCGTTTATTACTTCATCTACAAGTCTCTTTGTATCATCAAAATTTGATACATCTCCCTGAACTGCTAAGCATTTCACATTATTTTTTTCAATTTCTGCCTTTGCATTTGCTAATTCTTCGTTTTCTTTCCTGTAATTGATTGCAATATCGTACCCCTCTTTTGCAAGTTTTATTGCAATTTGTTTTCCTATTCCACGTGTTGCACCTGTTATCAAAGCTACTTTCCCCATAATTCACATTCCTTCCATTCATATTTAAAATTGTTTATATTCTAGCGTTATACAACTTTTGCTTTATGCAATGTTAATTTTTCAAAATTTCAATTGCATCTTCCAATGTTTTAACATCACATATGTTTAAAATTGTAATTTCTCTATCGCCTTTTTCTTTTTTCACAAATCCTGACAAAGTCTTACCTGGACCAATCTCAACAAAAGTATCTACTCCATTATTTAACATATTTTCTAATGTTTTTGAAAATCTAACTGGATTTACAATATGCTTTGCCAAAATTTCTGACATATTATCATTTGCTGAATATGGCTCTCCGTCTAGATTTTTTATTACTACTGAACTAAATGGCCTAAACTCAACTTTTTCCAACTCGGCATTCAAAGCTTCTGAACTTTTTTGTAATTTTTCAGTATGAAATGGCCCTGCCGTATTTAATATCCTTACCTTTTTCGCGCCCATTTCCTTTACTATCTTTTCAGCTTCCAATATTCCTTCTTCTTCACCAGAAATTACAATTTGCTCTTTTGTATTAAAATTTGCAGGAACTACAAATTTATCCTTCACTTGACTGCAAACCCCTAATACTTGTGCCTCACTTAATCCAAACACAGCTGCCATTTTCCAGTTACCTTTTGGTAACAAATTTTGCATATATTCTCCACGTTTTTGAATAAGTTTAATTGCATCTTGTGTTGATAACGCGCCACCACTCACTAATGCTGCATACTCACCTAAACTAAGTCCAGCAGACATTTCAGCTTTTATATTGTTCTTTTTTAAAATTTCCAATATAGCTAAACTCATTGTTAGAATTGCACTTTGAGTATATTTAGTTTCATTCAAGACTTCTTCTTCACCTTCAAAAGAGATTTTTGCAATGTCCACTCCTGTTATTTCTTGTGCTAAATCGTATACTTTTCTTGCTTCTTCATATTTTTCATAAATATCTTTTCCCATTCCAATTTTCTGAGTTCCTTGACCAGGAAACAAAAATCCAATTTTCATACTACTTTTCTCCTTTTGATGTTTTTTTGCTCTGTCCCCAGTGGCAATTTATTGCCAAAAAGGTCCGTCCCTGTTGGCAATTTTTCAAATTTATTGCAAAATTCTGCTATAAATTCATTTCTTTCAACTTCAATATCAAATTCTTTTTTTATTGATGTTGCAATATCTTTTATTTCTTCTGCAAATTTTTCTTGCATTGTGTTTAACCCTATTCCAATCACCAAGCATTTTATTTTTTCGCCAACTACTTTACTTTGTGTTAAAATACCACCAATTTTTTTCCCTTTGTAAACTATGTCATTTGGTTCTTTTATATTTAAGTTAATCCCATATTTTTCTCTAAAAATTTCTACGATGATATTTGCAATTTCAATAGTCAGTCCTTCTGTTTCTTGAACTGTGCAATCTGTTCTTATTAAAAATGAAAATGCTATGTTGTTTGGTTCGTCTGTATGCCAAACTCTTCCGTGTGTTCCTTGTCCTTTTGTTTGTTTATCTGCCATAATTAGTAATCCACTTGGTGCTCCTTGCTTATATTGTCGCCATATTTCGTTTTGGGTTGAATCTATTTCTTTATAGTAGATAGCTTTTCTTCCCAATTCTTTTGTTTTGAGCCCTTTCAGTTTTAATTCGTCTTTAAATTCCATCTACTTTTTGCCTACCTTCTATCTTTTCGAACTTTTCTTATTTTTTAATTGTTTATTAATTATGTCCAAATTTGCCTGTCTTTTTATCTTGTTTGTAGTTGTTTTTATTAGTGGCTCTTCTGTTAAAATAATTCCTCTTATTGCTTTATATTGTGGCATTGACCTATTTATTTCTTTGATTTTTTCTGATATTGCTTTTCTAATTTGTTCTTCTGTTTCTACTTTATATGCTTCAGTTATTCTTTTTTTATCTATAACAACTTTTACATTTATTTTGATGTCGTTTTTATCTTCTGACATTTGTTTTCCAAATATAAAAGATTCATTTACTCCTTCAATTCGGTTTACTAAGTTTTCTATTTCTTCTGGGAAGATATTTTTTCCATTTTTTAATACAATTACACTCTTTTTTCTTCCACAAATGAATATATATCCCTCTTCGTCTATTCTTGCTAAGTCTCCTGTTTTGAACCAGCCGCCTTCCATAACTTCTTTGGTAGCTTTCTCATTTTCAAAATAACCAAGCATTATACTAGGACCTTTTACTAAAAGCTCTCCTATGCCTTCACTGTTTTTATCTATTACTTTTGCTTGCACACTTGGAACTGCTTTTCCAATTGAGCCTATTTTATGGTGCTCTTTTGTTCCTATTCCTACTACTGGTGATGTTTCTGTTAGCCCATATCCTTGAACTAAGTTAAGTCCTAATAATCTGTATTTTTCTTCTATTGTTTTTTCTAAAGCTGCTGCTCCACTTATAAATAATTTGATTTTTCCACCTAACATTTCATGGATTTCTTTAAAGTGTTGTTTCCTTTCTTCTATTGGTAAATTTCTATATTTTTCTTCTTTTTCAAGTATTTCTGCTAGTTTTCCTTCTTTCTCAATTCTACTTCTTATAATTTTAAATATTCTTTCATAAATTGCTGGAACACATGCCATTACTGTTACTTGATATTCTTTTAAATTTTCTACAATATGTCTTATTCCGTCACAAAATACTGTTGTTGCTCCTTTGTATAATGAAAATAAAAATCCCACTGTACATTCAAAAACGTGATGTATTGGAAGTATTGAAAGTAATGTATCTTCTGAATTTACATCTAATATACTTCCTATATCCATTAAATTTGAGCATATATTTTTATGTGATAATGCAACTATTTTTGGTTCTGATGTTGTTCCTGATGTAAATAGCATTATGCTCATTTCTTTTGGATTTATTTTTGCATCAATAAATCTTCTGTCTCCATTTTCAATTAATCTATTTCCCACTTTTATTAGTTCTTTTTGTGAAAAAACTCCATTTGTGTTATGGTCTAAATCCATTGATATCAAGTGTTTTAAATTTCCTGTTTCACTACTTTTTATTTTTTCTAATGTTTTTACATATTTTTCTGAGCAGAATATTGCTTCTACTTCTGATTTTTTTATTAGATGTTTTAGTTCGTTTTCTGTTAATGATTTGTCTAATGGTACTACTATCCCTGTTCCACATACTATTGATAAATATGCAATTTCCCATTCATATCTATTTTCTCCAATTACTGCTATTCTTTTATCCTTTAATCCTAAATCTATTAATGCTGTTCCGCATAGCATCTACCATTTGTCTTACTTCTTTATGTGTTATTGTTTTATATTTTCCTTTTTCTTCTCTTATTTTATATGCTATTTTTTCTCCATATAGGTTGTTTGTTTTTTCTAACATATCTTTTAAGTCTGTAATTTTTAAAGTTTTATTTTCTTTTGCTTTCATAAATTACCACCTATCGTTTTTATTTTTTGTATGTTATATTTATACCACATTTTTTTCCAATTGTGATTAGACTGGCAGGTCAGTACAAAAAACACTCTGAATTTATTTTCTAAATTCAAAGTGTTTTTGTTTTAATATATTACACCTATTTTTCCCATTCCTGAATATTCCACTCCGTCTTTCACTAATATAAATTGATATTCTCTTTTTTCAAAATTTGATGGTAAATCTGTGATTGTTTCTCTCAGAAACTCACATACTCTATAACTGTTAATTATCATGTCCACTTGTGCTACTCCTTCAATCTCTTCAATCATATCTGTAATGTCCAATTTTTGTCCCCCATAAATAATATATGCTTGTTCAAAAGATGTAAACTTATTAGTTTCAACATCTCTTAATCCTACAGTCCAATACAACTGCAAACCTGCTATTTTTATCTCTCTTAAAGTTGCTAATTTTTTAGTTGATATCACAGCTGTTTCACTTATATATGGCTCAATATTTCCAACATAATATCGTGGCAGACTTTTATCTATATTTGTAACTTCTACTGATTTTTTATATGTTTTTCCTGTTATTAAATCTTTTACTGTAAATGTGTATGTTCCATTTTCTTTTGCTATATATGTATCTGATATCTCGTCTGCTGGATTTATTATTTCTATTAGTTTTACTTCTCCTGTTGCTTCATCATAAAATAAACCTCCGATTAAATTTAAAATTTCTTCACTTAATTTCTGTTCATTCATTCCATTCCATAAATCTTCTTCTGTTAATATTGTTCCATCTTGAGTATTCATAAATTGCAAAACTTCTTCAAATGTCGTAAAATTTGTTCCTTCTTGTTTGTTAGTGAATCTAATCGCTAATTGTTTATACAATTCTTTCTTATCCTGTTCACTCATATTTTCTACTTTTTGATAAAGACCTTGTGCTTCCTCTTCATTTGATATTGTCGTAATAAGTCCTTCAACTGATGTTACTCTTAAGAATACTGTACCCGTCTTCTCTGTATCTGGTGTTTTGCTTATATTTATTTTAACTCCATTTTCTGCCTCTATTTCCCATAAAAAGGTTTCATTTTCTTTTTCATCATAGTAATTAAGAACGTAGCTACTTCCTTCTTCATCTAAAGAAATTATATAAACATCGCTTTTTCCTGTTCCATTTCCTAAAGTCATTCTATTTCCTACTAACTTTTGAACATCTACTATCCCTGCTCCATCTATAACTTGTCTATCCTTTTCCAAATATTCTATAAATGTTTTCTTTGTTGCTTTTGGCGTTGCTGGCTCTGGCTCTATAGTGTCATAAGCAATTTTTAATGTTTCATTCATACTAGCAAGTCTCGTATTATTGGCTGTATTTATCTCTATTTGATACTCTCCATATGCTAATATTATTTGCTCCTTCACTGTTGCCTGTTCATTCTTTATTTTGCTACTACTTGCTTTTGTTAATATTCCATTATCTCCTGTTAGTGTTGCTATTGCTACTCCTGCAAGTATTAAAAGCACTATTATCGTTATTACTAGCGCTATTAATGTAATTCCTTTGTTGTTTCTTTCTTTTTTTGATTTTTCTTTTCTCATTTTTATCTTATCCTTTCTTTCGTTTGTTTTATTGTATTTTTTATCAGGAATTATGTCAATATCTATGTCTCTATTTTATTTTGATGTTGTTACAATTCAGCAAAAAAATAAACCCAGTTAGTAGGTTTTCATCTCCTTTAACTTGGTTTATATTTTTCAGTTATACCATTTTTAGTTTTTCTAACTTCTTTTGGTCTATTTTCACTATGTCCATTATGTCTTTATCACTCATTTGCTTTTGTAGCATTTCTTTTACTATTTGCGTTATTGTTTTGGATATTCCTAATCTTTCTCCTTTTTGAAATTGCATTTTCCTATCTTTTTTTATAACTTCTATTATCATTTCCTTATCACCTAACCTTTCTAATTTTCTTGTTATATTTTTAACTCTTTTTTCTCCCAAAGTTTCATTATATATGTATTTAATAACTCGTATTAAAATATCTCTATTTATCTTTTCTATTTTCTTTTGAGTTATTTCTTCTAAATTATCATACAGTTCATCAGGATTTTTAGTTTTTTCAAGTGCCATCATTTTTAATATAAATAACTTGTCTTGTAACAGTTCTTGTTTTGTGTACTCATTACTGTCTAATATTACATAACTACCTAAATCCATATTGTCTAAGCCTTCTAGTTGCTCTTGGCAGTCTTTTATATGTTTTGCAACATTCCACCTTTCTGTTCCTGTGTATATTACAATTGGTATCACTAGTGGCAATTTTTCTTCTTTTTTCATTGTTTTCTTGTTCTTCATTGCCATTTCTATTATTGCTATTTGATATTTTAGTATTCTTTTTGGCATTGAATAATCAACCTTACTTTGATGCTCTATTAGAAAGAATATTTGTTGCCCTTTCTTTTTATATACTATGTCACATTCTTGGTTGCTAAATTTTGGGTCTATAAAACTACTGTTGTATATTTCTAAGTTTTTGGATTTTATTTTGTCTTTTAATTTCAAACATCTATTTATTAATTCAGCCACTTGTGTTTTATCTTCTAATATCATTCTAAATATTTTGTCATGTGGATTATTTACCTTTTTTTGCTCATTATATTCTTCTATTGTTCTACTCCTTTCCATTTTACTTTGTTTTTACTTTAAAGTCAACCTTTATTTTTCAGTAAAACAACACGTGTTTTTATATTTAGTCTTTCTATCTTTCTTTTTCTTCTGTTTTCTTGTTTTTTTGAAATTTTTAAGAATTAATCTTGAATTAAATATTCTAATTAAATATTTCAGCTTATAAAACTAAGCTTTTTCAAATTTTTATAAAAATTTTTTTGATTTAAAGAATTTATAAAAGTATATAAATTCTGTGCTAGCACTTTTGTACTATATCAGATTTTATATACTTTTTCAATATTTTTATTCAATTTTCTCCAACTTTTCATCGCAAAATTCGACAATTTTTGACAAAGCCCATGCCAACAGGGACGGTTCTCTGTGGCAGATTTCTGCCAAAAAGGTCCGTCCCCAGTGGCAGTAATATTGATGTGTTTTTGCTCCGTCCCCAAAAACGCCAAAGACATTATGGTTGCCATTTTATTGCTCTTAGTCCATGTGAATTTCCCCAAGGCGAACCAGCAATTGTATTTTCTGGTTTATGAATAGTAACTTCTTTTAAATTATTAGCTGCTCTAAATGCATAACTGCTAATTGTTTCTACTGTATTTGGGATGTCAATTCTAGTTAGTTGGTTGCAATTATAGAACACCTCATATCCAATGATTTTTACACTTTTCAAATCAATTTCAGTCATCTCTGCTTGGTCATAAAATGCATTAGTAAAAATTTCTTCTACTTTATCATCTAAAATGAATTTTCCTTTTATCTGTGATATTACAGTTATAAGTTTTGATTTGTTCTTTGTATATAATACATCGTTTTCTACCATATAGTTTTGATTTTCACTATCTATAGTCACTTTTGCATTATACCTATGATAGCAAAACATAGGTGATATATTGTTAACTTGCTTTCCAATTATTACTTCATTTATTTTTGAGCTAAATATCTGATTTTCTATTGTTTTTACACTATCAGGTAAAGTTATTTTTTTTGCATTTGTTGCTCCACAAAATGAAAAATCTCCTATAATCTCTACATCAATATTTAAGTTTATTTCGCTATCTTTTGAAACACAATATACTAGTCTTTTAGGGCTTTTAGTTGTATATAAACATTTATCTGACACTGCAAACGTCTCATTTTCTTCAACTACTTCTATTTCTTCTAAACTTTGTAACAGTTCTCTTGCTGATGGAATATTGCTCACTTTACTTGTTATAATTAATTTTTTTACCGTATATAGATTAGCAATTGATGCTCTAAAAGTAACAACTCCCTCTGGTATTCTAAATTCCGTTTTCCCTTGATAATATTTTTGAGATACAAATATTATGCTGTTTTTGTTACTCGGCATTAAGATTCCTTCTTCATAAACAAATCTATCATTGTCTATTTTTATGTTATTCAATACAATATTACTAGAAAATGTTGTGGGACTAATTCTTTCTACATTTTTCGTAATATTAAATTCAGTAAATACTGTTCCAATAAATGCTCCATCATCTATATCTGTTACTTTATCTCCTCTGAATTTACATTTAGCCAATTTATTGCATCCTGCGAATACCAACACGTTAATTTTAGTAATCCTACTTGGTATCTCTATTTCTTGAAGATTTGCACATTCATAAAAAGCCTGTCTACTAATTTCTATAATACTTTCAGGTAGTTCTATTGTTTTCAAATTGGTACATCTTTCAAATGCCGACACTCCAATTTTTTCAACACCTTCTTGTATAATTACTTTTTCAAGTGTCTTATTATTTCTAAAAGCATTAGTTCCTATTTCTTTTACTGTTCCTGGTATTACTATTGTTCGTAATCCTTCTAAATTTGAAAATGCTCCTTCTCCTATTTTTGTTACAGATTGTGGTATTATTATTGAACCTGTTGCTTCGTCCATTAGTCCTAGATTATCTCCTGTTGACATTAGTTCTCCGTCTATTATTATATATGGACTTACTTTTATTCCTATTTCTTGTGCCCATTTTTTCTCTTGATCACTTTGGGCAAAGTAAAATAACTCCCCTCTAATTACCTCAAAATTATCTACATATTTTTTGCTTGAATTTTTTAGTACTGTATATATGTTTCCTTCTTCTTGCACTGAGTCATATATTAATGCATTTTTCCCTGCATATAGCGCGCCTTCTTCAAAATTTCTATCTTCTGAAAGTCTTTGCACTAAGTATAAATCGTATTCTTCTGCAACTGCTGACAATTCTGTTTTGAATTTTGCCTCTCCTGCTTTTCCTATTATCCCATTGTCTCCTGTTAATGTTGCTATTGTTACTCCGTGCTAGTATTAATAAAATTATTATTGTTATTACTAACGATATTAATGTTATTCCTTTATTTTTCATTTTTCCACACCTTTCTTTTGTTTATCTTATTGTATTTTTTGTTTTATATTATGTCAATATCTATCTCTCTATCTTGTTTTATCGTTTGCTTTTTTTGAATATAATATTCATTATTTATATTTTATCTTTATTGACGTTTTGTGTCAATAAATTTGTCATAAAAATAAACTCAATTTATTAAACTTTTACATCTAATAATTTGAGTTTATACAATCTGCCAAAAAGGTCCGTCTCCAGTGGCAGGCAATATCTATGTCTTTTTGCTCCGTCCCCCAAAACACCAAAAACATTATTTTTTCCAAAAGACTGCTCTTAATCCATATGGACAACTCCAAGGAGCTCCTGATATCTCTCCTTCTTTTTTATCTATTATTATTTCTTTTAAACTATTACATCTAGTAAATGCATTTGCTGCAATTCCTTCTATATTTGACTGTATTGTCACTTTTTTCAAATTCACTGAATAGTCAAATGCAGATTCTCCAATTCCCTTTATTCCTATTGGTAAAACTATTTCATTTAAATTTGATCTATTATAGAATGCAAGTGATCTTATAGTATCAACTGAGCTAGGTATATTATATGTTTTCAAATTTTTTGATACTCCAATTAGTCCTTTTCCGTCTTTACTTAAAATATATGTCCCTTCTTCTGCCTTTATATTTGGATTTTCTTCTGATATTGTTATATCTATACCCTCTACTCCTGAAAATACTGTTGTTGGAATGCTTTTTATTTTTGCCCCAAAATGCAAACTTTTAATTTTAGTACCACCAAATAGCCAACCATCTATTTCTTCTAAATTGTCTGATAATGTTAATTGTTCTAATTTACTTTCGCCCCAAAATGCATTCTGCCTTATTTTTTTTACTGTATTTGGCACTATGAAAGAGGACTGATTTTCATAACATCTGTACAACACTGTCATGTCTTTATTATATAAGTTTCCATTTTCACTTTTAAAATATGGATTTTCTTCTACCACATTTATTGCAGTTATATTTGTAGTAGTAAAAATTTCATTAATGTATTTTACATTTTTTGAAATATTTAATACTGCCCTTTGTGAATATTGAACCACAGAACCATATTCAATAACCTCTACTGTTTCAGGTATATTTATTTCCGCTGTATTTGGTACAATATAATACAAATTTTTACCATCTCTTGACATTAGTGCACTATTAGAAAAAGTATAATTTTTATTATCAGGTGATATTTCTATGCTAGTTAATTTATTTGTGTTTTGAAATGCACTTCCATTTATAGTTGTTACTGTTGATGGTATAGTTATTTTTGTCAGATTATAACAAAATTCAAATGCATAAGTATCTATATATGTTATCCCTTCTGGTATTTCTAATTCTTTTAAAGCTTCACATGCACTTAACATTCTATATGGTATTGTCTTTAATGATTTTGGAAAATTAATTTCTACTAGTGATGTACAACTTCCAAAACAAGTGTTACCTATCTCTGATACACTATCTGCTATTTTTATTGTTTTTAATGCTGTACAATTTTGAAACGCAAAAGCTCCAATTTTTTCAACACCTTCTTCTATTACCACATTTTCCAATGTTGGGTTTCCTGAAAATGCATACGCTCCTATCTCTTTTACTGTACTTGGAATTACTATACTTCGTAAACCTTCTAAATCTCTAAATGCTCCATCACCTATTTTTGTTACATTTTGTGGGATTGTTATTGTTCCTGTTGCTTTATCCATTAAATCTAAATTGGTATTTGATGACATTAGTTCTCCATCTATTATTATATATGGGCTTACTTTTATTCCTATTTCTTGTGCCCATTTTTTCTCTTTTTCATTTTGAGAAAAATAGAACAATTCTCCTTTTATTACTTCAAAATTATCTACATATTTTTTGCTTGAGTTCTTTAATACTGTATATATATTTCCTTCTTCTTGCACTGAGTCATATATTAATGCATTTTTCCCTGCATATAATGCTCCTTCTTCAAAATTTCTATCTTCTGAAAATCTTTGCACTAAGTATAAATCGTATTCTTCTGCAACTGCTGATAATTCTGTTTTAAATTTCGCTTCTCCGTGCTTTCCCTATTATTCCATTGTCTCCTGTTAATGTTGCTATTGTTACTCCGTGCTAAAATTAATAAGATTATTATTGTTATTACTAACGATATTAATGTTATTCCTTTATTTTTCATTTTTTCACTGCCTTTCTTTTGTTTATCTTATTGTATTTTTTGTTTTATATTATGTCAATATCTATCTCTCTATCTTGTTTTATCGTTTGCTTTTTTTGAATATAATATTCATTATTTATATTTTATCTTTATTGACGTTTTGTGTCAATATGTTTGTCATAAAAATAAACTCAAACTATTAAACCTTTTCGTCTAATAATTCGAGTCCAATTTGCCTGCCAAAGGAGACGGATCTTTTTGGCAGGAAATACATCATTAATGTGTTAAAAAGAAATATGCAAGTACTAAAATTCCTAGTACAATTCTATAATATCCAAATGCTTTAAAGTCGTGTTTTCTAATATAATTTAGCAATAATTTTATAACAACAACTGAAACTAAGAATGACGCAACCATTCCAACTAATAGCACAATCATTTCTGTTGAAGTAAATGCAAAACCAAACTTAACCAATTTTAATAAACTTGCCCCAAACATTGTTGGTATAGCTAAATAAAATGTGAAGTTTGCTGCATTTGGTCTTGATAAACCTATCAATAATGCTCCTATTATTGTTGCTCCTGAACGTGATGTTCCTGGAAATATTGCTGCTAGCAATTGGAATAATCCAATTATTATTGCATCTTTATATGTAATTTGTTCTGATGTTTCTTTTTTTGCTTTTCTACCCTTGTTCCAATTTTCTATTATGATGAACGCTATTCCGAATACTATTAATGCTAGTGCTATACAGAATGGGTTATAAAATAATGCTTCAAATACATCATCAAATAATATCCCAATTATCGCTGCTGGTACACATGCTACTAGGATTTTTCCCCATAGTATCATTATGTCTTTGTCTAATATTGATAATATTCCTTGTTTTTTTATTGCTTTTTCTTTATTTTTTGTAAATGGCCAAATTTGCTTAAAGTACAATATTACTACTGCAAGTATTGCCCCTAATTGTATTACTACTTGGAACATATCCCAAAATTCTGGTGATACTTCTTTGAATTTTAAAAATTGTTCTAATAGTATTAAATGCCCTGTACTGCTGATTGGTAGCCATTCTGTTATTCCTTCTACTATTCCAAAGATGATAGATTTTATTATTTCTAATATCATTTTGTTTTCCTTCTTTCGTTGTTTATTTTTTATTACATTTTATTCGTTGTTATTCTTTTTATTACATTTATCTTTTAGTTCTTGATAATACAATATTTTTAGTTTTATGCCATATTGGCTGTTCTACGTTTTTATTGAAAATCGTCTCTTTCTTTTTCTTGTTCGTATTCTTGAATTTTCATAGCTGATTTGCCATGTTTTTCTTCTCTTTTATTTAATAATTGTATATCAGCATAGCTTAAACTTCTTGTTATATCTGCCATTTCTTCTAAGTGAGCTTTTGCTTTTAGTTCTTTTTCTTCTAATTTACCTTCTTTTTCTTCCAATGTATTTTCTAAATTAAATGGCATTGGTATTTTTGCGATTATTGGTATAAATATTGGGTCTTTCTTTACTTTTGCTACTATTTTTTTGCTATTTATATCTATTGCTATATTTACATATTTTATAGCTGTGTCTTTATCCCCTTGAAGTAAGCTGATTTTTGCAAGTTCATAATATCCATCTGCTGATAGTTCTTCTTCTTCGATTGCTTCTAAGAATTTTTGCTTTGCTTCTTCTAAGTCTTTATATATCAATGCAATTTCTGCTAATGAATATTTTGAATTGTACGCTAAACTGTTTATTTCTGCTGCTTTTTCGTAACATATTTTAGCATTTTGGAAGTCATTTAGCATTGTATATGCAATACCTAAATTGTAATTTAAGTCATAACTTAGCGGATTATATCTTAATGCGTCTTGATATACTTTTGCAGCTTCTTTATATGATTCATTGTTTATTAGTATTTCTCCTAAAAGTATACTTGCATCATACATTTGTGGCTGTTTTTCTAATAAATTGAATAGCATTTGTGCTGCTTCTTGCCCTTTGTCTAAGTCATTTAGTAACTCTGCCACTTTATAGTAAGAATTGTAATCTTTTTTGTTTAAATCAATTGCTTGTACATATTCATCAATTGCCCTTCTCATTCCGCCTTCAGCTTCATATACTTCTGCTAATTTTTTGTGTGCTTGGTAGCTTTCTTGATTTCTATTTAATATATACAACAAGGCTTGTTTTGCTTTTTTTGTATTTCCAAATGCCATATAGATTTTGGCCTTGCTTAAATTTATCATTTCATATAATGGCATAATTCTTTTTTCTAAAATGACTATTCCTATTGGTAATAAGCATGCTAATATGTATTTTATTATTACAAATAGCATATTTAGTTTTACTCCAAATAGTACTTCTGCAAAGTTTAAAGTTATTCCTATTGCTTCTAATATTAGTATTATCACATATGCTGTATCATTGTTTTTTATCATTCTAAAGAACATATATACAAATATTGCAAATGAAATGAATGTGAATATTAATTGTTCTATGACCATTTTGTTTACCCCTATTTCTGTTTTTATTTTCATTTTTATATATTTTATTTCATTTTTTGTCATTTGTCTAGTTTTTAGCTATACAATTTGTCCATTTTGCTGTACAACATTTAATAATATTTAGTAATATAATTCCTTGTACATTTTGTAGTTTACTAAAATTTTTCTAACATAATTATTAGTCTCTTTATATGGCACATTTTCAATATCTGTACCATCTGCTTTAATTATGCCTTGTTCTATCCACTTATCCACTGTCCCTATTCCAGCATTATAAGCTGCAACAGCAACTTCAACATTTTTGTACTTCTCTAACAATACTGATAAATATTTTGTACCAATATTAATATTATTATCAGTATTCAAAATTTCCTCTTTTGCATTGTTCTCATCGATATTTATATCATATTTTTTTGCAACATCAATTGCAGTCTCTTCCATAATCTGCATAAGCCCTATTGCATCTTTGTGCGAAACCGCTTCCTCTTTAAAATTACTCTCCGCCTTAATTAATGCAAAAATTAGACTTTCTTCCACATTGTATTCTTTTGCATACTTTTCAACATTATCAGTATATTTTAATGGATAAAAGACTTTTAAAATCTCATTTTTAAACGCTCCAAAAAATATGATAATTATTATAAAAATTAGCAAAAAACCTATTAAAAATCTTTTGTTCATTAACCTTTTCTCTCCTTTTTATTGCCACTAGGGACGGACCTTTTTGGCAATTTTTTGCCACTAGGGACGGTCCTTTTTGGCAATTTTTTGCCATTTAGGTCCGTCCCCAATGGCAATTATTTGCATTCATGCCAGTTGTTTGCTGTTGATATTTCCGCAATTAGTGGTACTTTTAGCTCTATTGCTGTTTCCATACATTGCTTCATTATTTCTTGCATTTCTTCTTTTTCTTCTAGTGGTGCTTCTACCATCATTTCGTCGTGTACTTGCAATACTATTTTTGATTTTAATTTTCTTTTTTGTATTTCATTGTATACTTTTATCATTGCTATTTTCATTATGTCTGCTGCTGTTCCTTGTATTGGTGTGTTCATTGCTGCTCTTGAGCCAAATTGTCTTACCATATAATTGCTTGATTTTAGTTCTGGTATATATCTTCTTCTATGGAATAGTGTTTCTACATAGCCTTTTTCTTTTGCTTCTTCTGTTATGTTTTCCATAAAGTTTTTTATTCCTGAGTATTGTTCTAGGTATTCGTCTATATATTGTTTTGCTTTTTTTCTTCCTATTCCTAGTTGTTCTCCTAGCCCGAAATCGCTTATTCCATATACTATTCCGAAGTTTACTGCTTTTGCATTACTTCTTTGTTCTTTTGTTACTTCGTCTATTGGAGTTTTAAATACTTTTGATGCTGCTTGTTTATGGATGTCTTGTCCTTCGTTGAATGCTTCTATCATATGTTTGTCTTCTGATATTGATGCTAACACTCTTAGTTCTATTTGTGAATAGTCTGCATCTAAATAGATTTTTCCTTCTTGTGGTTTAAATACTTTTCTTACTCTTTTTCCTAGTTCAAATCTTGTTGGTATGTTTTGAAGGTTTGGCTCTGTTGAGCTTATTCTTCCTGTTGCTGTTATTGTTTGGTGGAAAAATGAGTGTATCCTTTTTGTTTCTGGGTTGATGTATGGTTTTAGTCCTTCTACATATGTTGAGTTTAGTTTCATTAGTTGCCTATAATCTAGTATTTGCTCTATTATTGGGTCTTCTTTTTTTAGTTTTTCTAAAACGTCTACATCTGTTGAATATCCACTTTTTGTTTTCTTTATTACTGGCAATTTCATTTTTTCAAATAGGATTTCTCCTAATTGTTTTGTTGAATTTATGTTGAATTCTTCTCCTGCCATTTCATATATTACTTTTGTTAGTGTTTCTAATTTTGCTTTTAATTCTTCTCCAAATTGTTCTAATTCTTCTTTGTCAACATACATACCATTCCATTGCATATCTGATAACACTTCAACTGTTGGCATATCTATGTTGTAGAATAAATCTAGACAATTTATTTCTTCCATTTCTTTTAGTGTGATTTCTTTTATTTTTGCAATTGCATAAGCATATAAACAGTATTTTTCTTTTTCTAATTCTTTTTGTTTTTTCTCTTCTTCGTCTTGCTCTTCATTTCCTGACATAGCATCAAATAAATTTATTTGCTTGTTTGCTTTTGTAGGTTCGCTAATTCCAATTACTTCTGCAACATTCATTTCTAGATATTGCTCAATTAAATTATCAATTTTCAATTTATTATTTGTTGGATTTAATATATATGCTGCAATTCCTATATCATAATTAATTCCTTTTAACGTAATCCCTTCTTGTTTTAATAAAATATAATCTCTGCTCAAGTCAATTCCTATCTTCTTGATTTCTGCATTTTCGAAAATTTCCTTTGGGACAGTTGGGGACGTTTCTTTTTGGACAAAATGTCCATTTTGGGACACATCTATATAGTAAGCTTCCTTATTTTCACTATTATAAATGCTTATTCCTGTTATTCTTTCTTTTATTATCTTGTTTTCATCTGTGTCTTGTTCTGTTGCTAAATAAAATGTCATTTCTTTTTGTTTTTTTATTAATTCTATGATTTCTTCTACTGGTTTATCAACTCTTTTGTAAGTTTCCTTTTTAGTTTCGGCATTTAGTGTTCCTGCTTCTTGTCCTCTTAGTGAGAAACGGTCGATATATCTATTGAAGTTTAGCTCTTTGAATAGTTCTAATACTTTTGGTTTGTCCCATTCTTCTACTTTGAAGTTTTCTAATGTGTCTTCTATTGGTACTTCCAAATTGATTGTTCCTAAAAATTTTGACATTTCTGCTAATTCTTTGTTTTCTACTATTTTTTCTCTTTGTTTTCCTTTTAGGTCATCTGTTCCGTTTTCTACTGCTTCATATAGTTTTTCTATTGAGCCATATCTTTGTATTAAGCTTAATGCTGTTTTTTCTCCAACTCCTGGTACTCCTGGGATATTGTCTGATGAGTCCCCTTGCAATCCTTTTACATCTATTAATTGTTTTGGCTCTAATCCGTATTTTTCTATTATTTTCTCTTTATTATATTCATCTGTTTCTGTTTTTCCTGCTTTTGTATGTGGTATTCTTATTGTTACTTTGTCTGTTGCAAGCTGAAATGTGTCTCTATCTCCTGATAGTATTGTTACTTCTAGTCCTTGCTTTTCTCCATAGCAAGACAAAGTTCCGAAGTACATCATCTGCTTCGTAACCTTCCATTTCTACTATGTCTATATTCATTGCTTTTAATATTTCTTTTATTATTGGCATTTGCTCTGCTAGTTCTTCTGGCATTCCTTTTCTATTTGCTTTGTATCCTTCATATAGCTTGTGCCTTGCTGTTGGTGCTTTTAAGTCAAATGCTACTACTAAATATTGTGGATTTATGTCTTCTAATAGTTTGAATAATATTGCTAAAAATCCATATACGGCATTTGTGTATTTCCCGTCTTTTGTTGTTAACATTTTACTTCCCATTATTCCGTAAAATGCTCTGTTCATTATACTGTTTCCGTCAACTAATACTAATTTATCCAATTTTTTCTTCCCTCGTATTTATATTTAGGTTTTTTTCGGTTTTTACCTATAAACCTTCTATCTTTCTTCAATATTATTTTTGATTTCTTTTTGTGTCTCATTTTGTCTTTTCATTTCATATGCAGATATTATAGTTTTTTTCATTTCTTCTGGCATCACTTTTAAAGCCTTATTTCGCAACTCTTTTGGTATTCCATAATATGCCTCTGAAATTGAACCTACCATACATGCAATTGTATCTGTATCTCCACCTATTGATATCGCTTTTCTGATTGAATCTTCAAAATCGTTTGATTGCAAAAATACAAATATTGCTTGTGGCACTGTTGTATTGCAAGTTCCGTCAAATGTATTTGTTTCTTGTAATTCTTCCAAATCATAATTTAAATTATACCCATATCTTCCGAGTAATATATTCTTCTATTTCTTCTTTTGGCTTTTTTTGTCTTGCTAAATATATTGTTGCTGCAAGACTTTGCGCTCCTTTTATGGCTTCTTCGCTATTATGTGATGGTATCGCTGATTTTTTTGCTTCTTGCTCTACTTTTTCTAAATCATTAAATAAATATGCCACTGGCGAAACTCTCATTGCTGAACCGTTTCCATAGCTTGTACCATTTTCATTGTTTTCTTGATTTGCCCATTTTGTAAATACTGGTGAAAAGGCATTTTTGAAAAAGTTTTTTCTTTGCAATTGCTCATTTCCATATTTTTTGCCATATTTTTTTAATGTTTCTCTGTAATCTATATTATAAATTATTGCTTCTGCTATTGCTGTTGTTAACATACTGTCATCGCTTACAAAACTTTCGTCTGTTATTAGTTCTGTTTTTGGGTCTAGTATTTCTTTTCTTCTTTCTTTGTTTATCTTTCCTTTTCTTGAGTCTATGAATTCTTGATATTCGTATTTTGTTCCTGCTAAATCTCCTATTATTGCTCCTAACATTTTTTCTCCATTCCTACCAAATAAAATTTGATTTCAAAGCTTCGCCATTATCAATAAAAATATCTTCTCCTGTCATACTTTTATTGATAACCGCTATAAAATAAGCAAATTCTGCTATTTCTTCTGCTGATGCCCATTTATTTAATAAAGTTTCATCCAATACCTGTTGCCACAAAACTGGGTCATCAATTATATGTTGATTAAGCTTTGTAGTTACACCACCTGGTGAAATGCTGTTGCTTGTAGCTCCATATTTAGCCACTCTTAATGCTACATTTTTCATATATGCTACCATTCCGCCTTTACTTGCAACATATTCAGGGAATTCTGAACCTGTTCTTGCACTAGCTGATGCTATAAATATTATTGATTTTATTTTGTCTTGTATTCCATATTTCTCTGTTATAGCTATTGTTCCTTTTAAATTTACATCTATGTCATTTCCGCTTTCTTGCACTCCTGCATTATTTATTAAAACTTCTACTCCTTCTATTTTTGGAAGGTCTTTGTCACATATATTTTTCTTTATGTGCGTGTATTGTTCGTTTTCTATTGTTGCTTCTTCTTTGTCTATTCCTATTACTTTGTGACCTTCTTCTAGGAATTTAAGGGCTATTGCTTTTCCTATTCCTTCTGATGTTCCTGTTATTAATATTTTCATTGATTATTCTCTCCATTTTGTTTTTATTTTTGCTTTTATACTATATCATATTTTTGCCAATTTGTCTTGTTTTATTTATTAATTTTTATAGTTTTGGGTGTTTTTGGGGACAGTCCTTAAAAACACCTTCTTTTTAATTCAAATTAAATTGTGCAGATATTATAATTTTATAAGGTGTTTTTAAGGACTGTCCCCAAAAACACCCAAAAAAGATTAGTTATATTCCAAACTAATCTCTTTATTCTTATTTAGATTTATACATATTCACAATATCCTTAAAGCTCATCTTAGTACCATAATTCAAAATCGCATTTGAATAAATCTTAATAGCAATATGAGCAATAACCAAAATAGTAACAACCAAAATTGCAATAGAAAGTGCAACATCTGTGCCACTTGCCAATCCCATCATAATTCTGAAAGGCATACAGAATGGTGATGATACTGGGAACAATGAAGCAAATAAATTAAGTTCACTTGTAGGATTCATCATTGTAAAATATGATAAATAAAATCCTACTACTGCCAAAATTGCAACTGGTGAATTTGCTGATTGTATATCTTCTGGTTTGCTTACAGTTGAGCCTGTTAGAGCATATAGTAATGCATATGCAAGGTATCCTAATATAAAGTATACTATTGTAATTATTCCTAAATATGGTGTTATATTTGACATATCTAGTACTGCATTAAGTAATTCTGGGTCTAAGAATAATTTTGCTGAAATTAATGCAGTTCCTACAATTAGCACCATTTGTAATAATCCAACTATTCCTATTCCAATTGTTTTTCCAAGTACTATTGTTCTTGGACTTGTTGATGTTACTAGTGTTTCCATTATTTTTGATGTTTTTTCTGTTGTTATTGAGCTTGATACTTGATATGCGCAGAAGTATATTGCGTAAAATAATACTATTGACATTAACATTATTGCAAATATATTTCCATTTGCTTTTTCTTCTTGTGTTTGTTCTAAGCTAAATTCGAAATTTGGTGTTATTGATTGTATTTGCTCTTGGCTTAGTCCTAATTTGCTTATTTGCACATTTGTATATAATGTATTTATTGCATTTACTATTGTTTCTGGTACTTCTTGCATCATAGTCATATCTTTTACTATGTATCTGATTTTTACATTATTTTCTTGTCTTTCTATAATTATTGCATCTTCTATTTCTTCATTTTCGATTTTAGATTTTATTTCTTCAAATGTTGCTTTCTCTACTTCTATTTCTGTTCCTAAATCTGCTTGTTTAAGCATTTCTAAGCTTCCTTCAAAGATATCTTCATTATCTACAATTAGTAGTTTATCCCCTGTGTCTTCTCCTGAAATACTTTTTATTATGTTTGGTATATTAAATCCTATTACAATTAGCATTAAAATGATTAGAGTTGATATTATAAAAGATTTTCTTTTTACCATGTCTTTTATTGTAAATTTCATTACTGTTAAAATATCTTTCATTATTATTCACCCACCTTTTCTATAAAAATGTCATTTAGAGTAGGCTTTTTGATTTCAAATTTGTCTACTTTTACTCCACTTGTAATTAGCTTGTTTAGCAATTCGTGAGCTTTTTCTTCGTCTGTTAGTTTGATAATATAATTGTTATTAGCTTCGTTTTCAATTTCTAATCCAAGTTCTTTGATATAACTTGTTATGTCTTGTTTTACGTCCACTTCTACTCTATTTGCTGGATATGTTTCTTTTATTTCTTTTAGATTTCCTTGTAATACAGTTTTTCCTCTGTTTAGTATTAAAATATCACTGCAAAATTCTTCTATTGTTGCCATTTGATGTGCTGACATTATTACATATTTTCCGTTTTTTACTAGGTTTATTATGATATTTTTTAATATCTCTGTGTTTACTGGGTCTAGTCCACTAAATGGTTCATCTAATACAACTAGCTCTGGGTCGTGAATTATTGCTGTCATAAATTGTATTTTTTGTTGATTTCCTTTTGATAGTTTTTCTGCTGGTTGTTCTAAATATTCTTCAACTTTTAGTTCTTTTGCCCATTTGTTTATTGATTTTATTGCTTCTTCTTTTTTCATTCCTTTTAATTCTGCAAAATACATTAATTGATCAACTATTTTTGTTTTTGGATATACTCCTCTTTCCTCTGGCAAATAGCCAAATCTTACGTTTTTTCTATCTACTGCTTTTCCTTTCCATGTAATTTCTCCACTGTCTTTTTTTATTATTCCAAGTAGCATTCTTATTGTTGTTGTTTTTCCTGCTCCATTTGTTCCAAGCAAGCCATATACTCCTGGTTTTTCTAGTGTTAGTGATATGTTGTCTACTGCTTTTTTTCCCACAAATGTTTTTGATACGTTTTTTAATATTAAACTCATTTTGCTTCCTTCTTTCTATTTTAAATCTTCTATATTATACAAGCTATATCCTTCATAATTATAACTTGCATCAATACCTTTCATATAAACTTCTCTATCATTTATTTTATCTGTTAATGCTTCTTTTAGTAGAAGTTTAATTTCTGTATCTTTTATTGGGCTACGTTCCATTGCAAGTAAGTAATCCTGTTTGTCGATTTTGCTCCAGTCCACTACTTTGCCAATTTCTTTTTTCAATATTAAGTCTAACCATATTCTTGTACTTCTTCCATTACCTTCTCTAAATGGATGTGCTACATTCATTTCCACATATTTTTTTATAATTTCGTCAAATGTTGTTTGTGGCATTTCGTCTATTTTATTTAGTGCTTCTTTTAAGTACATTGCTGATGCAAATCTGAAATTGCTTTTTGATATATTTTCTTTTCTGATTTTTCCTGCAAATTCATATATGTCTTCAAATAGATATTTGTGTATTTGTGCTAATCCTTTGAATGTACCTATTTCAAACTCATTCAGCTTTTTTGTTTCAAATAGTTGCAGGGCTTTTTCTTTTGTTGTTTTTTCTTCTACTTTTGCTAGCTCTACTTGATTTTTTATTCCTAATTTGTTTTCTAACATAATTTTTTCTCCTATTTTTCTACAATCTTATAAATATAAATATTTTCAATTTGCTCTACTTTCTCATATTCCACGTTTTTATTATAATGCTCTTTTATAAATAAAACAATATTATTTATGTAATTTTTATACTCATTACCTGACCAATAAACATCACCATCAATCAAATAAACATTATCTTTTAACAAATCTAAAAATGTTCCTTCTAAATTATTTTTTTCCTTAAAATCATAATAATTCTGAGTAAACATATCCCAACCGCCCATAACTCTTAAATTTGAAAATGAACCTTTTGGCGGCATTTGGTATGGTGAATATGCTAAATATCGAAATTGTAAAGCTGGAATTGTAGCTAAATATGTATTCTCTTTGTGTTCATTTACATATTCAATTACTTTTTGATATTGTTTGTAATCTTTTAATTTGTAATCGAATTCATATCTGCTTGCTGAATAGCTTGATGTTATTATTATAATCAAAACAATCCATATTGCACTAAATTGATGTTTTTCCTTTTCCAATTTCATATTATATATTATAAGTGCTGTTCCTATAATGTATTCTGGTATAACTACTCTTAACATACTTCTATTTAAAACAATAAATAATGCATTAATTCCTAAGGTTACTAGCAATATTAGTATATTTAATCCGCTTCTTCTCTTTACTTTCTAACACAGATACAAAAAACATTGCAAGCATAAATAATGTTACAATTGTATTTGTAGATTGCATTTCATTTACTAAGTCTTCTCTTACTTCTTTTGGTTTAGAGTTTAAATTGTAATATTGATTTGTACTTATTTTATAATCTATAATTTTTTGCAAATTCTCTTTACTATATACATTCTCATCTCCAAAATTAAATGTATAGAAAAGATAATGGTCATTTTTTGACCAACCTATTTCGTCAAATATTTGCTTATTTTCTTCATAGTCTGTATAAGACATATCGTGCAATATTGCTCTTATATTGTTATATTCCATATATTCTTTGTAAACTGGATTGTTCTCATAAATTGCATTATGTGATATGTATACTGCAATTGTTATTACTGCAATAATTGCGTAATCAGCTATTACAGTCTTTAATTTATTAATGTCAATTTGCTTTTTGAAATATTTTATTAAATAATATATTGCATATAGTGCAAAAAATGGAGCAATTATTAGCAATGATTGCATTCTTAGCATTATTCCAACAGTGTAAAGCACAAAACATAGTACTTTTAGGGTATTGCTCTTTTGTTCTCTTTCCATTAAGTGCATTATTATAAATAGTGCTGTTAGTATTAATACTGCCGCAACAGATGTGTATTGTATTAGAACTAATAGTACTGAGTAAAATACACTTGCAAATACTGCATATAGTATAAATGATTTTTCACTTTTTTGTTTTTCTGTTATGCAATATCCTATTATCGTAAAGCATATGAATTGCATACTTAAAAGAAATATTGTGTGCCAGTTAATTACTGGCACTATTCTATAAAAAAGCCCTATTATTGCACATAATATCGTGTGCATATATACTCCATAAGTGCTATATGTTCCGTCTAATCCTGAATATAGGTTGTACATTATAAAGTCATCTACTTGCTCATATTTTATATTGAACAATAAATTAGTGATAGTAAAAATAATTGTATTTATAAGAATTATTTTTGCTAAATTTCGATATTTTTCTTGTTTTAATAATTGTTTCAAATTTTATTTTCTCCTTAACTATTTTTGTACTTGAACAATGCTGATGGTCTATGTCCTTCTCCTTTTTTTAATTTGTCTGTCTTTTCAACTTTATTTGCAATAATTCTTCTGAAAGCTGGATCTAATAACTTTTTATCCAATATTACTTCATAAACTCTTTGTAGTTCTCCTAATGTAAAATATTCTGGCATCATACGAAATACAATATCAGTATATTGTATTTTATTTCTCAATCTTTCCATTCCATTTACAATAACTAATGCGTGGTCAAATGCTAAGTTTTCGTTTTCCACAACTTCATATTCATATTGATTTGTTGTAGCTTCTTTCAATTTTCTTTTAACAATAAATTCTAGTTTTTCTTTTTGGCTTTCTAATTTTATGCTTACTAATCCATCTGCCCTTTCAATTAGTTTTATATCAAACCACGATGCTTCTTCGCTTAATTTATCTTTTAATTGATTTTTATCGATCAGTGCCATATATGATGTTGAAACAACTCTTGTTCTTGGATCTCGATTTACTGCTCCAAATGTGTATAGTTGTTCTAGGTATATGTCTTTAATGTTTGTTTCTGCTGCTAGAATTCTTTTTGGACATTCTTCTAGGTCTTCTTTTATGTCTAAAAATCCGCCTGGTAAGCACCACTTGTCTTTATAAGGATAGTCTTTTCTTTTTACTAGTAATATGCTCATATTTTTTTCGTCGTTTTTTCGGTAGTTTTCTTGTGGTTTGTCTGAGACACTGAAAATGATGATGTCTGTTGTCATTGATAGTTTTTCGTATATGCTGTCATCGTAATTTTCTAAAAATTCTTTTTCTGTTTTGTACATTTTTTCTTTTTTCCTTCCTTTTGTTTTTGACATTTATACTATAACACATTTTTTTATTTTTTTCTATATACAAATATCTAAAAATCTAATTTCAAATCATTTTCTTTAATCCAATTTAATTTTCTAAATATTTTTCCAAGCACATAACAAATTACAGCTGGCAAAACAAAACTAACCAAAATCAAACCAAGCCAATCCCAACCGAGTAATCGCTTGCTTTGTACCTTCTGCTATCGCCTGTGTCCAACCAGTATACACTCCAATTTGACCAACTAATCCACAAGTACCCATTCCAGAAGAAATTGCAGGTCCATCCATTGTTAATTTGAATATACAAGTTGCAATTGGTCCTACAATTGCTGATGTAAGAATTGGTGGTATTGCTATTTTTGGATTTTTAACTATATTTCCCATTTGAAGCATACTTGTTCCAATACCTTGTGCAATAATTCCGCCCCATCTATTTTCTTTAAAACTCATAACAGCAAATCCTATCATTTGAGCACAACATCCTGCTAATGCTGCTCCGCCAGCTAAGCCTGTTAATGATAATGCTGCACATATTGCTGCGCTACTAATTGGTAATGTTAATGCAATACCTACTATAACAGAGACTATTATTCCCATCAAAAGTGGTTGTAATTCAGTTGCCCACATTATTGCCCCACCTATACTACTTGCTAAATTTCCTATTGCTGGTGCAATTTGAATTGATAGTAGTGTTCCTACTAGTATTGTAACAAGTGGTGTTACAAGGATATCTATTTTGGTTTTCTTTGAAACTAGTTTTCCAAATTCTGCACTGATAATTGTAATTATTAATACTGCTAATGGTCCACCAGCTCCACCAAGTTTATTTGCTGCCATACCAACTGTTGCTAATGAAAATAGTACTAGTGTTGGACATTTTAACGCATATCCTATTGCAATTGCCATTGCTATACCACTTACTGATTGAGCATATCCACCAATTGTTGTTAATATTTCTATGTTCAATTGTGTACCAATCGTGTTTAGTATTGTTCCTATCAATAGTGATGCAAATAGCCCTTGCGCCATTGCTCCTAGTGCGTCTATTCCATACCTTTTAAGTGATATTTCTATATCTGATTTTTTTAGAATTTCTTTTATTTTATTTATTGTTTTTTTCATATTATTGTCCCCTTTCTGCTATCATTTTTTGTTTTAAATTACTTAATTCATTACTAAGTTTGACTGTGTATTCTTCAAATTTAGGAAAACTTTTTACTTCATTTGGTATAGTCTCCATTTGTTTTGTGCAAAAATCTCTTTTTTCATATAAGCTCATATCTTTATATACTTTTTTACCATTTGCAAATATTTGCTTTTGTAACGGTTCTACTGTATAGTTTTCACCCTTTTCGATTTTTTCATTTTCGAGTGCGATAATGTCTTCAACTGCTTTGTTTGTGTCTTTTTCATAAATTCTATAAACCTTCTTAAATCCAGGGTTGATAGTTTTTGCTGTATCACTACTTATTTTTATTTTAGGTATTATTTTTCCATTTTGAATGATTGCTACATTTTTATATACACAACCAACTCTTCCTTTATCAGGAGCAACAATGTTATCTCCTAATCCTATTGAATCAATAATTGCCCCTTTTCTTTTTAGTTCTTGCAATTTTTTGGCATTTAATCCGTCTGATAAGCATATTTTAGTATTTTCTAATCCGGCTTCTTCTAGCATTTTTTTAGCTTCCTTAGATAAATAAGCTAAATCTCCTGAGTCAATTCTTATTCCTTTTAGTGTATATCCATTTGGAATTAGGTATTCTTTTGCAACTTGAATTGCATTTGGAACTCCACTTTTTAGCACATCATATGTGTCTACTAACAGTACACAGTTTTCTGGGTATGTTTTAGCATAATTTAAAAATGCTTCTTTTTCGCTATTTGCTTCTGTAATCATACTATGTGCCATTGTTCCTAAAATTGGTATATTGTATTTCTTTCCTGCAATTACATTGCTTGTTCCTATTGCTCCACCTATTATTGAACATTTACTTGCTTCTATTGCTGCTTCTGGTCCATATGCTCTTCTTGCTCCAAATTCCATAATTCCAATGTCTTTCGTAATTTCTGTGATTTTTTTAGTTGCTGTTGTGTAACATATATTTGAGTTTAGATATGATAGAATTGCTGTTTCTATTATTTGCGCTTCTATTATTGGTGCTTTTACTGTTACAAGTGGCTCTCCTTTAAATATTGGTGTTCCGTCTGGTATTGCATATATATCTCCTGTAAATTTGAATTGTCTTAAATATTCTATAAATTCTTTGTTGAATAGTTTTGTGTTTTCTAAATATTTTATGTCTTCTTCTGTAAATCCTAGATTTTCGATGTATTCTATTAATCTGTCTACTCCTCCCATAATTGCGTATCCTAATTCTAATGGTTGTTTTCTAAAAAATACATCAAAAATTGCTTCTTCTTCTTTTTTTCCTGAATTGTAATATACTTGCGCCATTGTTAATTCATATAGGTCTGTCATCATTGTCATATTTTCCATATTCATTCCTTCTTTCTTTGTTTTTAACTTTTTGTTAATAAGTATTTGGTTTTTAATAACAAGTTTAGCAAAACTTGTTATTAGCATTATATTAAAAACAAAATAATTTGTCAATAGTTTTTTAATTTTCTTTTAAATTTTTTGTATTTATAATAAGTTGGTCAAAATCAGAAATGTATATCCTATCTTGAACTATTCTATACTTTTCAAATTCAGTTTCAGCATGAAGTTTCGCCATTTCTGTTGATATTTTGCCATTATCTTTCAATATTTCATGATCCCATAATTTTAAAAATCCATTTAGCCTTTCTTCCCAATCTGCCATTGTCATTGGTATATGCCTTATCGCTTGCATTTCTGCTAAATCCAAATATGCTGAAACCATTCTTTCTAATTGAGCAATTTCATTTTCAGATAAATAATTTTTAGCAACTACTACATCATATTTATGTATTTTACCATTTGGCGCACCTTCCCATGATGTTAATCCCATATTCTCTTTTTTATGGTCTGCTCTGTTATAAATTATTTCAGCTGCTGTATTTCCTGAAACAGCATAATGAAGCTTATTTTGGACAGCTGTGAAAAATCTAATTGTTGCTTTTGCAGTTTTGTCATAATCTATTGAAGTTGCATATATATCAGTAATTTTTTGATAAAATTTCCTTTCTGACATTCGTATTTCTCTAATACGTTCTAGTTGTTCTTCAAAGTATTTTTCTGTTAAAATAGAGCCACCATTTTTTAAACGTTCGTCATCCATTACCCAACCTTTTATTGTATAGTCTTTTACGATTTGATTAGCCCATTTTCTGAATTGTACTGCTCTTTCATTATTAACTTTAAATCCAACTGAAATTATCATTTGTAGATTATAATGTGTAACTTCTCTTGAAACTGTTCTATTTCCTTCTTTTTGAACTATTCGGAATTTCCTAATAGTTGAATTTTTTTCTAACTCATTATCTTTATAAATATTTGATATATGTTCATTGATTGTTGCCACATTAACATCATACAACGTAGATAACATCTTTTGCGTCAGCCAAATATTTTCATCTTCATATCTAACTTCGATTGCTTTTGGATCATCTCCGACTGCTGCCATATATGTTAAATATTCTGCTGCACTTGAACGAATAGTAATTTCCTTATTTTTTTTAGCCATATACTCCATTCACTTCCTTTAATTATTTTTGCTATTTTCTAAATCCCTTTTTATTTGTTTAGAATACCTATCTTCTTCACTAAAAACGCACCCACAATACTTCTGCATATAAAGTCCCAATTCACGTGCCTTAGCTTGGCCCTCACGGAAGCCAACCCTAAAATCACGATACAAAAACTTAACACCATATTTCTCAGCCATTTCATTTGCAATCTCAATTATAGCTTCATGATTTTGATAAATACTAACCAAAAGAGTTGTAGAAAAAGCATCATATCCATTATCCTTAGCATACTTTGCAGCTTGTTCCAAACGAACTCTATAACAATAGTTTTTACATCTATTTTGTAAATCTCCTACAACATTTTTGCAAAATTCATCTAATCCATAATCTTCTTCAAATATTGCTTCTATTCCTATTGATCTTGTGTATTCTTTTAGGCAGTCTCTTCTTGATTTATATTCCATATATGGATGAATGTTTGGATTATACCAGTATACAGTTGATTCAATTCCTTCTTTTCTTAAACTGTCTATACAGTATACACTGCAAGGTGCGCAGCAAGTATGTAATAATAATTTCATTTCTATTTTCCTCTCAATCTTTATTTATCCAGCTAAGTTGCTTTTATTCTTCTAAATATTCATAACCCAAATGTTTATAAGCAGCAGGAAGTGGTCTCCTTCCCCTTAAAGTCCTTGCAATAAAACCAATTTGAATTAAATAAGGCTCATACACATCTTCAATAGTATCCAGCTCTTCACCAACAGTAACAGACAAAGCTTCAATTCCAACTGGTCTTCCGCCATATTGAACAATCATAGTCTCCAATATTTTTCTATCAATCTCATCTAAACCTAGTTCATCTATTTCTAGCTTATTTAAAGCATGTTTGGCAATTTTTAATGTAATATCTCCGTCACCTAATACAATTGCGTAATCTCTTACTCTTTTTAATAACCTATTTGCAATTCTAGGCGTTCCCCTAGAACGTCTTGCAATTTCTCTTGCCGCTTCTTCATCTATTTCCACATCTAAAATCTTACTTGACCTTTTTACTATTGTTGTTAAATCTTTTTCTGAATACAATTCAAGCCTGTGAGTAATTCCAAAACGGTCACGTAATGGCGTTGTAAGTGAACCAGCTTTTGTTGTTGCACCAATTAATGTGAATTTTGGTAAGTCTAATCTTATTGACCTAGCACTTGGTCCTTTTCCAATTACAATATCTAATGTAAAATCTTCTAATGCTGGGTACAAAATTTCTTCTACACTTTTGCTTAATCTGTGAATTTCGTCAATAAATAAAACATCAAATTCTGAAAGGTTTGTCAAAAGTGCTGCTAAGTCTCCCGGCTTTTCAATTGCTGGCCCTGATGTTATTTTTATATTTGAATTCATTTCGTTTGCTATTATATTTGATAATGTTGTTTTTCCAAGCCCTGGTGGTCCATATAATAAGCAATGGTCTAAGGGCTCTCCCCTTTTTTTTGCCGCTTCTATATAAATTTTCATATTTTCTTTTACTTTATCTTGCCCTATATATTCTGCTAAATTTTGTGGTCTTAATGTATTTTCTATTCTTTCTTCTCCCACATTTTCTAGCTTAGGACTTAGAATTCTTTCTTCTTCCATAGTCTTGCATCCTTTCGATATTATTTGTTTTCTAAACTTAATAAGTTATTGTGAACAATAGAATTTGAAATGTCTAATTCTGTTTTCATATTTTCGTAATATGTGTTCAATGTATTTTTCAATTCTTCGTCAGCTGTATCAACTTCGATAAATGAGCCTGTTTCTCTATCATACCAGCCTTCATCATAATAATATTTATCTGTTATTATAAGTTCATTATTTAAACATACAAAATCTTTACTTCCAAACATATTTGAACCTAAGGAAAATCCGTCTTCTATTCCACATAAATATGTAAGTGTTGGTTTTATATCTAATTTGCTTACCAGTTTATCTATTTTTATGTTATTTACTCCCGGAATTTTAAATCCACATAATACATTTGCAAAGTTTAATCTTATATCTACATCTGTCAACTCTCTATCTGTTTTTAAAAAATCCAACATATTTTCTTCATACATATTTAACCCATTGTGGTCTCCATATACTAAAATTGCTGTATCTTCATATAAACCTTTTTGTTTTAAACCTTCTAAAAACACTCCAAATGCATAATCTGCATAATTTGCCGCTTCTAAATAGTTTCCGAAAAATGTATTTTTGTATTTTCCCACGTCAATATTTACTTTGCTTCTGTCTTGTAATCCTTCTAGTTCAAATGGTATATGTGATGATGCTGCTACCACAAATGATATGAATGGTTGCTCAAATTCTGCAATCTTCTCCACACTTTGCCTATATACAGTTTCATCTGATAAAAATCCATTTATATATTCTTGCTCTTCTAGTTGCTCTTTTAGTATTAAATTATCTACTTGCAACTTTTTATATACATTTCCACGGTTCCAAAATTTAGCTTCGTTTCCATGAATATATGATGTATTGTAATTCTCCACATTAAACTGTTTGAATAAGTCATCATATGTATTTGTGTAATATCTACTAAATGCCATTCCATTTTCTACTGGATATGTCGATGTTAACACTGAATGTTCAGAATCTGCTGTTGTTGTATAACTCTGCATATACATATTTGTAAATTCTATATTTTCCGAAAAGAATTTGTTCAAATTTGGTGTGATTTCTTTTCCATTAATTTCTCTATTTATTACAAAATTTTGCAAAGATTCAAGTTGGACTATAATTATATTTTTTCCTTTTAAAGTTCCAGCTAAGTCATATTGAACTTGTCCATATTTTGTATCATATTCTGATTTTAATTCTTCGTAAGCTTTTAGCATTGTCTCTTTATCTTTGTATTTCGTCTGATTGTTTTTGATAAATGCACTTTTTATATCAAAAATATGATATCCAAATATTGTTGCTTCTTTTATTTGTATATCTTTTACATATGGAGAATTACTACTCTTTTCAGCTATCGGCATACATAGCACAATAAAAGTTGTTATTCCAATTATACCTGATAGACATCTTGCTACCATTGTTCTCTTTTTAGCTTTATTTAAAGTTTCTATTTTTATATCTTTAACATAATGCAAAGCTATCAACACTAAGAAATCCACAAAATATAATATATGTACTGGATTTAACAGTATTGGAATTGCTTTTGTAATTTCTTCACCATATTGCAAGTTTGTAATTTGCTCTACTGATAATATTGTCCTTGCATATATGTAATATGTATGGTCAGCAAAAAGCAATATGCTTATTACAATATCTGATATTATTGCCCCTACTACTCTTGTTTTATTTGGTAATGTACATAGTATTGCTCCCAAAACTACTATGAAACTTACTGTATTTAATATTGTTTCTAACTCTACTTCTCCAACAGTTTGATTATAAAATAATAGTGTTTTTCCTAAAATTATAATAGCTATTATTATAACAAACCATACTGAATTGATTATTTTTGATATTATTTTTGTTACTTTTTCTTTCACATCTATTTCTCCATTTTTTACTTGTTTAGCTTATTTATTATATCTTGTTTTTCGATTTGTGTCTACAATTTTGTTGCAAAAACTCGTATTCTAAGGTATAATCTATCTGTAACAAAAACAAGGAGAAAAATATGAAACATTCATTTAATGAAAAAACAAAAATTATATTTATATCTAGCACTGGTGGACATTTTGCAGAATTAATGCAACTAAAACCAATAATGGATAAATGTAATTATCATATAGTAACTGAAAAAACTGCTACAAATAGAAATTTAAAAGAAAAATATAAAAACAAATTAGACTTTTTAGTATATGGAACAAGGAAAACAAAACTACTATACCCCTTCATATTACTAATAAATTGCTTTATCAGTTTATTTATCTTTCTAAAAATAAGACCACAAGTTATCATCACAACTGGAACTCACACAGCTGGCCCTATGTGCTGTATAGCTAAGATATTTGGATGCAAAATTATATATATCGAAACATTTGCAAATAGAACTTCAAAAACTGCAACAGGAAAACTTTTATATCATATTGCAGACACATTTGTAGTTCAATGGGAAGAAATGCTTGAATTATATCCAAAAGCAAAATATTGGGGGTGGATTTTCTAATGATTTTTGTAACACTTGGAACTCAGGATAAGCCTTTTGAACGACTAATTAAAGCTGTTGAAAAACAAGTTGAACTTGGAAATATAACACAAGAAGTTATTGTTCAATCAGGTTGTACAAAATATAAATCAGATAAACTAAAAATTATACCTTATATGACAATTGACGAATTAAATAAGCATTTAAACGATGCTAGTTTAATTATCACTCATGCAGGTGTTGGGACAATTATACAAGCCTTAGAAATTGGAAAAACTGTAATTGCAGCTGCAAGAAAAAAAGAATTTGGTGAACACGTCAGTGACCATCAACAACAGTTTTTAGACAACTTCTCTTCTAAGGGATATATTATTCCTTTACTTGACTTTGATAAGCTAGATGAAGTTATCAAGCAAGCTGAAAATTTTAAACCAAACAAATTTGAAAGTAATAATTCAAATTTCATCACAAGTACTATTCAAGAAATTAATAATTTACTTTCATAGAATTAATAAAAAGGACGAAAATTATGAACGAAAAAGTAGATGTTTTAATGGCAACATATAACGGAGAAAAATATTTAAAAGAACAAATTGATAGCATATTAAATCAAACCTATCAAAATATTCATTTAATAATCTCTGATGATTGCTCAACAGACGGAACAAGAGATATTTTAAAAGAATATGAAGAAAATGAAAAAATAACAGTATTCTATCAAGAAAATAACCAAGGATATGTTAAAAACTTTGAATTTTTACTAAATCAAGTAACAAGTGAACTATATATGTTTGCTGACCAAGACGACTTTTGGTTACCTGAAAAAATAGAAAAATCAGTAGAAAAATTGCAAAGTGAAAACCTAGATTTAGTTTTTGGGGATTTAGAAGTTGTAAATGAAAATTTAAAAACTTTATATCCTTCCTTCTCAAAACTTATGCTTTTGGATAGGAAAATAAAAAGAGAATTGAATACTGATAAATTGCAATATTTGTATAATTGTATGACTGGTTGTACTATTTTGTCAAAAAAGAAATTTCTTGATAAGATTTTACCACTTCCTACTAATTCTAAATATGTAATTCACGATTATTGGCTTGGATTAGTTATTTCTTTAAATGGTAAGGTTGGTTATCTTGAAACACCTTATATAAAATATAGACAACATGGTAATAATCAGGTCGGAACTGATAAAATATCTCATAAATTTAAAAAATTAGAACAAGTACGTAATTTGTTTATTGATGTAAAGTTAGGAGTTTTTGAGACTTATGTCCAAAATCCTGATGTCTTTCCTAAAAATTTACAAATTCTGAATAAAAAGGCTTTTGATTATTTTAAAATGCTGCAAACTAAAAAGCATTTTAATTTTAAAGGTTGGTCTGTATTTTACAATTTGTATAAAACTGAAACTTTGCTTTATTTTGTAGAAAATTTTGTGATTTTAAATATGCCGTTTTTTGCTAAAATTGCTTTTCATATTAGGCTATTTATATTGAAATTATTAGGTAGAAGATAATTGCCAACGGGGACGGTCCTTTTTGGCAATTTTTTGCCATTGGGGACGGTCCTTTGCAATCTGCTGGTTCTCTACCTTGGGCATATATGTGTTAATTTTGATATTGCTTGCTTGAATGAAGTGAAATTTAGAATTTGTAAGTTTATATAAAAAGTAATGTTCACGGGCAAATTCTTATTTTTATTTTTCATAAATTCTTCGGTTCCTTACATAAGAAAAGAAATTCTAAAACTTTTTTATGGCTCCCTTTCACCTGATAACCGGACGAAATTAGTGAAAGTCAGCAGGGAGTAGAGAAACACAATAA
>CATGLK010000013.1 GCA_949538735.1 uncultured Clostridia bacterium
CTAATATTAATAATACTATAATTGTTATTACTAGCGCTATTAGTGTAATTCCTTTGTTTTTTTGTTTTTTCATTTTTTAAAACTCCCTTCTTTTGTTTTGCATATATATTTTATATGTTTTTGGAGTTTATGTTAATAAGTATTACGCACTTTTATTTTTTAATTTTTTCGATAGCTTTTATTTTTTATTGAAATATAACTTTTTAAATTATATCTTTATATGTTGTAACCAATTTAGCTCCTTGCTTAATTAAATCATTAGTCCCGACCGAATTAATAGAATTAATATTACCAGGAACAACAAAAACATCTCTGCCCTGTTCCAAAGCAAAATCAACAGTTATCAATGTACCACTTCTTTCCTTGGCTTCAACAACAATAACACCATCACTAATTCCACTAATTATTCTATTACGAGCTGGGAAGTTCATTTTATCAGGCTTTGTCCCCAAAGGATATTCAGAAATAATTGCTCCGCCACTTTCAATTATTTTGTCTGCCAATTCTTTATTTTCACTAGGATATATTGTATCTAACCCATTCCCCACAACAGCAATAGTTTTTCCACAGCTTTTCTTATTTTCCACACATAAACTTCCCAAATGTGCATAACTATCCACACCTTTAGCTAATCCACTTACAATGTTAAACTTATTTTGTGCTAAATTATACGCAAAATACTTTGCTGCTTTTTTGCCATAGTCACTTGCCTCCCTACAGCCAACTATTGCCAAAGCTTTGCTGTTCAATATTTCTTTATTTCCTTTTATATATAAACTAATTGGTGCATCATATATCTTTTTTAGCTGTTGTGGATAACTTTCCACATTTATATTAATTATGTCTATTTTGTTTTTTTGCATATATTCAATGTGTTTCGTAACACTTACCCTTACTCTTTCATTTAGTATTTTATCTGCTAATAGTTCCCCTATTCCTTCTATTTTTAGTAATTCGTCTTTGTCTAATTTGTATATATTTTCAGGTGTTTTATAAATTTCTAATAGCTTTTTCTTTTTTATTGCACCTAATCCTTTTATTAAAGATAACCATATCCAATATCTATTTTTTTCTAATTGTTCCATAATATCTCCTTTTCTTTAATTTTTCAATTGCTTACACACCCAAATCCGATATACAAATTTGCTTGCGCATACATTGTACTTTTGTCGTATAAGAAAATCTTCGATTTTAATATACAACAAAAAAGAGCACCATTAATAATGATGCCCCTATTTTTATTTAATTTATAACATTGACTTCTCTTTTTGTTGTTCCTTAGTTGCTTTTATCACATTGTTCATAAGCATTGCAATAGTCATTGGACCAACCCCACCTGGAACTGGAGTAATATAACTCACCTTTTTCTCAACACCTTCGAAATCAACATCACCTGTCAACTTTCCATTCTCGTCTCTGTTTATTCCTACATCAATTACAACTGCTCCATCTTTTATCATATCTGCCTTAACAAAATTTGATTGCCCTATTGCTGATATTACTATATCAGCTCTTTTAGTATGTTCTTCCAAATTTTTCGTTTTTGAATGGCACACTGTAACTGTCGCATTTTTTTGCAAACAACATTGAATTAATGGCTTACCAACAATATTACTTCTTCCTAATATCACAACATCTTTTCCAGTCAAATCTATATTGTACTCTTCAAACATTTTCATAACTCCATATGGAGTACAAGAAATAAATGTATCTTCCCCTATACAAAGCTTTCCAACACTTGAAGGTGTAAAGCCGTCAACATCTTTCATATATGTAATAGCTTTAAAAGCCTCATTTATATCTAAATGCCTTGGCAATGGACTTTGTAACAAAATTCCATTTATTTCTTTATCTTGGTTCAGATTTTTTATTAAATTAATTAGCTCTTCCTGTGTCGTCTCTTCTGGTAAAAGATACTCTTTGTATTCTATTCCAACATCGCTACACGCCCTACTCTTATTCCTTACATACACTTTTGAAGCAGGATTATCTCCCACCATTATTACTGCCAATTTTGGAGTTATACCTTCTAATTTTAACTTATCACATTCAATTTTTAGATTTTCCCTTGTCTTTTTAGCAAGTGACTTTCCATCAATTATTGTAGCCATCTTAAGTTCTCCTTTTATCGGATTTTCACTTACCATATTTTACATTATTTTTCTATCATTTTCAACAATTTTTTCAAAAGTTTTCATCTTTCTGCCACTGGGGACGGACCTTTTTGGCAATCTTTTGCCATTGGGGACGGACCTTCTTGGCAATTTTTTGCCATTGGGGACACTCCTTCTTTCGAAAGTTGGGTGTTTTTTTGCTCTGTCCCCAAAGACACCCTATATTTAGAAATAAAAGATTCACTACTTCTATGGTCATCTAGCACAACTTGTCCCAAATCATAGATGTTAAATCTAGTATATGTTTCTATATCTTTTCCTTCTTTGTCATAAATTTCAAATATCTTTTCACCCACTTCATGAATTACCATTATTGCATATTTTAGACTTTCCAAATCTACATTTTCCTTTTTTCTAATTTTAGGAAATTTATTTAAAAATTCATAATCCATAATTAAGCAAGCTTCCCAATCTCTAGGTCTTTTGCCTTTGTCAATTGAGTCTACTAATTCTTGGGTTACTTTTTGTAATTCTATTCTGATATTTGGTAAATTTTTGTTGTTTTGCACTGCCAATGTACCTACAAATGGTGCAGCAAAGTATTTTGGCGATACTCTATGTATTACAAATTCCATATTTGCATCTTTTTGTTTTTGCTCTTTTATAAATTTTCGTATTTCTTTTTTACTTTTAAATGTGCCTTGTGGCAAGTTAAGCTCTGAACCATATTCATTTCCTGCTCTTACTCTCCATAGTTGGTCAGATTGGTCTTTTATGTCTAAATCTTCATCTTTTAAATTTTCTAGCTTGTCCACAAACAAACAGTCTACTGTTAAGTCTGAGAAGTTTTCTTGCAAGAAACGTAATCCTTCTAATTTTCTCATATATCCCCCTATTTTACATCAAAAAAATCATTTTGATTTGTGTCTGATAATATATTTTGATTGTTCCAAAAGAACATTCCGTCTATGTGATATCTTCCTATTGGTGCATCTTTTTCTAGATAATATTTGTCATATATATCTATTTGCGAATTTGCTTTTATTTTTTCTGTTCTTCCAAATTCCTTTTCTTCTATCTTTCCATTTGGCTTACTTATTTTATACTTTATATATCCTGATATATCTTCATTTGAATTGTTGTTTATTCTCATATGAAATGTTGTGAATTTGTCTTTTTTTCTATCTAAAACTTTTGGCGAAATACTCATATTTTTAGTTTCCTTTCTTGTATAATAAAACGCATTTAAAGAGAGGTTATGTACCTCTCTTTTTAACCGCACATTCTGCAAGTGATTATTTTTTTCACTTCGTTTTTCTCTTCAACTTTTTTCTCTGCCTCTTTATTCATAAAAAAACCTTCCTTTCTAAGGCCTTTATAGATATGAAAGATTTTGAGTTTCTTTCGAACTAAAGCCTTTTTTGAAATTTTTTATAATATTTGTAAAAGCTCCAGAGCCTTCACAAAATAAAGAACTTTGTATTTAACTGCTTTGTAATAAACATAATGGGTCTTCTTCAAATAGTGAATTTTTCAAAGCTACTGCTGATGCTCTACATCCGCCACATATCATCTTGTAACTACATTTTGAGCATTTTCCTTCTAACTTTTGTTTATATTTCTTTAATTCTACAAATAGTTTATTATTATTTAAAATTTCATCTAATGGTTTTTCTTTGATATTATCTGCAAAAGTTGGTATGTATGAACAAGCTCCAACATTTCCTTGATAATCTATGTAAATTATTTCATCTCCTGCCTGACATCCAGCATAAATTTTATTTAAATCATCATTTTTTATATCTATACCAAATATCTCTGGGAAAATCGGTACTAAAAGTGGGTCACCTGTTCTAAAATTAATATTTAGTCTATTACATTCTGCAATAACTCTTTTTATTGTCTCTTTATATTCTTCGTTTGAAATCAACATATCTTTATCTGCATGCCCAGCAACTAGAACTCTTCTTATGTTGAATTCTTTTGCTCCTTTTGATGCTATCAAATTTATTACTTCAATAACATCTTTTACTGTTTCTGTTGATAATGTATATTTTATTGCATATGGTATATTATACTCTTTTAGCAATGATAGTGTGTCAATTACTTTGCGAAATGTACCTTTTTTTCTACGAAAACTGTCGTGCGTCTCCGCCATTCCGTCCAAACTAATTGATAATTTTATGTTAGGAAATTTTGATAGTTTCTCACATACTTTTTCATCTATTAATGTCCCATTTGTTGTTATTACTATATCTTCAAATTTTCTAGCATATTCTAGTATTTCAAATAAGTCATCTCTCATAAATGGCTCTCCGCCAGAAAGGTTTAATTTTGTTGTACCTGTGTACCACAATTGTGCAAGCAATTCCTTTGCTTGTTTTAATGACAATTGTTTTTTGTCATTTTTCTCTGATACTCTACAATGTTTACAATTCAAGTTGCATACATTGTTTATATCCCATTGAGCAATAGTTGCCATAATATCACTCCTTACATAAATATTTCATAGCAATCTCAAATGCATCTATGTGATTTTTATAGAGTTTATCATCATCTATTATCGTTTTTATTTCTTCTACTGAGCACCATTTTGCATCTTCTACTTCTTCTTTTTGTAACGTCAAGTTTTCTATATTTAGATTTCTGTTCATATAATATAAGTTGAAATTAGTCTGCCCTTCTTCTACTCTATAAAAAAGTTTTAGGTCTTTTTCATCTATATTTATTCCCATTTCTTCTTTTGTTTCTCTTATTATTCCTTGACTATTTGTTTCACTTTCTTGTACATGTCCACTTATAAATCCATATTTTCCACCTTTTTGCTTACTTCTTTTTTGTAATAACATGTCCCCTTTATCATTTCTAACAAATAGTGTTACTATATTTTTATTTTCCATACTACCTCTTTCGATATTCATATATTATCATTCATTAATATTATTGTCAATACATTTTATATATTTTTTCTAATTATTACTACGAATACAATTTTCTTACCCTTCTAAACTTCTCATTATATTTTATGCTTGTAAATTCTGAAATATTCCAAATTTGCCACTGGGGACGGACCTTTTTGGCAATTTTTTTGCCACTGGAGGACACTCCTTCCAGTGGCAGGCTTAATTACATTTCTAATCTATATTCAATATCTTCCATATGTGGAAACATTTCTTTAACTCTCTTTAAAGTAAGCATAAGCATCCTAGGTTGTGGATTTTTCTTACTCTCTGACAATAATTTCTGGGTATAGCAATTTTCTGCCGTCTTAAATAAAACATACCTATTCCCAACATAAGTATAATAAATTTGATAACCATCTCTTAAATCGCACCACATTTTTTCAAAAGTATAATCTTCCATAATCTCTCCTTTTTTATTTCACTAGTTCTTCGAATTCTGCTTCTGTAAGTATTGTCACTCCTAAATTTTGAGCCTTAGTTAGCTTGCTTCCTGCTTCTTCTCCTGCTAGTACATAATCTGTTTTTTTAGATACTGAGCTTGATGTTTTTCCGCCAAATTTTTCAATTAAATTTGTGGCTTCTCCCCTTGTATACTTTTCCAAGCTTCCTGTTAAGACAAAAGTTTTTCCTGCAAATCTATCGTCTTGTGCATCTTCTTCAAGGCTTTCTAGGTTTACTCCTGCTTGTTTTAATTTTTCTATCAAGTCTTTTGTTTGGTCTTGTAAGAAAAATTCTCTTATGCTGTTTGCTACTATTGGTCCAATATCGTTTATTTCGCTCAATTCTTCTGCTGTTGCTTCCATTAAGTTGTCTATATTTTTATATTTTTTTGCTAATATTTTTGATGCTTTTACTCCTACGTGTCTTATTCCTAGTGCTGTTATTAGTCTGTGCAAATCGTTTTCTTTACTTTTATTTATACTGTCTACTAAGTTTTGAGCAAATTTTTGTCCATTCTTTTTAAGTGATGCTATGTCTTCAAATTGCAATGTATAAATATCTGCTATGTTTTCAATTAGCTTTCTATCTAGTAATTGTCCTATTATGCTTTCTCCTAGTCCGTCTATGTTCATTGCTTCTCTTGATACAAAGTGCACCAAATTTCTAAATAGTTTTGCTGGACATTCTATTCCTGTACATCTGATTGCCGCTTCGCCTTCTTCTCTAACCGCTTCTGCTCCACATACTGGACAAACTGTTGGCATTTCAAATTCTTTTTCTTCACCTGTTCTTTTTTCTTTTAGTACTTTTACTATTTCTGGTATAACATCTCCTGCCTTTTGTATTACTACTGTGTCACCAATTTTTAGGTCTTTTTCTTTTATAAAATCCTGATTGTGTAATGTTGTTTTTGATATTGTTGAGCCTGCAACTTTAACTGGTTCTAAGATTGCCATCGGTGTTATTACTCCTGTTCTTCCTACTTGGCAAACAATGTCTTTTAGTTTTGTTTCTTTTGTTTCTGGTGGATATTTATATGCAATAGCCCACCTTGGAGTTTTGGCTGTTGCTCCTAGTATTTCTCTAAATTTTAGGTCATCGACTTTTACCACTGCTCCGTCTATCCCAAATGATAAGTTTTCTCTGTCATCTCCTATTTTTTGTATTGCTTTTTCTATTTCTTCTACTGTTTTACAAGGTATTCTGACAGGGTTTACGTTAAATCCTAATTTGCTTAAATATTCTAATTCTTCAAAATGTGAATTGAATTCTTTCCCTTCTATTTTTTGTACATTAAATATATATATGTCTAAGGGTCTTTTTGCTGTTATTTTACTATCTAATTGTCTTAGTGACCCTGCTGCCGCATTTCTTGCATTTGCAAATAATTCTTCTTCGTTTTCTTCTCTTTCTTGGTTCATTTTTTCAAAGTCACTTTTTGATATAAAGACTTCTCCCCTTACTGTTATATCTATTTTCTCATTTAACTCCATTGGTATTGTTTTTATTGTTTTTAAATTATTTGTGACATCTTCTCCAACTAATCCATTTCCCCTTGTTGCACCTTTTACAAATTTCCCTTGCTTATATTCTAGTGCTGCTGATAGTCCGTCTATTTTTGTCTCTATTACATATGTTTTGTTTTCTATTTGATTTTCTTCTGCCTTTTCATCAATTTTTTTTACGTATTCTTCCACTTCTTCTATGCTAAAAACATCTTGCAAACTTTGTAATGGTACTTCGTGTGTTACTTTTTCAAATCCCTCTTTTACGTGTCCACCTACTTTTTGTGTTAGTGATTCTTTTGATTGATATTCTGGAAATTCTTTTTCCAAATTTCGAAGCTCTACCATTAGCATATCATATTCAAAGTCAGATATTTCTGGTGCGTCATTATCGTAGTATTTTTTTGCATGATATTCTGCTTGTTTGCGTAATTCTTCTATTCTTTGCTTTACTTGGGTTTTGTTCATTTTTTAATCACAGTCCTTTTGTTTTAAATTTCTTTCTTATTATATACAATTTGGCATAAAAAATAAAGGAATTTTTTCAAATTCCTTTACTTTATTTTTCATATTTTTAATCAGCTCTTGCTAATATTATTAATCTTTGTTTTCCATTATCTGTACATGTTGATAATGTTACTTCAGCTTTTCCTGCTGTATCTCTTTGATAGAATGATGTATCTGTATCTGATGTTTCAAATTTGTTATATATTGTATATGTAACTTGTTTTCCGTCATTGTCTGTTATATATATTTTATCACCTAAATTTAACTTTTTGTTATTAGAGAAGAATGCACCATTTCTATAGTTATGTCCTACTATTACTGTATTTCCTGGTTGGTTAATTCCTACTCCCCATAAGAATGCTACTGATACTTCTATTGATGATTTTGTCATTTTTTCAAGTATTGGATATTTTAAATTGATTTTTGGAATTGTCATTGTTCCTAAAACTCCAAAACCTTTATATTGTGGTCTTGTTTTTTGTGATGATGCAGATTGATTTGTTCCTGTATTCATTTTTTCCAATTCATCTAAAACATCATTATTTGTATTATCATCATTTTTATCCTCATCATCTTTTTTTGCTGTATCCCCATCAAAGTTGTTTACAAAATCTTCTGCATCACTTGTTGTTACATATTTATGATAATAGTCATATGCTAAAAAACCTAGTAATCCTAATATTCCAATAATTACAATTACTAATATAATTGTTAAAACTTTACTATATTTACTCTCAAACATACCTTTTACCTCCGTACTTTTCACTATACATATATTATAACACATTTTATTACAAAAATAAAGTTTTATTTACAAGTTATACTATCTTTTCTCCAAATTGTGTACCAGCAAGTAAATGGAAGTGTAGATGCATTACTTCTTGACCTGCATCTTTTCCACAATTTACAATTACACGATATCCACTTTCGCTTACACCTTGCTCTTTTGCAATTTTATTTATTACAGTATAAATTTTTCCAATTAAAGCTTCATCTTCTTTTTCTAATTCTACAAGTGATTTTATGTGCTTTTTAGGTATCACTAATATATGAACTGGTGCAGCTGGCGCTATATCTTTAAAAGCCAGTATTTCATCATCTTCATATACTTTGCTTGAAGGAATTTCTCCTTTTATAATTTTACAAAATAAACAATCTTCCATAATTATCTCCTTTTGAGGGTGTTTTTGGGGACAGTCCTTAAAAACACCCTCTCTAAGTTTTTTATAAACTAAATCAATATTTTTCTATTGAGGGTGTTTTTAAGGTCTGTCCCCAAAAACACCCTAAAAATTCTTAATCTTTAATTAAAACTGCTTTTATTCTTCTTACTCCTGATGAACTAGACTCTTCTTTTTTAATTTTAAATCTACCTAGTTCTTTTGTATTGTTAACATGTGGGCCACCACATAGTTCTTTTGATACTGTTCCTATTGAATATACAGTTACAATATCAGGATATTTTTCTATAAACATACATTCAGCACCTGATTTTATAGCATCTTCTTTGCTCATTTCTTGTTTTGTTACAGGTAATTCTTCTGCAATCCATTGATTTACTAAATCTTCTACTTGCTTTTTCTCTTCGTCTGTTAATTTATGGTCACAGTTGAAGTCAAACCTCATTCTGTCTACTGTTATGTTTGAGCCCCTTTGATGTGCGTCTTTTCCTATAACTTGTTTTAGTGCTGCATTTAAAAGGTGTGTTGCTGTGTGGTATGCTATTGTCTCTTCTGTTTGTTCTGCTAATCCACCTTTGAATTTTTGCTCTGAACCTGCTCTTGATTTTTCTTGGTGTTTTTTGAATAGTTCGTCAAATTCTTTTAAGTTGATTTCGTATCCGTTTTCTTCTGCTAGTTCTTTTGTTACTTCTGGTGGGAAACCATATGTGTCATATAGTTTGAATACTACATCTCCTGGAATTGTTTTTGTTTCTTGTAATTTGTTTATTGCTTTTTGGAATTCTTTTTCTCCATTTGCTAGTGTTTTTACAAATTTGTCTTTTTCTTCTAGCATTGTAGCTATTATTATTTCTTTGTTTTTCTCTAATTCTGGGTACATTTCTTTTAAGTTTTCAACATTGATTTCTATTAATGTTGATAGCTCATTTAAATCTATTTGTAGTTTATTTAAGTGTCTAATCATTCTTCTTATTAATCTTCTTAAAATATATCCTCTATCTATGTTACTTGGTCTTCCGCCGTCTGCTATTAACATCATACTTGAACGCAAGTGTTCTGCTATTATTCTTCTACTTTCTATGTTGTCCACTTTTTGTAATTCTTCTAGTTTTTTAATTATTGGGCTGAATAATTCTGTATCAAATGGAGTTTCTTTTCCTTGTAGTAACATTGCCATTCTTTCTAGTCCTAGCCCTGTATCTACGTTTTGTTGTTTTAATTTTCTATATCCGTCTTTGTCTTTAAAGTATTCCATAAATACATTGTTCCAAATTTCAACATATTTTCCACAGTCACATGAAGGTTGACAATCTGCTGAACATGCTGGTTTTCCTGTGTCATAGAACATTTCTGTGTCTGGTCCACATGGTCCTTCTTCTCCTGCAATCCACCAGTTATCGTCTTTTCCATAATAGTAGATATGTCCATCTAATATTCCTGCTTTTTTCCAAGCCTCTGCTGCCACTTCGTCTCTTGGGCAATCTTCATCTCCTGCAAATACTGTTACTGATAGTTTTTCTACTGGTATTCCTAATTCTTTTGTTAAGAATTCAAAGCTCATTGCTATGGACTCTTCTTTGAAATAGTCTCCTAATGACCAGTTTCCTAACATTTCAAAATATGTTAGGTGTCTGTTGTCTCCAACTTCTTCTATATCATTTGTTCTTACGCATTTTTGATAGTCTGTAAGACGTTTTCCTTCTGGGTGTTTTTCTCCTAATAGATATGGTACTAGTGGTTGCATTCCTGCTGTTGTAAATAATACAGAAGGGTCATTTTCTGGTATCAGTGGTGCTGACGGAATTACTACATGTCCATGTTTTTGGAAGAATTCTAAGTATTTTTTTCTTATTTCTATTGCTTTCATTTTATTTATCACTCCTTTCGATTTTGCCTACTTCTTTCTATTCTTCTTTTTGTGCTTCTAATTCTTTTTCAAATTTAGTAGTTACACCTACAAATGTTAACATATATACTGTAATTACCATTGGAATTGTTAATCTTCCTATTGGAATTCTTGTAATTGCAATTAAGCTGATTAGTGTTGCTTCTGCTATTACTAGTGTTAACACTGTTTTTAAAATTACATTTATTATATTTAATTTTCTATATCTTATTGCCATATAAACTAGTGTTATTCCTGTTGCAATTGCAAATGGCCAAATATATGGATTTATTAAGTCTCTTCCTTTTGTGTTTGGTACTGTTACTATTTCTGTTTCTTCTGCTTTTAGCTCTAATTCGTATTTTTCATTTACTTTTTCTATTATTTTTTGTTTTTGTTCTTCTGTTATTTCTTTTGCTATTATGCTAACAGAATCTCCATATACTTCTACTTTTTGAACTATCACTTGTTCATTTGGCATAATTTCTTTTGTTATGTTTTGTATGTCTGCTATTTTAAAATCTTCTCCTAAGTATAGTTCCAATTTTTGGGCTGTTTGAAATCTTAAATCAAAATTAAATCCCATAAATGCTACAACTGCTATTCCTGCTATTATTATAATTGCAACAATTGACATTATTATTTTTTGTTTTTTTGTTAAATTTTTCATTATTTATTTCCTCCTATTTGTCAGCTTCTATTTTTAATAAAATATTTGTTATTATAGCGTTATAAATAGCAATTAATGTAATTCCCCAGAACATTACCATTCCAAAGCTACTAATAGGGCTCCAGTTGATAAAGCAAAATACTATTGCTAATATGCAAACTGGTATTATTCTAATAAAGAATTCTTTGTATGTTTCTGCTATTCCTTTATTTGCAGCTGTTTTAGTAAGTTTTTCTTCTTTTAATTTTGAAAGTAGTTTATTTACAAAAATATAATTTAGTACTAATACAATTGCTATTGCAAATATTCCTTCTATTGATATTACTACATTTGCGTATCTTATTAATATTAAAAATATTGATATTAGACCTATATATGATATTGTTGCAAGTGCTCCTAATTTTTTATATCTTACAATTAATACTATTAAAGCTACTACAACTACTGCTAATAGTGCATATACAACAATGCTTAATTCTTGATTTGTTACATCTGATAATACATATGAATTTTCTGTTGCTTGATATTTAACAGGTAGATTTCCTGTATCTAATACTACTGCTATACTTGACGCTTGAGCTGCATATCCTTGTAGTGTTTTTTGGTCTGATGAAGCTCCCCCCATTGATAATTGCATTTTCCCTGTTCTCATTGGTTCTTCAAAATTTGTTGTCATTATTTCTGTATCATCTATTTTTATTGTTACTTTTTTCTCTGTTTTTTCTTCACCATTTTCATCTGTTTCTGTTGTATTTGTTGTTGCAGCCTCGTCTGTTGCCTCTTCTTTATTCTCTGTTTCGACTGGTTTTAAATATCTGTTACTTATATCTTCTAATTTTTTTGCACTGTCTTTTGTAAATTCAATATTTAAGTATATTCTTGTTTTAGCTACTGCAGATGTTGATGTATTATCTGCTCCTGTCATAACATTTGCTAATTTTATATCATTGTTATCCATTAAAACTTCGCCTGTTTCACTATCTTGTATTGTGAATTTTCCGACTGTTACTAATTGGCTTACAACTGTATCTGTTGAATCATCTTCTGGAATTTCTACTACTATATCTCCTGCTTGTGTATCTAATTTGATTGTGTAATTATTTACTCCCATTTTTTGAAGTCTTTTTTCTAATATTTCTTTTGCTTTTTTGTAATTTTCTTCATTTTTTACATCTTCACTATTGTTTGGAACTTCTTCCTTTGTGTATCCTTTTTCAGTCATTTGTTCTTCTGTTAAATTTTCTGTATCTTTAACTTCTTTTCCTTCTGAATCTTTTACTACTGTTGTTGTTCCTGTATCTACTTCTAATCTAACAGTTCTTGTCCCTTCTAAATCCATTGCATATTTGTAGTCTTCTACTACATTTTCCATTCTATTTTGTTTTTGTACATAAATTCCACCAAAAGCTATTGCTGTAATTAATATAATTGCTAGTGTTATTGTTAATATTTTTACCTTTTTCATTTTATTTCCTCCATTATAATAATTTTGTTCCATTGATTATTAGTTCAAACCATATTCGTAAGTATTTTGCTGCATATTTGCTCATAATTGTTCTATCAATAAATATTTGAAAATAATCTAGTACTGGACATATTTGATTATTAATTGTTAAATTTAATGTTATCTTTCTATTTTCAGTATCTAATTTTAGCTCTGCATCTGTTACTGCATAATTTACTTTATCGTGTATATCAAATGTTGAAATATTTTGATTTCTTACTCTATCTCTATGCACATCTGACTTATCTGCCAAAATTATCGCCGCTGATATATCACTCACCGCTGTTCCCGTTTTTTCATCATGATTTCCAATTGCCATCATTATTTGCGTTCTTTCTTCTACTGGCATTCCCATTTCTTTCAAAATGTTGTATGCAATTATTGCTCCATTATGTGCGTGGTCTACTCTGTTTACACAGTTTCCGATATCATGCAAATACCCTGCAATTCTCGCCAGTTCTACTGTTCTTTCTGGATATCCTAACTGCTCTAATATATCCCCAGCTCTTTTTGACACAATTGAAATGTGTCTGTGGCTATGTTCTGTATAGCCTAATCCGTCTAATTGCTGTTGCGCGCCTTGTATTAACGCTTCAACTTCCGGATTTTTTCGAACATCTTCTAATTTTATCATTTTGTCCTCCTTGATATAACTTGTCCTATAAAATTTTATATTAAATTTCCAAAAATATCAACTGTTTTGGGGAAATTCTTTCAAAATATCCATTGTATCCATTAGAGACGTTTCTTTTTGGACAAAAATGTCAACTTGGAAACGTCCCTAATGAACATTATTTTTTGTTTACTCCAATAATTCCACCTAATATCCCAAAGATCATTCCTACTGCTATCATTATTATGCTTTGTATATTTAGTCCAAATCTCCAATTTAATATGCTTGAAATTAAGTACAGAATTACTATGTATATTCCGCCTATTAATCCCCCATTTATTATTCCATTCTTTTTTATTTTTATGCTTCCTATTGAGCTTCCAAGCAATATACTTATTCCTGTTACCACTATTATCACTGGTGTTATTGTATTTTCACTTGTGTTTGTGTACGCTAATATTATTGAGAATATTAATAGCATTATGACTGTTGATATCATCGCTATTCCTATTCCTTTAAATATGTTTTTTGTTGTTTCTTCAAAATTTGTTTTGTAGTTTTCCATTTTTTTCACCCTTTCTATTTCATTTATATTTTTTTAGGGTGTTAAATAGAACTATATTTTAGCGTTCATTTTCGTTATCCGCATACATTTTATTGTCTGTTTGTCTTTTATTGCGTTGTAATATTTGTTCATTTATTGTATTTATAACTTCCTGTTTTTCATTATATGACTTTTCTATTTTTTCTTGTGTTTCTTTTTGATTTTTCCAAGGTGATTCTGATTTTAGCATGTCTTTTAATATTAATTCAGGTGGATAATCAACTCTTAGTTCATCTATTGTTAAAATATGTTGTTCTATAAATTGTTTTGCTGAAATTTCTTCTCCATCTTTTAAAGTTAATGTTCCTTTTTTAGGAATGAATTTTAAAAATTGAGTTCTTATAAATTTTTCTGCATCTATTTCTATATTTTGATTTAAGAGTGGAATAACATATTTTTTATTTAATAAATTATCATCTATAGTATCCATAAATTCATTAAAAGATAGTTGCACTTTTTGATTATTTTCCTCCACTTCAATAATTCCAGTTTTATTGTTTGAAGGTAATATAAATCCTTCTTCTTGATTTTCCATTTCTTGTGCTTTTGCCATTTTTAACGATGCTTCTATTTTTCTATCTTTCTTTTTATCAAAATATTTAGAAATTTCTTTTGTAATTTTATTTAATTTTACATCTCCAATCTTTGCAATCGCCTCTTCTATTTCTTCTGTTGAGCTTCTTTTTAGTTGCTCGTATATTAGTTCATAATACATCTCTTGTGAATCTTTTAACAAATCTTTATCACCATTTAGCATTTGTTCTTCGACTTGCATATTTTTGACTAATTCTATAACTGTTTTTCTACTTCCGTCTAAATTATATTCTTTTTGTAAAATTGGATATTTTAACAGTCCTTCTGTTATTTTCTTTTCACATATAATATTATCTAAAAGCTGTATTGCTAATTTGTCTCTATCCATAGATGTTTTCGATGTTTCATATTTGCAATTTTCAAATATTCCTTTTTCTATGTCTCTTAAATTTGCAATTTTCTTATCAAGTGTTTTCATTATTTCCAAATATCTAGTACATTCAATATATCTAGCATCTTTTTCCATTGCATATACATAATAATTGTTTTTATAGAATCTTTCCTTATTTCTTAATATCATATCTCTTGCAAAAATTAATGCATTTTTATTGCTTTGATTAGTTTGAGTCATTAAATATTGTTGATAATGCCTCATTTCATGTATCATTGCCATAAATACTTTTTTACATTTTAGTATTCTAACTTCTTTATTATTATCATTTAATTTTGTACATATTCTAAAAATATTTATTTCAATTCTTGGAGTTATATCATTATTTTGATTTTTTTCATAGATAAAATTTGCTGCATCACCAATTTTTTCGTTATCTATAAATTCAAAATTTAATTTTTCTTTTTTTCCGATAGTGTTTATATTTTCTGCTTCTAGTTGAAGTATCTTAACTAATGTTTCTTTTATTTCTTCTATTATGGAATCTTGCTTATCGTTTAATTTGTTTTCCTCAAAATAGTTTATAATTCTTTCCATTTTTTCTTTAACTAATATCTCTTTTTCATTTTTATCCATAATTTCCCCTTATTTAATAAAAAAAATTATCATATTTAAACCCATTTTTTAATAAGTTTAATAGATAATTTTCTAATTGGCTGGGCTGGCTAGATTCGAACTAGCGCATGCCAGAGTCAAAGTCTGGTGCCTTACCGCTTGGCTACAGCCCAATATATAATTAAATGGGGTGGAAGATGGGACTCGAACCCACGGTCTCCAGTGCCACAAACTGGCGCGTTAACCAACTACGCTACATCCACCATTGTTCACGTGCACCTATAAACCTTGAGCACATTTAATATTATAACCAATTTACACCCCATTTGTCAACTGTTTTTCAAAATTTTATATTAAATTTTTATATAGTCCACAAGAAAAGTTACTTTTTTGCATTAACTTGTGGACTTTGAAATTTCAAATATAACAGGAAAAGCTCCTATCTTTCTATTGTGCTGTTGATAAATTATTTGGATCAATACCATATTGAGAATATAGCCAATTCATATAGTTAAATGGTTCTAAAGTCTTTGGTTCTCCATAATTCACACCATTTGTTTCAACTTTAATAGATGTAATTTTAACTGGATTTACTGGTGTGCTAACTTCTGCATTTGCTGAGCTTTCTTCACCTTCGCTATTTGCTTTTACTTCAACTTCTTCTATTTTATGCACCACGTCCATTCCTTCAATTACTTTACCAAAAGATGTATAATATCCATTTAATGATGTTGTTTCTTTTGTCATAATAAAGAATTGTGAACTTCCTGAGTTATAAGATTCTTCTGCTAAGCTTTGAGAATATTGAGTATAGTCATTTCTTGCCATACCAATAACTCCTTCTTCAAATTTCAATTTATTGTTAACTCCATTTGATATAAATTCACCTTTTATTGTGTATTCTTTATCTTCTCCACCGTCTTTCAAGTCTGCTAAAGTTGCTGAACCACTTCCTGTTCCTGCTTTATCTCCACCTTGTATCATAAAATCTTTTACTACTCTGTGAAAAGTTAATCCGTCATAAAATCCTCTGTTTGCAAGTGTTACAAAGTTTGCTACTGTTTCTGGTGCTAAATCTGGGTATAATTCAATTTTTATTGTTCCAAAGTTTTCTACTTCCATTGTGGCTATTGGATTTTCAACTTTCATAGTTGCTTTTTTGTAGTATCCATATCCTACTGTTGCTAGTAATATTATTACTAAAATTAATGCAATTATCCATATAATATTTTTTGTTTTCATTTTTCTTCTCCTTTTCTTCTTTGAAGCTTTTGCTTCTGTTTATTTATAATTTTAAATTAAATTATCAAAAATAAATTGCTCTTGCATTCTTTTTAAAGATTGTTTTATTGTTCTTGCTCTTACTTCTCCTATTCCTTCTACATCGTCTAAGCTTTCTATATCAGCTGCTAGTATGTGTTGGAATGATTTGAATGAACCAATTAGATTTTCTACTATATTGTTTGGCATTCTTGGTATTTTATTTAAAATCCTATATCCTTTCGTGTATACTCCTACTTCGTCATAATTATCAAATGTCTCATATCCTAGCAATTTCGCTATTACTGTTTCTCTTGATAGTTCTTCATATTCAAGTTCGTCCAACTTCTCAATTACTTTTTTAGGAGTTATTTTCTTTTTGCCTGGTACAATATAATCTTTTATAATAAGCTCTTCTTCTTTTTCTAGTCCACCTATCAACTCTTCAAGTTGCATTTTTACAAGCCTTCCGTCATTGCCTAATTCATATATCTGCCTTTGTATCTCTTCTACTATTTTCATAACCATTTCAGCTCTTTGAATTGCAACTATTACATTTTGTAATGTCACTATATCATTAAATTCATATTCATTCAAGATGTTTAGCTTATTATCAAATACTTTTTTATATTTTTCCAGTGTTTGTATCGCTTGGTTCGCTTTGTTTAATACAACGTCTGTGTCTTCTAATATATATCTGTCATTGCCTTTGAAAACTGTAATTATGCTTCTTCTTTGTGAAATACTTATTACTAATTCTCCTGTCTGCTTTGCTGTTCTTTCAGCTGTTCTATGTCTTGTACCTGTCTCTAATGTTGATATTTCATGTGATGGTATTAGTTGTGCATTTGCATATAGTATCTTTTTTAAATCTCCACTTAATACTATAGCCCCATCCATTTTTGCTAATTCATATAATTTTGATGAAGAATAATCTTCATTTATTGTAAATCCACCGTCAACTACTTCTTTTAATACCTCGTTTTTATCTGTAATTAATAATAAAGCTCCTGTTCTTGCTCTTAAAATATTTTCTAGTCCGTTTCTTATTGGGGTTCCTGGCGCAATTAGTTTCAAAATTTCTGTAATGTTGTCTTCCTTGCCTGTTCTCACCTCTAATTCTCCTTTCTGTCTATTGGGACATTTGGGGACGTTTCCTTTTGGACATTTTGTCCATTTGGGACACATCTCTGTTTCCAATTTTTATTTTAACCCAACTTTTTTCATTGCTTCATTAATGTTTCTGACGCCTATTATATCTAATTTGTATTTATCTTTCAAGTCTTTTTTGTTACTTTCTGGAATTATACAACTTTTAAATCCTAACTTTTCTGCTTCTTTTAGTCTTTTTTCTATTAAATTAATTCTTCTTACTTCTCCTGTTAGTCCAACTTCTCCTATGATTATCATATCTTTTGGTATTGCTATATTTTTGAAACTTGATGCTGTTACTAACATTATTCCTAAATCGATTGATGGTTCACTTATTTTTAGTCCTCCAACTACATTTAAATATACGTCTTGTGAACCTAACATTAATCCTGCTTTTTTCTCTAAAACTGCAATTAATAATGATAATCTGTTGTAGTCTATCCCATTTGCTGTTCTTTTTGGATATCCAAATACTGTTTGTGATGTTAGCGCTTGCAATTCTACTAAAATAGGTCTTGTTCCTTCCATACTTGATACTATGCATGAACCTGCTGGGTTGTCTTCTCTTTCTGAAATTAGTATGTCTGATGGGTCTGAAATTTCACACATTCCTTCTTCTCTCATCTCAAACATTCCAATTTCATTTGTAGAACCAAATCTGTTTTTTACTCCCCTTAAAATTCTATATGAAAAATATCTTTCTCCTTCTAAGTACAAAACTGTATCTACCATATGTTCTAAAACTCTTGGCCCTGCTATGTTTCCTTCTTTTGTAACATGACCTATTATTATTGTTGTAATCGCTCTTGATTTACAAACTCTCATCACCTGACCAGTAATTTCCCTTACTTGGCTAACACTTCCAGCTGCTGCTGTAATGTCATCTGAATACATTGTTTGGATAGAATCAATTATTACTAGTTTAGGGTTCATATTTATGATTGCTTGGTTTACTATATCTATATTTGTTTCTCCCAAAAACATTATATTTTCGTTATTAATTCCAAGTCTATCTGCTCTTAACTTTATTTGCTCTGCTGATTCTTCCCCTGAGACATATAGAACTTGTCCTTCTCCTTTGATTTTATCACAAATTTGCAAAATTAGTGTTGATTTACCTATCCCTGGCTCTCCACCTAATAAAACTAGTGAACCTTTTACTAATCCACCTCCTAGCACTCTATCTAGCTCTCCAAAACCTGTATGTGTTCTTAGAGTTTCTTTTGCTACATATGAGCTAAGCTTTTGTGGTGTTGCTATTTCTCCTGCATTTTTTGCTTTGTCTTTTCCTTTTGTTTCTACTATTGTTTGCTCATAGAAACTGTTCCAGCTGTTACAGGCTGGACATTTTCCTAACCATTTTGCGGATTCGTTTCCACATTCACTACATACAAATATCGTTTTATTTTTTGCCATTTTCTCCTCCTTGGGACATTTGGAGCATCAACTTCATTACTTTCTTTTTGTTTAATTTTTGCCCCTATTCACGTTAAAAAGTATAGCATAATTTTTTCAATCTTGCTATACTTTTTTATAAATTCATTAAAATTTCACATTTTGATAGATGTGTCCCAAAATGGACAAAATGTCCAAAAGGAAACGTCCCAAAATGTCCCTATTTTCTTTTACCAAATGTTACTTCTTGGAATAAGAAGTCATGTACTTTTTCCCATGTAATTTCTTGGTGTAAAAATTCGTTTATTTCGTCTTCTACTTTTTGTTGATATGGTGTTAATTCTACTTTTATTTCTTTGTTCCAATCAATTTCTTGTAACCAGAATGCTTTGAATTTTGTCCAAAGTCCTGTTTTTGCTGGTAGCGCTGAGTTTCTGATTGTTCCAGCCTCTATTCCTTCTATGCCAATTCCACCGTTTGCATTTTCTACAGGATTTCCACCATTTCCGTTTAGTTCAACTCCACCAAATACTCCTGAGACTTTGTTTTCTGCTCCTATTTCTGCCATTTTATTTTCCTCCTTTGTGTTTTTACATCTTCTGTTTTATTTATACTATATTTTTTTGTTTTAATCAAGTGGTTTTTATTTTTATTATATTAAATGTTTGTTACATAATTATTACATTTTTGTTACTTTGTTCCAATTCAATATTTATTTTATTGGTTACCTTTTGAGTATACTTTCTTTTAAATTCTAACTATTATATATTCTTGTTCTGCCTTATAGCAGGTCACTTCAACAATCTCGTTTTCAATTTTTCTTAAAACTTTTCCCTCAGTATTTACTCTATTTTCCAAAGCTTGCTCCTTATCCTTAAACAAATAAGCTTGCACATAATTCTTAGTATGTCCCTTATACACCCCGTCTTTTTCTTCTTCAAAAAGTACCTGAACAGTTTGCCCTACATAACTTTCGTTGTATTCCTTCTCATTTACATTTGACAATTCTATCAGCCTTTGGCTTCTTTGTTCTTTTTTATTTCCATCAATTTGCTCTTTCATAGCAGCTGCTTTTGTGCCTTTTCTTGGAGAGTACTTAAAAATATGCATTTTATAAAATTTTATTTCTTTTAAAAATTGATAGGTCTCTTCAAATTCCTTTTCTGTCTCTCCTGGAAAGCCAACGATTATATCTGTTGTTAGTATCACATCATTATAATTTTTTCTTAGTATTGATACTATTTTTCTAAATTGTTCAGTTGTATATCTTCTATTCATTCTTTTTAGAGTTTCATCACAACCACTTTGCAATGATAAGTGAAAGTGGTGACATATTTTTTCTAATTTTGTTAGTCTTTTCATAAATTCTTCATTTATTAACAATGGCTCTATTGATCCTAACCTAATTCTTTCAATACCGTTTATTTTGTTTATTTCTTCTAATAAATCAATTAATCTATATTGTTTTTTATTTTCTTCAAATTTAAAGTCTTTTCCATATGATGCTACATGTATTCCAGTAATTACAACTTCTTTTATTCCTTCTTTTGCAATCTTCTTTATTTCAGATATTATGCTTTCTGGTTTTCTACTTCTTACTCTTCCACGTGCATATGGGATTATGCAATATGAACAAAATCTATCACAGCCATCTTGCACTTTTATTACAGCTCTTGTTTTTTCTGTATATGTTACATCTCCAAAGTCTACAAATTCCTTTTTATACATAACATCTTCTATTTCAACTAATTTTTGGGGTTCATTTTCTGAATTTTCCACAATAGCATTAGAACAACTTAAAGAATTTTCATTTTTTTCTGCAAATTCTTCTACATATTTTACTATTTCTTTTTTTTCATTATTTCCTAATATTAAGTCTATTTCTTCTATTTTTTCTAGTTCACTTTTTGCTACTTGTGCATAGCAACCACATGCAACTACAATGGCTTGGTTGTTTATTTCTTTAACTCTACGAAGCATTTGTCTTGATTTTCTGTCTGACATATTTGTTACTGTACATGTGTTTATTACGTATATATCAGCTTTTTCGTGTTGATTTACAATTTCGTATCCACTTTCTATAAACTTTTGCACCATTGCGTTTGTTTCGTATTGATTTACTTTACACCCGAAGCGTTATGAAAGCTACGTTTTTTCTTTTATTTTCCATTTTATATTTCGTTCCTTTCTTCGTTCAATGCATGCTCTCAAAAATATCGCAAAAGAATACTCTAATGCGATATTTCATTGTTTACCTATATTATTATCTTCTTGCCTTTCCTTCTAATGCATCTAAATTATCTAATGCTTTTCCTGTTCCTAATGCTACACAAGATACTGTGTCTTGTGCTATCATTACATTTATACCTGTTTTTTCTTGTAATAATTTATCTAGTCCGTCTACTAAACATCCTCCACCTGTCATGTATATTCCTTTGTCACTTATATCTGCTGCTAATTCTGGTGGTGTTCTTTCTAATACACTGTGTACTGCGTCTACTATCATCATTGCTGGTTCGATTAGTGCTTCTAGCATTTCACTTGAATATACTGTTATTGTTTTTGGTAGTCCTGTTGATAGGTCTCTTCCCCTTATTTGCATATCTGTGTCTTGAATTTTTGGGAATACACATCCGATATTTACTTTTAAGTCTTCAGCTGTTCTTTCTCCTATTACCATATTGTGTTTTTTCTTGATGTATTTTACGATATACTCGTCAAATCTATCTCCTGCAACTTTTAGTGATGTGCTTACAACTGACCCACCTAGTGAAATTACTGCTATATCTGTTGTTCCGCCACCTATATCTACTACCATATTTCCACATGGTTTTGATATGTCTATTCCTGCTCCTATTGCTGCTGCTATTGGCTCTTCAATTAAATATACTTTTCTTGCTCCTGCTTGTGATGCTGCATCTATTACTGCTTTTTTCTCTACTTCTGTTACTTGTGATGGTATGCATATCATTATTCTTGGTGCAAAGATAAATTTTCCACATATTTTGTTTATGAAGTATTTTAACATTTTTTCAGTTACTGTGTAGTCTGAAATTACTCCGTCTCTTAGTGGTCTTGTTGCTACTATATTACCAGGTGTTCTTCCTAACATTTTTCTAGCTTCTTGTCCAACTGCTAGAACGTCTCCTGTAATGTTGTTTACTGCAACAACAGATGGCTCTCTTAATACTATTCCTTTTCCTTTTACATATGCTATTACTGTTGCTGTTCCTAAATCGATACCGATATCTTGCCCCATTTTAAACATGCTTTTCATCCTTCCTTAACATTTTTGTTTCTCTTTTATTACAAATGTATTACGATTATATTACAAGTATTCAAATTTATCAACCCTTTTCATTGAATTTTTTATTTTTTTATATTATAATGTTTGTAGTTGATTTATTTGTTCGGGAGGAATTTATGGAACACTATAAATTTATAGCAAAAAATGAAGAAGATACAAAAAAATTCGCACGAGAACTAGCATCAAAATTAAAGCCAAAAGATGTGGTTGTTTTGACTGGTGAACTTGGCTCTGGCAAGACTAAGTTTGTGGAAGGATTTTTATCTTATTATGGCTTAGAAAATGAAATTTCTAGCCCTACTTTTACAATTGTAAATGAATACAGTAAAGACAATATAAATATATACCATTTTGATGTTTACCGTTTAGAAGATTGTTCAGAGTTTTATGAAATCGGCGGAGAAGAATATTTTGAAAATGGTATCTGTTTGATTGAATGGGGCGAGTTAATTGAAGAAGCTCTTCCTAAAAATTATATTCATATTGTCTTTAAAAAAGACACTAAAAATGAAGATTTGAGAATCTTGGAAATGAGTTCTATCAAGGGATTAGATCTGCAATAAATGCTATATTGACATTTACTTTTTACTATAAAATATGAAATTAAAAGGAGAAATTTTATTATGAAAATTTTAAGTATAGACACATCTAGTAATATTTGTGGAGTATCAATTTTAGAAGACACAAATTTAATATGTAAATTGGATGCAGACACTGGCAGAACCCACTCAGAAAATTTAATGCCAATGATAGACGAAGCATTGAAGAAAGCTGAATTAAAGCCAGCTGACATCAATTTAATTGTTTGTGATATTGGACCTGGTTCATTTACAGGAATTAGAATCGGAGTTGCTACTGCAAAGGCCTTCTCTGACAGCCTAAACATCCCTTGTGTTGGAATTAGTTCACTAGAAGCTTTGGCTTATAAACCGATGTTTTTGGGGTATATATGTAGTATGATTGATTGCAAAAATGATAATTGCTATTTTGCTTTATATGAGAAAAAAGATGATGGTTTGGAAGCTTTAATTGAACCACAGGCTGAGAGTGTTGAAAGTGCTTTGGCTATTTTAGATAGTTATTGTGTAGACACTTTAAATTCTGACTCTATTGCCTTTGTAGGTGACGGTTCTGATATTTATAAAACTGAAATTTCACAAACTTTTGAAAATGCTACTTTTTTACCTGATGAATTTAATATTTTGAATTCTGATGCTTTGGCTTTAGCTGGATTGTCTAAGTTTAATTCTGGAATTGAACTTGATGATGTTTTGCCTTTGTATTTGAAGAAGCCTCAAGCTCAAAGACAGTTGGAAGAAAAAAACTTAATTTAAAAAAGTAAGATTTTATTATAACAACTTTTAAAGCTGCTGACTTTTGCTTAGTCAACAGCTTTTTTGCTTATTTAACAATATCTACTATTTTAAATTTATTACTATTTCTTTTTCTTCTTGTATATCTATCTTACTATATTTTACGCCACATTCATCAAAAAGCTTTCTAGAAGCTATGTTATTTTCAGAAGTAGCATATTTATCAGATAAATAAATAACTTCTTTAATTCCTGATTGAATAATAATTTTTGCACACTCATTGCAAGGGAACAAATCAACATAGATTTTCGCATCTTCTAAATCTTTTTTGCTACCCCTGTAATTCAAAATCGCATTCAATTCTGCGTGGCATACATATGGATATTTAGTATCTAAATTTTCTCCATCTCTGCCCCAAGGGAAACTTTCGTCGTCAAAACCATTTGGCGCTCCATTATATCCTATTGACAAAATTCTGTTGTCATTACTTACTATGCATGCTCCTACTTGTGTTGATGGGTCTTTACTTCTCATAGCTGATAACTTTGCTATCGCCATAAAATATTCATCCCAACCTATATAATCTTTTCTTTTTTCTCCACTCATATTATTACTCCTTCTATATTTTAAACTAGATGTGTCCCAGAATGGACATTTTGCCCAAAAAGAAACGTCCCCAAATGTCCCATTATTCGTACCATTCAAGCTCCCAATCGTCTAGTATTACTGTGTCACCTTGGCATACACCCATCTCTTTTAATTTGGCATCTATTCCCATATTTTTTAAGCATTTTTGTAGGTAATACATTGATTCATTGTCTTCTATGTTTACTCTTCCCATTAGTCTTTGAATTGCTCTTCCTGTTACTATAAATACTCCATCTTGTTCTTTAATTTCCCATTCGTCTTTTTTGTCTTCTAAAGTATAGACAACTTTGTCTTCTATTTCTACCAATTCTTCTTTTGGTAATGTTTTTAGCACTTCTGTTACATGGTCAATTAATTCTTGAACTCCATCTTTTGTTGCTGCTGATATTTTATAAAGTTCTAATCCTTCTTTTTTTGCTAGCTCTTCTACTTCTTTTAATAATGTTTCATCTTGTATTACATCTGTTTTATTTGCTACTATTATTTGCTTTCTTGTTGATAGTTTTTCACTGTATTTTTTTAACTCTTTGTTTATTGCATAGAAATCTTCTACTGGATTTCTTCCTTCTTGTCCTGATACATCTAAGAAATGTAGTAATAGACGTGTTCTTTCAACATGTCTTAAAAATTGAATTCCAAGTCCTACACCTTCACTTGCACCTTCTATAATTCCTGGTATATCTGCTATTACAAAACCGTTTCCGTCTTTTGTTTTTACAACTCCTAGGTTTGGTATTATTGTTGTAAAGTGATAGTTCGCAATTTTAGGTTTTGCATCTGTTACTGTTGCTAAAAATGTTGATTTTCCTACGTTTGGGAAACCTAGTAAACCTACATCTGCTAATAATTTTAATTCTAGTATCAGTTCTTTTTCTTCTCCCTTTTCTCCATCTTCGGAAAATCTAGGAGCTTGTCTTGTTGCTGTTGCAAAGTGTGAGTTTCCTCTTCCACCTCTTCCACCTTTTAGAATTAGTTCAGTTTGGTTTGGCTCAGATAAATCTGCTACCACTTTTCCAGTTTCTGCATCTTTTACAACTGTACCTATTGGAACTTTGATATATAAGTCTTCTCCATATTTTCCATTGCAGTGGCTTCCACTTCCATTATCTCCATTTTTAGCTTTGAACTTTTTATTATATCTGAAATCTATTAATGTATTTTTGTCTTTGTCAACTTGGAAATAAATATTTCCACCATTTCCGCCGTCTCCACCGTCTGGTCCACCAGCTGCAACGTATTTTTCTCTTCTAAATGTCGCTGCACCGTTTCCACCATCTCCTGATTTAATTATTATTTTTGTGTAATCTGTAAACATTTTCTCTCCTTTTTGAAAAGGTGTTTTTGGGGACAGTCCTAAAAAACACCCTCTCTATATTTTTCTAAATATACTTAATTTTTTCCTTTTAAGGTGTTTTTTAGGACTGTCCCCAAAAACACCTTTATTCAAAATAATCTAACTTCATTGCTCTTTTTACTTTTTTCATAGTTTCTCTTGCCACTTTTTGAGCTTTTGCTGTTCCTTCAATTAGAATTTTATCAACTTCTTCTGGATGAGCTTCATAATACGCTCTTTTTTCTCTAATTGGTCTCAATTCTTCAATAATATTTTTCGCTAATTGCTTTTTGCAAGCCACACATCCACGTTTCCCAGCTTTGCATTCTTCGCATACCATTTTTACTTCTTCATCTGTGCTAAATAATTTGTGATAATATGCAACCATACATATATCAGGATTTCCTAAATCGTCTTTTTTTATTCTGTTTGGGTCTGTTACTGCACTCATTACTTTTTTAGTGATTTCTTCTTCGCTATCTGATAGGTATATCGCATTTCCAAGTGATTTTCCCATTTTTTCGTTTCCGTCTAGCCCTTTTATTCTTTTTCCGCTTGATAATACTGCTTCTGGCTCTACTAATACTTCTCCATATATGCTGTTGAACTTTCTTACTATTTCACGACATTGCTCTATTAATGGCAATTGGTCCTCTCCTACTGGTATTAATTCGCCTTCAAAGGCTGTTATATCTGCTGCTTGGCTTACTGGATATCCTAAAAATCCATATGTAACACTTTCTCCAAATAGCTCTTTCTTTTGTGCTATTTCTGTTTTTACTGTTGGATTTCTTTGTAATCTTGCTATTGTTACTAGGTTTGAATAAAATACTGTTAATTCTGCCACTTCTGGTATCATTGATTGTATGTATATTGTTGTTTTTTTAGGGTCTATTCCAACTGATAAATAGTCTATTGCTACTTCTCTGACGTTTTTTCTTACTTTTTCTGGATTATTGAAATTGTCTGTTAAAGCTTGAACATCAGCTATTAATATATATGGGTCATATTCTTCATTTTCTTGCATTTCTAATCTTTTTTTAAGTGAACCAAAATAGTGGCCTATGTGTAATCTTCCTGTTGGTCTGTCCCCTGTTATTATTCTTTTTTTACCCATAACTTTTCTCTCCTTTTCATTACTTTGCTTATTATACTATATTTTATGAGATTTTACAAGGTTTGTATCATATAATCAAATTTTTGCCACTGGGGACGGACCTTTTTGGCAATAAATTGCCAAAAAGGTCCGTCCCCAGTGGCAAAAATTTCGTCCCAGTACCAAAAAAAGAGACTATATTCTAGTCTCTTTCGCATTACTTTTCAGGATTGCAATTCCGCCGTATGGTAACAAATAGTTGGTCGTTCCGTTTAGTGCGAATACTTCATTCCCATTTTTTAATTCATCTGGTACTGTTATATTTCTTGTGCTTTCCCCCCGATTGAGTGCAACATACAAAGAGTTTTCTTTATTTTCTCTTTTGAAAATAAACAGGTCAGAATCCTTATATAATACTTCCGGATTGCAATTTTCTGATGCAAATTTCTTTCTAAAATTCCCAATTTCTCGATAGAACGAAAGCAGGTCTTGGTCTTCTTGTCCCCAATTATAACATTTTCTGTTAAATGGGTCTTTCCAACCATAAAGTCCAGATTCTGTTCCATAATATACGCATGGGTTTCCGATATAAAAGTATTGAAGCATTGTGCCTACTTTTAGTAAGCTTTTGGCATATTGATATTCTTCATAACTTAGGATTTCGTTTTCGTTTTCGAAGTTTCTAAATCCGTCTGTATCGAAGTAATCATATCCTTTATGCCAAGGTGATGGTTGTTCATCTACCTTCCAGATATCCATAACGCCTGTTCTCATATATTGCTTTTTGGCAAATATGGTCATAGCTCTTATGGTATCGTGTGTGCTTAGTGAGAATAGTAAGCAGTCCACTGTTTCTTGCGGATAGTTTTCTACTATTTGTCGCATTTTTGCTTCTAAGTAGTCACTTTCTCCATATACCAAAAATTTCAGTGCTGCATTTGTTAATGGATAGCATGTTGGTGAGTCTATGCCTTTTCCAAAAACTTCTAAGTATGGGTCATCCCAATATTCTCCTACAATAAACATCGCTTTTTCTTTGTTAGCTCTGTTTCTAATTCCTTCTGCGAAGAATAATGGCTGGGCTTCTGATAAGTCCATTCTAAATCCGTCTACATATTTAGATAGTTTGGCAATTACACCATTTTCTCCATAAATGTAGTCTTGGAGACCTTTACTCCTGAAGTTATATATTGGCATATCTAAAAAACCATACCAACATTTTGCATTACCATTTTCATCCCACAAGAACCAGTCTCTATAAACAGAATTTGGATTGTGTAAAGCTTCCTGATAAATAGGGTTATCACTACAACAATGATTGCATGCAATATCCAAAATCAATTTCATTCCCCTGCTATTAGCTTTTTGATGTAGTCTGTCCAAGTCTTCGAACGTTCCTACTTCTGGGTCAATTTCCATATGATTTGTTGCTGCATACCGTTCATATCTAAGGGCACTTAAATTGATTGGTGATAAATAGATTATTCCTACTCCTAAGCTTTCTAAATAGTCTAGCTTTTCTTCAATTCCTTTAAGGTTTCCACCAAAAAAGTCATTGTTGTGGAAATGTCCATTTTCATCTCTTTGCCAATTAACTGGCGCTCCCCAAATACGATATTTCCGCCCTGGCTGTTGTTCTACAACATAATTTGGACTTTTGTGAAATCTGTCTACAAAAATTTGATAGACTAATTTTCCTTTTGCCCATCCAGGTACGGTGTAATCATTGTGAATTAGAATTCGCCAATATGGTGATTCTCCTTCTGTGATAAACGCTTCGTTGCTTTCCCTACTTATTTTGATTGCTTTTTCTTTTCCGTCGATTTTTACAAGAAAAAAGAAGAAGTATTCCCCGAGCTTATTAAATTGTACTTTTGTACAATATTCTACGTTTTTTTCTTCTTCTTTGGTTCTTTGTAATTCTTTTATTATTGACGGATTTTCTCCATGTCTGTTAAATAGTACTTTGCAGGTTTCAATATTGCCTACTTCTTTGCACAATTTTACTTTTATTTCAAAATTTTTCCCTAGCGCAATTTTCCGATTCTCAGGTACACATCTTACAGTTACATTGTTTTTCATGCTTTTACCCTCCCTTTATTTTAAAGTCGGATTTTGTCACTATTTGTTACAATTTCACTTTACTATATTTAGATACTTTTGTCAATAGATTTTAAAAATGTTTTCCTTTTCTACGTTTTTTATTTTTTGGCATTTCATCTTCATATTCTTCTACATATGATTTTCCAAATACTTCGTCTAATTTTGGTTTATCATTAACAGGTTGCATATCTTCTTTGATACCGTCATCTGTGTTTACTTCATTATGTTCAAAATAATCATTCTCATATTGTTCTTCGTCATATTCTACGCCAAATTCATTTTCGAATTTTCTTCTTCTTTTAATTAGTATACAAGATACTACAATTATAACTATTACAGCAATTGCACCTGTTGCTACTGCTACAATTAGCCACTCAGTTTCTTCATTCTTCTTATCATTATTTTGCTCTTTTTCTTCTTGCATTGCCATTACTTTTTTTACAGTTATTTTATATTCTACTTTTTCTTCTGTTTCTTCGTCTGTGACTGTTATTGTAATTACATTCTCGCCTTCTTTTAGGTCTTCATTTCCTGTTATTTCTATTTTTGCGTTTTCTCTGTTTGCAATTGCTTTTAAAGGAATTTCAGTTAAATCTTCTTTTAATTCTATTGTATATTCATATATGTCTGTTTTAAATTCTGGGTTTAAGTATATTTCATATTCTTCATCTATTGCTATTGATAACAATCCTAATTCTTCTTGTTCTGGATTTTCTGTTCCTGTTTGTTCATCGTTTTCACCTTCTTGGTTACCTTCATCGATTACATTTGGTGTTACTTCGTCATCTTTTCCTGCTTGCCTTGCTACATATATTGTGTATGTATTTGTTGTTTTACCATCTGGTGCTGTTACTGTTACTTTTATTGGATTTGTTCCCACTTGTAAGTTATTGTATGGCCCACTTACAGAGTATTTTGCTCCTGGTGCTTGCACTTTTGCATATACTTGTACTGATGTTACGTTGTTTGGTACTGTTACATTGTATTTTGTTGTTCCTGCTTTAAACCCTGTAAAGTCGTTTGGTGTTATTCCTAAGTTTGATAGTTTTGCATTGCTTGATGCTGTATTATTTGAAGAACTTCCACTGTTATTGCTAGAACTTCCGGTACTCCCTGAGCTTCCACTATTAAAACTTACTGTTTTTGCACTTAAATTCACCTTTTCTCCACTTTGTGTAGAAAGTGGATTTTGTGGTGTAATTGTAACTGTTGTTCCATTTCCGATTAGCTGTTACATTTACAATTCCTGATGAATTTTCTAGCCATAATTTATCTGCTGATATTTTTCCATTTGTACAACTTATATTAAATCTTCCCGTGCAAGGTGTTGATACCGTAATTGTAGCTGTTTCTCCTGCTTTCAGTGTACTTTTTGATGCTGATACTGAAAATGAATTTGCTTCTGCCAATTTTGGTATTAATATTATAGCTATCGCCAAAAACATTGCTATTATAAATTTATTAAAAAAACTTTTTTTCATCATTTTCTCCTAATCTTATTTCATTATTTCATTCTTTATTAACATATAGTCACTTGCTGTTATTTGTCCATCTCCATCATAATCTGCTCTATTCTTTTGTTCTTCCGTTAAAAAGCTAAATTCCATTATATGATTTTTTATTAATACATAGTCACTCGCTGTTATTTGTCCATCTCCATCAGCATCTCCTTTTACAATATTTGGAGCTGGTGGGTTAGGCTGTGTTTGCTCTCCCCCTGGTTGATTTGGTACTTGATAAATATCTGTTTTTGTGTTAACAGGTGTCAAATAATCATTTGTAACATAGCCTTCTCTACCATTTACTCTAACCTTAGACCAACCGCTATTATTTTCATTGTAATTTAACATCAATACTGGTGTATTTCTTTTTAAATATTCTATTGTTGTGGCTGATGAGCTATACCCATTTCTTATTGCAACACTATAATAATTAGAACTTATAAAATATAGTGTTCCATCATTTGTCGTCAAACTGCTTGGTAGTTTTACATATGTAGGCATATTTTTGTATACTGGAATTACAAAAGTCAATTCATTATTTAACCAACCATTGTTTAAGTACTCGTCAAATAACATTTTTGCTTGATTTGTTGGGTCTTGAATATTTGTCATATATTGATGCCAATATAACCCTGTTGAGTTATCTGCTACTACATCAAATTTGAATGTATATTTTGTATTTTGTCCTACTTTTACATATGAATTTGCTATTAATTTTGCTCCTTCTATTAGTGCTGTTCTTGGTGAGTTCCATCCAGCTCTTGATGCATATGCTAGTCCCCTTTGTATATTTCCTTCTCCGTCTGATGCTCCATAGTTGAAGAAATTGTATGTATTTGGATATGTTGCATCTCTACCATTTATCATACTTGGCAATTCTTTTCCCTTGCCTAACTCTTGAAATATTTTTACCGTTATGCTTAATGCGTTTTCTCCTGATGCCTGTGCTGCATCATATATCATTTGTGCATATGATACTCCATTTACACTTCCTGCTAGGTATGTTCCTTGTACTGCATTTTGTATCTGTTCAATTGGTATTACTGTTTGATTTGATAGGTCTAAAAATTGGAATATTGTTGTTTCTGTTAAGAAGTTTCTAGGGTCTAAATAATAATTTACTATTCTTCTTGATGCACAATAATATCCTTTATCTCCTTGGCTACCACAAGGACATAGCCATGCTCCATTGCTTTCGTGAATTGTATTTCTTAGGCATTTATTTTCATTATTCGCACTTGTTAAGTCATTCCAATCTATGTCTGTATAAAATGGCTTGAATTTCCAATTTGTATGTCCTGTGTCTTCTATTAATTTGTTTAACATTATTTTATAGCTTTCTGGAAATGCATCTATTCCATTATTGTTGTTGCTGTTTGCATTTATTGTTACTTGATTGTATGTCGATGCTTGTACTTTATTTGGTATTAAAAAGACTATTAGATTAAATATTGTTATTGATATTAATGTTATTATGATTGCGTTTTTTAAGAATATTTTTTCTTTCATCTTTTGCCTCCTAATTTATTTCTTTTGTTACATAATTCGTCTTATTTTACAATTTTAGTATATCATTACAAGTCGAAATTGGCAACATTTATCTCATTTGTAATATAATTGTAATAATATTACACTATTATGTAATTTTTAATATACTTCTTCCCCATTTTATATCTTTGTGATATTATTTTAGTATGTTATTAATTTAATAGAAAGGAGGTGTAACTATGGAAGAAAAGAAACATGTAACAATAAGTTTAGGCACAGCTATATGTATGGTTATAATCTTTTTATTAGTAATAGCTCTTATTCTTTTAGGTATATATACTTATGCTCTAAAAAATACTAATACACAAAAAAGCAATATATCTAGCAATACTGATGTTGCTGATGCTTCACAATCTGCTACTGTTGATACTTCTAAGGATGAAGTTACAAAGCCTGTTGAAAATGTTGGAACAGAATTGAATATTAATGATAGTATTGTTAAGACTTTAACTGATAAGATAGATTTTAATACAAATGCTAGAGCTAGTATTTATAAAGTTGGAAGTTTTAATTCAACTACTATTCCTAATGATTTAATGTTAAAATTAGGTTGGGATAGTATTGAAAATAAACCACAAATAACTGGTAATAATCCGCTTCCTAACGAAACAATAACCAAAAACTCAATGAGCCAAAGTATTGCAAATATTTTGGGTTCTACTGTAACTTATACTGATGCTTCTTTTACAGTTGTTGATGTTGAAACTTTTCATGGATATCGTGGAATGTTTGGTTCTACTGTAAATTATTCTAATAATGCATATTCAATAGAACTTTTCCAAGGTGGTGGCGGTGGACCTACCCCTTTTATTCATGAACAAGTTACTAAATCTTTGAAATATAATAATAAAATAGAAATTTATGTTAAAACTGCTTTTATAGATACTAAATATGTTGAAAGTTTAGATGATTTTGAATTTATCCTTTACAAAGATTTTAATTTTGCTACAAATACTTTTAATAATCAATTGTCAAAAATTGCTGCAACTCAAAAAATGCCAGAATTATCAAGTGATTTTAATACATATGTATACACATTTGATTTAGATAGTTCTAATGGAAACTACTATTTAAGTGGATTTAATATGGCAAAATAAATATTTTTTATAAGGTCTGTCCCCAATGGCAAAAAATTGCCAAAAAGGTCCGTCCCTGTTGGCAAAATAGAAAAAGCGCCTAAGCGCTTTTTCTTAATTTAACCATTCTGGATTTTCTAAATACCAGTCAATTGTTTTAACAATTCCATCTTCAAACTTTGTTTTTGGAAGCCATCCTAATTCTTTGCTAATTTTAGTTGGGTCAATAGCATATCTATAATCATGACCTTTTCTATCTTCTACATGTTCAATTAAATCTTCTGATTTTCCTAATCTTTGTAGAATTAGTTTTACTATTTCAATATTTCTTTTTTCATTATGTCCACCAATACAATATCTTTCTCCTGAAACTCCATTGTGGAATACTAAGTCAATTGCTTCGCAGTGGTCTTCCACATATAACCAATCTCTAATATTTAATCCTTCTCCATATACTGGTAGTTTTTGGTCTTTTAAAGCTAGTTTAATCATATGTGGTATTAATTTTTCGTTGTGTTGGTATGGTCCATAGTTGTTTGAACAGTTTGTTACATTTACATTCATTTTATATGTTTCTTTATATGCAAGTGCAATTAAGTCTGAACTTGCTTTTGATGATGAATATGGGCTACTTGGTTTTATTGGTGATTTTTCTGTAAAATATCCTTCTTCTTTTAATGAACCAAATACTTCATCTGTTGATATGTGTACAAATTTGTTTGGACTTCCTTCTCCCCATATTTGTTTTGCTGCTTCTAATAGTGTATGTGTTCCTATTACGTTTGTTTGTGTAAATACAAATGGATTTTTTATGCTGTTATCAACGTGTGATTCTGCTGCAAAGTGAATTACTCCATTAATGTCATATTTTTTGAATAGGTCTAATACGAATTCAAAGTCGCATATGTCTCCTTGTACAAATGTTATTTTATCCATTACTTTTTTTAGGTTGTCCATATTTCCTGCATATGTTAATTTGTCTAATACAACTACATTGTAGTCTGGATGTTTGTTTACAAAGTATTCTGCAAAGTTTGCTCCTATGAAACCTGCTGCTCCTGTTACTAATACATTTTTACTCATTTTTACTTTTCCTTCCTTATTTTAAATTTTCGAATAAATTTGTTTTTCTTAATTCTGCAAGTGTTGGCCACTTAGCATCTTTTTCAGATGTCAATAAGTCTTCAATTTTCATATCTCCCATAGGCCACTCAATTGCAACATCTTTATCATTCCAAGCAAGTCCACCTTCTGCCTCATGATTATAAATATCATCACATTTATAAGTAAATTCTGCTTCATCTGATAATACTAAAAATCCGTGTGCAAACCCTCTTGGTATCATAAACATTTTCTTGTTTTCTTCTGAAAGTATAACACCTTCCCATTTTCCATATGTTTCACTTCCTGGTCTTAGGTCTACTGCTACGTCGAAAACTTCACCTTTTATTACTCTTACTAGTTTTGCTTGAGTATTTTCTTTTTGAAAGTGTAGTCCTCTTAATACTCCTTTTTTAGATTTTGATTGATTATCTTGTACAAATTCATAGTTTAGTCCTAGTTCTTCAAAATCTGGCTTGCTGTATGTTTCCATGAAATATCCTCTGTTGTCTCCAAATACTGTTGGCTCTATTATACATACTCCTTCAATTGATGTATCTATTCTTTTAAATTTTCCCATTTTTATCTCCCTTTCTAAAATTTATTCTTCTCCAAATCCATTTGTTGCTAAATCTTTTAAGTATTTTCCATATTCGGTTTTCATATATATTTTAGATAATTCTAGTAATTGTTCACTTGTTATCCAACCTTGTTTATATGCTATTTCTTCTGGACAACATACTTGAATTCCTTGTCTTTTTTCAATTGTTTGTACAAAGCTTGCTGTTTCTATTAATGCATCATGTGTTCCTGTGTCAAACCAAGCCATTCCACTGCCTAGTTTTTCTACTTTTAGTTTTCCCATTTTCATATATTCGTCATTTACTGATGTTATTTCAAGTTCTCCTCTTGCTGAAGGTTCTATTGTTTTTGCTATTTCTATTACATCATTTGTGTAGAAGTATAGTCCTGGAACTGCATAGTTTGATTTTGGTTCTTCTGGTTTTTCTTCAATTGATACTGCGTTTCCTTGTTTGTCTATTTCTACTACTCCATATCTTCTTGGGTCTTTTACATAGTATCCAAATATTGTTGCTTCTTCTCTTGCATTTGCTCTTTTTAATATTTCTGGTAGATGTGAACCATAGAACATATTGTCTCCTAATATCATTGCAACATCGTCATCACCTATAAAGTCTTCTCCAATTATAAATGCTTCTGCAAGTCCATTTGGCTTTTCTTGAACTTTATATTCAAATTTCATTCCCCATTTTGAACCATCACCTAATAGTGCTTGGAATGTTACTACATCTCTTGGTGTTGATATTATTAATATTTCTTTTATTCCAGCTTCCATTAGAACTGATATTGGATAATATATCATTGGCTTGTCATATACTGGCATTATTTGTTTTGATATTGCTATTGTTAGTGGATATAATCTTGTTCCACTTCCACCTGCTAATACTATTCCTTTTCTGTTTTTCATTTATTGTTCAGCCCTTTCTTCTTCTAAATATCTATCTAATCCATCTTCCCAATTTGGAACTTCAATTCCTTGTGCTAGCAATTTGTCCTTTGACAATTGTGAGTTAAATGGTCTTTTGGCTTGTGTTATTTTCATCATTTCTATATATTCTTCTGTTGTTACTGGGTTTACTTTACATTGAATGTTTTGTTTTTCAAGTATTGCTTTTGTAAAGTCATACCAAGTTGTATATCCTTGATTTGTTGCATGATATACTCCATATGGTATTTTCTTTTCTATTGCTTGATATATTATTTCTGTTAAGTCTTTTGCATATGTTGGGCTTCCATGTTGGTCAGCTACTACATTTATTTCATCTCTGCTAGAGCCTAATTTTGTCATTGTTTTTACAAAATTATTTCCGCCTATTCCATATAGCCATGCTGTTCTAAATATGTAGTATTCGTCCATATTTTTTTCTATGCCTTCTTCTCCATGTAATTTTGTTATTCCATATGCTGTTACTGGTGCTTTTTCATCATCTTCTTTATAATCTTTTGAAACTTCTAAGTCTCCACCAAAAACATAGTCTGTTGAAATATGTACTAGTTTTGCTCCTACTTTTTTTGCAGATTTTGCTAAGTTTGCTGGTCCGTCTCCATTTATTTTTTCTACTATTTCTCCTGCTGTTTCTGCTTTATCTACTGCTGTAAACGCTGCACAGTTTATTATGTATTCTGGTTTTGTCTCTTCTACAAATTTTTCTACTGCTTCTTCGTTTGTTATATCTAAGTCTGCAACGTCTGTGCATATTAATTCGTTTTCTTTTTCAAATTTTTCTTTTACTTCTTTTGCAAGCATTCCGTTTGCACCTGTTATTAATATTTTCATTGTTACACTTCCTTTCAAATTTTACGCTCCTATCATATCATTTAAATTAAAAAAGTACAAGGGGTTTCTTGTACTTTTTCTAAGCAATTTTAAAATATACATAAATGTAAAATATCATTTTCAAACTTTAACTGTTCTTTATCAAAATAATCCCAATCATTTTGAGCAAAAAATTTCTCATATTCCACATTCTTTTCTGATATTTGCCAATATCTCTTATTATTAGAAATATAATTTAATATATCCAAAATTCTTCCATCAATAGCAATTACTTTTTCATTTATTTGTCCATAATGCTTCAACTTAGGATAATATCTTTTTACTTCTTTATCTGAATACAATACTACTTTATCAACTGTATTCTGAGTTTCTTTTTCATATTGTTCTATGCATTCTTTAATTCTATTAGCTGTATTTAAATCTAACTCATTTATTTTATAGTGATCTATAATTGTAATTTGCATATATATAAATTCTATCAATATAATTAAAGTTGTTACTCCGTATATTATGTTTTTAGTTATTTTGTCAAAGCTAATTTCTGAAACCATATATAATAATATAGTTCCTATTATTCCACCATATGGTATACTAGACCTTGCTAATATTTGCACTGAGCTTGTTTCTAGTACAAGTTGTGGAACTAATGTTATAATTAATGTCGCTAAATAGATATATACAACTGCAAGTATATGTTTAATTTGCTTGTTTTTATACGAATATATACAAGTAATGGCAAATAAAGAAATCAGCCCTATTATAATTGAAAATTTAGGTAATGTTCCAAAATTATCTATTAACAATTGTGGTAATTTTTTTAGAATTACTTTTCCATTTTCTATTAAATTAATATGTTCTGCTATTCTAACAGATGTAAAAAATAGTTTTACACATATAAAATTAATTCCATATCCTAATAAAAATGGTATTGAAATTATTACATTATTTAATATAAATTGTTTTATATTTTTTGAATATTTAATAGCAAATACAAATGCAAATGCTAAATACATTAATGTTGCCCCTTGGTAACAAAATGCTGATATTAGAATACATAAAGTAGTCTTAATTATTTCTATTATTTTCCTATTTTCAAAGTAATTTAACATTTTTTCTGCTGCAAAAATTGCGAAGAAAAGTGACATTACCATACAGCCTTTTTCTAGGTATAAAAATAGCTCAATAACAAATGGATTTAATGTTATCAAAATAGATATTATCAGTGCTACTACATCTTTTCTCCAATTTTTCTTTATTAGTTTTTCTACAATATTTTGTGTTTTATATAAACTTAATATCATAAAAATTATAGCCATAGCATAGCTTACAAAATATGTTTGATTTAAATTAAATTTTAATACTGATACTATCTTCCACCAAATTGCTACTATATATCTTCCTAATGTTAAAAAGTGATTAAATTCAACACTATAATCATTTACATACATTCTGAATGTGCATCTTGAATATTCTACTTTGAATAATCCTATAAAAAATATTAAAGTGACTATTGTGGCTAATATTATTTTTTTATGTTTTATAATTTTTTCTTTCATATCTTCCTCTTATTTTCTTATAAAAATTTCTGAATTTGCTTGTGTTTTTAAAGTTACATCATTTTCTGTTTCATTTTCAATTTCGACATTATTTAAATCGAAATATTTTAACATTTCTTGTCCTTTAACTTCTAATATTTTTTCATCTGGCGTATACAATTTTATTTTATTTATTGTTACTTCTTGTTCTTTTAGAAATACAATTTTTAGATTTTCTATACTTCCCATAGCATAATATAATGTTATATTGCCTCCGCTATAAGAGTTTTTAAATTTTTTATATGGTGCCATTTTGTTATATATATTTTCATCTAATAAATAGAATTTTTTTATTTCTTCAAAATTTATAGCTGAAACTTTTATACTATCTTTATTTTCTTCATTTACATTACTAATTTCTATGTCTAAATAGTAATTTCCTTTTATTCTAATAGAATTTACACCATAATATACTGCCATTGAACCATTTGGATTATATGAAATTGAAGTTGACAAATCTCCGCAATAAAGATGTGTATTTGTTGAGACATTTAAAGGCTCTACATATATATCTTTTTTGCCTTGCTCTATTTGTATTGATATAGCTTCGTCCCTTTTTTCCCAAGCTTGTTTTTGCTCTTTTACCAATTCAAATGTTTCTTTCATCATTGGCATTGCTTTTATTGTAAATGCTACTATTGCTAAAATTAATATTATATATTCAATAATTTTTATCTTATTATTTACATTTAATATGTGCAAACATTTTAATGCCGAATATACAAAGATGATGTATGGTATAAATGTTACTCTTGTTAAAAATGTTGGTGATACAACCATTGCTATATATGAAATTACTGCTGTACATAATAAAAATAAAACTTCAAATATTTGCTTATCTTTGAAAAACTTTTTTCTGTTTTTTATTAGCTTTATTACCATAAATATTATTGAAATAGCTATTATAGCAAATATAAATTTATTTTCCATAATAGTTGTTTTTAACATTATTATAGTATTTTTTAATCTTTCCAAAAATGTTGGTACTACATCCATAGTTTGGAGTTCCGCCATTTTTCTAACATTACTTCCTGGTGAAAGTATTATTGATAAAAATCCTAATCCACCACAAATTGCTCCTAAAAATAATGTTTTATTTATTTTCCTGTTTTTTATTAATAAGTATATACTCATTAATCCTATTAGTCCTATTGATATTATTCCAGTCATTTCGTGTAGTGACGCTAGAATAAAACTTGCTATACAAAATAGTATTAGTTTTGTGTTTTTGAATTCTGTTTCTTTTTCAAATATACTTTCTACTACAAATATGTATAGCAATAATGCAACAGTTGTCCATAAATAATTTACAGACCCAGCTATCCATAATACTGTATCTCCATAAGCTGGTATGGTACACCAAAGCATTGGAAATAATAATAAGGCAATAGGAATTTTTAGTCCTAAATCTTTTTTACTATGAAATTTTATTAATTCATATATTAATATTACAAAAAATGCTGAATTGATTACACATCTTACTATGCTATTAAATTGCAAAAATATCATTAATACCATATGTGTTATAATTCTTCCATTATGCATTGTATATATATTTACTGCTGATTTGAATATGTCTGATATGCTTACAATTTTTTCTTTTGTTCCATAAATAGATGAATATACAAATTCGTCATGATATATATGTGTATTCAAATTCATTTTTAGCATGCATATAAATGGAATTATTAGTATTATTGCAATTATTATTTTGACTATAACATCTTTATTTCTTATTTTTTTAGCTAACATATTGTTCTCCTTTTTACAATTATGTTAGCATTGTATTATATACTTACATATATGTCAATAACAAAAAAAGCACTGCAATAGTGCTTTTTGCTTATTATCTTTTAGGTACTGGTGAATCTGCTGCTGGCATATTATCAAAAATTGGAATAAGGAATTCAAATTGGCAATCTAATAATCCTTGGCTTTTATATGATTTATATATTCTATTTCCTTCATCATTTGCTGCTCTAATGTTTTGCATATATTGATGTTCATATAATGGACTACTTATTACATTATATTTTTGGAAATACAATGTTGATTGTCCTTTGCTTATGTAATTCTTCTTTAAGAATTCCGCACCACCTTTTATTGATGCTTCTGGTGTAAACCATTGCCTTGCATATGCGTATTTTGCTCCTGCAATTATTCCAGCTTCTGTATTTCCAGTTACTGCTATATTATATAGGTTATATACTTTTCTTCCCATATACATATATCCATTCATTACTCCACGGCCATCACTACCTTGTTCGTGTAATATTCTTGATGTAATATGGAATGGGCTAATATTTTGTTCTCTTGCCGCTTCTAGTATTGCTTTTATACATGAGTCAGAATTCAAAAATGTTCCTTCAACCATTTTTGCTATGTCTTGATATGTTCCAGATGATGAACCTAGGTTTTGGAATTGGAATATCCATTCTTCTTCTAAACTATTTCTTGGGTCCATCATATAAGCTATTCCTTTTTTAGATGCTCTATACCAAGTTTGACTTACATCATATTTATTATCATCTTCACTAGATTTCCATTCATTTAGCCATGGTGCTTGTATTAAGCTTCTTGGTGCTCCACTAGCACTAAAATCATATTCATTGTCTATTACACTGTTCCAATCTAAGCCTGTATATACCACTCTTATCTTCCAGTTTGGATATTTACTTTTTAGTTGATCTAGTCTTGCTTTGTATCCTGGATATTTTGAGTTATTTATACTTGAATAATCTAAAACATTTTTTGGAACTATTTCTGTTTTTACAAATACAAATTTTTGTGCTTCTGTCCCGTTACTTCTATATATTTGTACATTTGTTCCATTATTTGTACTTCCATTATCAACATCTAATACTAATCCACCACATTGTGAAACAATATTATATGTTCCATCTCCAAGGTCTTCTATTTTCCATTTTTGTGCATTTGCTCCATTAGCATCATATTGTTGCACATTAGTACGATTTATTGCTTGTCCACCTTCAACATCAAGAAATTTTCCTGAATGTACAGATTGGATAGTATAATTTTTTTCGTCTTTGTTATAAGTTACAACAAATTTTTGTTGATTAACATTGTCTCTTGTCCAAATTTGCACATTTGCGTGATTGTCAAAACTTCCAGCTGATATATCTAATACTTTATTTGCATCTTTTGACATTTGAATTTCATATACACCATCATCAATTGCTGACTCTTCCATTTTTTCAAATATAAATTTTTGTGCATTTGTTTCGTTTTTTGAGTATACACGAGCATTTGTCCCATTCTCTGCTTGTCCATTTTGAATGTCTAAATATAGATAATTACATTTTGAAATTATATTATAATAACCATCAGTTGTTTCTTTTATAATCCACTGTTGTGCTCCTACATCTTTATAGTAGTATTGTTTTACATTAGTTCCAATTCTTTGTGAACTATTATCTACATCTAAAGATTTTCTAGAGTGAACTGGTCTAATTGAATATAAACCATTACCTATATATTTTATATAAAATCTTTGTTGCTTAACATTTGTATCTGTCCATATTTGTAAATTGGCATAGTCTTCTTTGCTTCCTCCAGAAATGTCTAATACCATTTGAGGATTTAGTGCTGTCTTTATTTTATAAATTCCATCATTTAATGTTTGCTTTCCTTCTTCATCTACTCTTATAAATTTAAATTTTTGAGCATCACTTCCATTTTCTTCATACATATGTATGTTTGTCCCCTCTGCTGCTTCAGCATTATAAACATCTACATTTAAGTCATTAAGTTTTGATATTATTGAATAATATCCATTTCCTAATTCTTTTATAATCCATTGTTGTGCTTCTGTTCCATTGTTATTATGTACTTGAACATTTGAACATATTTCTAAGCTTCCACCTTTTACATCTAACATTTTTCCTGTGCTTAATATTTGTATTGTGTAGTAGCCATCACCTATATATTTTATATTAAATCTTTCATTATATTCATTTGTAGTTGAACATAACTCTACATTTGAATTACTATTGGCACTAAGAACCATCCTAGAATTAAGTGCTGAAACGATTTTATATTGTCCATCTTCTATTGTTTTCTTTCTTTGCGTTTTATGTACCTTTTCAAATGTGAATTTTTGTGCTTCCGTTCCATTTCCATTATATATTTGTACATTAGTTCCATTGTCAAATTTTCCGTCCGCGATATCTAAGTATAATTCACTTTTCCACGATATTATTGAATATTTATTGTTTCCTTCATCTTTAATTATCCATTTTTGCGCCGATGTTCCATTACTTTTATGTGCTTGCACATTGGTTCTATTGGCTGTATCTCCATTAGCTACATCAAATACCTTGTTTTCTTTTTTATTTTCTATTGTATAATATCCATCAGTTATATATTCAATATAAAATCTTTGGTTGTCTCTATTAGTTCTTTGGTTTATTTGTATATTAGACTTACTACTATCAACTTCTAAAACTTTTGATGCGTCTTTTGCAGTTTTTATGTAGTATTCTCCATTTGGTATTGTTTGTTTACCTTCAATTACTGATATTTTTTTAAATTTAAATCTTTGTGCTTTAGTTCCATTATTTACATATACTTGAAGATTAGTACCATCATTAGTAAAACCACCTTCGATATCTAGACATAATCCGCCAATATCTGAAACTATTGAATATTCACCATTTCCTTCGTCTTTTATAAGCCATTTTTGTGCAGATGTTCCATTTGCTGTATGTGCTTTTACATTTGTTCCTGCTGTATTTATACCACCTGCTACATCTAAAACTTGATTATTTTCTAATACCTGTATTGTATAATATCCATTTTCTATGTGAACAATTTTAAATTTTTGCGTTTTAGAATTTAATCTTTTATTTATTACCATATTGAAACTTTGGTCCATTGTTATTAGCTTAGTATCATCTTTTGCTGAAGCTATTTCATATATGCCATCTTCTATTGCTTTTTCTTCCATAATTTTATTTTGCATTACAGGTTGGCTTTCTGAATTTAATGATGTTTCTTCGTTTTCATCATCTGCTTTAATTTCTTGCTCAGTTTCTTGTTCCTGTTCTTCGTCTAGTGTATCTGTTGACATATCTGCATTTTCTTCTTCATTTAGATTCTCATTTTCAGTTACGTCTTCATTGTCTTCTAGTTTTTCATCTTCTACTTGCTCTTCTTTGCTTGCTTCATATGCATATATTGTTGGGAAAATAACATTTAAGAACATTGTACATAATATTACAATTGTTATTATTTTTAGTACACTTTCTTTCATATACTCCTCCTTTTTATTCATTCGTTCAATATTATTGTATAAAATATTTCATTTGTTTACAATGGTTATTTTTTCCTTGTCTGAGAATTTATTCCTTATCTTTTTTATCTTTAAATACTACTAGTTTACTTAGTACATAGTTCATAATAATGATTAACACTTGTGCAACTAATGTCCAAATTACAACCCACATATCTGTATTTAATCCTAACAGTGTTACAAATACAAACATTATCAACATTTCTAATCCTAATGTTGCTAACCTTGAACTAAAAAATTTAAACATTTCTAATATAATTTTTTTTGATTTACTTTCAAATACCCAAATACGATTAGTAACATATGCAAATGCACATGCTACTATCCAAGATATTATTACAGCTATTTGTAATTGAACGCTATTTTTTGCGTCTAGAATTGTAAATAATAATAAATATTTAGTGGCAAGACTAACCACTGTTGTTAACACTCCAAATATTAAGTAATTTATTATTTCTTTGTTTTTTATATATAATTCTTTTATTTTATCCATTTTTTACTTTTCTCCCTATTTGCTTTTTCAATTTCCTAAGCTTTATATATCTTTTTCTGTTTCTTTTATAATATAAATTGGTCTTTGTTTTATTTCTAGATATGTTTTTGCTAAGTATTGTCCTATTACTCCTAAAGAAAATAATTGTATTCCACTAACAAAGAATATAATGCATATCATTGATGGCCATCCGCTAGTTGGGTCTCCTAATACTAGTGTTTTTATAATAATTAATATTATTAATAAAAATGATATTAAGCAAAATAATAATCCTATTACAGATGCTATTACTAATGGTACTGTTGAAAATGCTGTTATTCCTTCTATTGCATATTTAAACAATTTCCAGAAAGACCATTTTGTTTCTCCTGCTACTCTTTCCACATTTTCATATTCTAGCCATTTAGTTTTATATCCTACAAAACTAAATAGTCCTTTTGAAAAACGGTTATATTCTTTCATAGATATAATACTGTCCACTACTTGTCTCGTCATTAATCTGTAATCTCTTGCACCGTCTACCATTTCTACATTTGACATTTTATTTATTAATTTATAAAACATCCTTGCAAAGAAACTACGAATAGGTGGCTCTCCTTTTCTTGTTACACGTCTTGTTCCTACTTGGTCATATCCTTCTTTTTTTATTGTATCATACATTTCTCTAAGTAGTGCTGGTGGATCTTGCAAATCTGCATCCATTAATGTTATATAGTCTCCTTCTGCTGCTTCAAGCCCCGCAAGCATCGCTGATTCTTTACCAAAATTTCTAGAAAATGATATAAATCTAACTTTGCTATCTTCTTTTGCTAGTTTTTTCATTACTTCAAGTGTTTTATCTTTTGATCCATCATTTACAAAGATATATTCAAATTCTGTTTCATCTTCGAAATCTGCTTTTCTTACTCTTTCCATTTCTTCGTAAAATAATGGTAAACTTTCTTCTTCATTATAACAAGAAACAATTACTGATATTTTTTCCATTTTTATTCTCCTCTTTTTAACACATTTATTATATTTTTTATCTATTCTTCTACTGTTGTAATATTGTCAAATCCATAATACCTTGCCATATATCTATTTGTCAAAGAATCTTTTGACTTTTCAGGGAAATCATCAGGTCTTAACAATGCTGTTGGCCCTAACGCTACTATTTTATCTTTATCTTTGAACTCAGATAATACAGCATCTTTTTTTCCTGCTTTCTGTTCTTGATAAATTTCCATTATCATTTTTTCTTTATACGGACGTACGTAATTTTCCGAAACAGAAACATTTTTGGCTAGCTTATAACAAATTCCGATTGTACATATAATTTCTAGTATTACTATTGTCTTTTTTAAGTTTAGATTTCTAATTATAAAACTTGTATTAGCTAGTATTCCCACTAATATAACTGTTTCATAGGCAAGTGCAGCTCTTGTTGGAAATTCTGTTATAAATAACATTGGAAGTACCGCTATAATCACTGTACTTACTAGTATTAGTTGTGTTTTTATCATCGTTTTCTTTTCTTTTTTATCACTTTTTATCATAAGTATTGATAATGCTGATATTATATAAATTATAATTATTTCTTTCATTTCTTTCACATTATTTATTATATTTAATAATGAACTTTTGATATCTCTTTGCATTGTATTTGCTCTTATAAAGTTTCCTGGTGCAAAAATTAATGCCATAGCACCTATTCCAAATAAAATTATACTAGCAATTATTATTATCTTATCTCTTTTTTCATATTTTAAAAATTTCTTTATATTTATTAAACATATCATAATGATAAAAGTACCTAAAACAAATGCAACATTTTCTTGTGACCATCCTGCAAAAAACGAAATTGCAAAAAACATTGGTATTTCTTTATTCGTAATTTTTTTGTCCTTCATTATAATATTATAAAAATAGTACATTACTCCTAACATTATAGTGCTTGTCCATAAATAATTTATACTTCCAGATAGCCATATAAATTTCTGTGCACTAGATTTTACAAAAAATAAAATCAAAAACAATGTCAAACTTATCTTAAAATAGTTTGTTTTATTTGATACAATTTTCCCCATCAATATCACAAATGTAATAAATATAATAGGATTTATTATATAATATATCCACGTTCCTATATATAGAATTGTTTGTATTAATGTATGCACTGGTATTCTTCCTGTCCATTTTTCATATAATAAAGCTTGTGATTTTATTATATCTTTGACTCCTAATATTCTTTGGTCTGTCCAAGTTATATGACTATAGTTATATTCATCTGGACTTAGCATTGTAGATTTTCCTATTAAAAATATGCATATATAAAAAATTAATAGCAATACTACAATTCCTTTTTTTCCTTTTATCTTCTCCATAAGCTCTCCTTCTTCTTTATGATTAATCTATATATTCAATTTCAGTTTCATATGGTAAATCATAATATTCACAAATAAGCTCTTTCATTAGCGGATCATTTATCATATAAAATTGATCCCCTGCATATGCGGCATTTTTTAGTTTTCTTAATGTTATCTTTTCAACTTTTTCTCCAAGTGATATTTTTTCTCTTGCTTGAATTAGTTCATTATCATTATATTTGTTAGCCTCTATATTGGCTTGATACCCTTTTGTAATGGTATATACATTAAAACAACAAATAATTATAATAGGTATTAATAAATAATTATATAGCTGTTTATTTTTCAATTCTATATCTAATAATATTTTTATCATTAGTAGGCTCATTAATATTTCAAACATTACAACTGATCTCTCTGGGAAATAAGGTGCTACTAACATACTTATTTGTGATATAATTCCTGCATATAATATAGAAATTAAATAAATATTATCCCTATTCCAAAAGTAAATTGTTAAACTATATATCATAAGTACTACTTGAACCATTGATATTAAAATATATCCACATTCTTTTATTATGTTTTGATTTTCTCGTAATATTGTTGCAAAATATCCATTAGGACAAATAACACTATAACATAAAATCAATATCATTGAAATACAAGCAAGATGATTTAGTAACTTTATTCCTCTTTTTTCTTTAATATTACTAAATGAACAATATGTTATACTAGCAAAAAATAATAATGAAAATATTCTAGTTGTTTCTCCAAAATTGACTTTTACAATATCTTTATACATTCCTATCGTTCTTTGTATAAATGGCTTTTCATAAAAATTGCTATTTGCAAGCTCTTTTCTCACTCCATTGCCTGGTGCTAACATTAAAATAGCAAAACCAACCAAAGCCACTAAGCATAGCACTATATCTAATTTGCTAACTTTTTTATTTTTTACAAAATTGTAAATAGTAAAAATTGATATTATTACTATTGTCGCAATAGCTATTTGCTCTTGTGAAAAGGTTGCTGCAAAAATTGAAATTCCCATTATTATAGCATATATATACTTTGTTATTTCATTTTTAAAATTAATGTTTTCTCTATATCTCATATATAAATATACAAACAACAAACAAAATGCCAGAGGAAATACATATAGTACAGATGCTGACATCCAAAATACTCCTGAGCGAAATACAGCAATTTCAATAACTCCATAACTGATTATTGATAATATAGCAAGCTTTATACTTCCTTCTTTCTTTTTTAATATGTTCTTTAATATTAAATATGTTAAAACTGCTATTCCAAGAATAACTATACTTTGTATTATACGGAATCCTTGCAATCCTAAATAACGTATTATAACAATTTCAAGAGTCAAGAATAACATTCTTCCTCCCCACCAATCGTAATGTCCTTTTGCAAATTGCATAATATCATTAAAGTTGTAATTTGTGCCTTTAACATGTTCTACATTATATACATAACTTAGAGATGCATAACCATAATCATCATAATACATGAACATTCCTTGATGTTGATAAATCAAAAATATCAAAAATAATAAAAATAGAAATATTATTAAGCAACTTTTTTTATTTACTAGTTTTTTTATATTTTCCATATTTATCTTATTTTTCTCCTTTAGCTTTTTTATATTTTTCTAATACATTTCTTGTTGCTTGTATATATGCATATCCATAATTTCTGTCAGGCTCTAAGCATGCACCTTCTGCCCATTCATTCCATGCATTTACAAATATCATCTTTTCATCTAGTTCATCATTTTCTAACGTTTCTTTTACCAAGTCTTCTAGCCATGTTTCATATAATTTAGGTGTAGACCCCCAAAATACATCTGGTGTATATTGTCTTCTTGGAGTGTTATCCCAAGCTGGGAATATTCCACGATATAATTTATGGTCAAATGGTCTAAGATAAGTTTTTTCCTCTACCATTCTTTCATAGTCATATATTACTCCTTTAAAGTTTTTATTGAAGAATTTTAATCTATCATTCATTACTTTTATTTCCATACCAAATGGTGGGAATTCTATAAATCCATCAAATATACTTTTATATTCATCTGTTATATCAAATGTTTTTACTGCCATAATATATGCTTCGCCTATTCCAACTTCTCTTAAATATTTTCTCCAGTTTTCTACCATTATTCCTACATTTTTTATTAATGTAGGTTTATATATTATTATTAGTGGTTTTCCGTCTACTTTTATATATCTTTCATCTCTAATATATTTTTCCATATCTTTAATACAGTATATTAGTTTTTCTTCATCATCATCTTGAGCTATTAAGATTTCTTTATCTCCACCGTCCCATCTTTTAGTCCAGTTTTCATTAGCCCAGTTTATACAGAAATTGATGTCTAAGTCTTTGTTTTCAAGAATTATATCTAATGGTTTTTCCATTAGTCTGTGTCTATTAAACCAGTAATAATATATTGAAAATCCATATATTCCATATTGTTTTGCTAGTTCAATTTGTTTTTTAATATTTTCTTTTTGACTTAAATCATAAAATCCTATATCTTGTGGCAATTTAGGTTGCATTTGTCCTAAAAAATGTGGTGTTGCTTTAGTAACATTAGACCATTCTGTAAATCCTTTTCCCCACCATTCCTCATTTTCTTTAAATGTGTGATATTGTGGTAAATAATGTGCAATTACTTTTACATCATTTTCTGTTTTTTCATATGGTTTTTCATTATATGGGACAAATGTTTTTCTAGTTTCAGGTTTCTCAAAGTTTTTGTACATTTGGTCCATCATATTTTTATAGTCGTCAATGTTAACATCATAATTATATTGTAATCCACCATTTTTCTTCATTTGTTTTTTATTTCTATGATTATGTATTGGTGCATATACACGTGGGAAATATGTTTGTAATACTTTTTTTGCAAATTGCTTCATTCCTATTTTCTCCTTAAATATTTTTACATTCATTACATAAAAAGCTCTATATATATAAGCAAATAATGGATAGTTATACATTAAGGAAATTTGTTTAATGTATTTGTCATCTTCATATTTATATAATTCTTTAAATGCTTTTTTGTTTTTTAATACTATAAATTTAGTGTCCATTATAGATTTTAAATATTTAATTCCATTTTCTATAACTGGTTTTAGCTCTGGATTTAAGACATCTATTCTTTTTTGTAATGTTTCCAATATTTGAATATGATTTGTTATTAAATGTCTTCTTAATGTTCTAGAAAATTTATATATTGTTTTTGTTGTAACATATCCTATTTGATTATTTCCATGTTGTCTGTATTTTATTAATGGCTTTTCTATATATCCTATATCTCCATTTGCTCCTGCAACTAATCCTATCCACCAGTCATGTACTATTGGATATCCTGGTAAAGGAACTAGCTTGTCTATTATTTTACTATTAACAATAGTTGTACAACCTGTTATACAGTTTGTCATTACACAACTTCTATAATCCTTACTTTTTTTAATTTTCTCTTTAATGCTATAATCTGGCCAAAAATCCCACATTGATTTATGTATTGTTTTCAAATTCTTGTCTACAACTTCTAAATCTGAGCAAACTAAGTCTAATTTTTCAGAAGTTATTTTATTATAAGATTCTTCAACTTTATTTTCCATCCAAAAGTCATCTTGATCTGATAGCATAAAATAATCTGCTGTTACATAGCTTAATAACTTTTCAAAGTTTTTGTTATATCCTAAATTTTTTTCGTTTCTTATTATTTGAACTCTGCTATCTTTATTTTTATACTCTTCTAATATTTGCCATGTATTATCTTTTGAACAATCATCACATATTATTAGTTTAAAATCTTTAAATGTTTGATTTAATATACTTTCTATTTGTGGTCTTAAGTATTTTTCTCCATTATAAGTTGCCATTAATATGTCTACTTTCATTTTTACGTCCTTTCTTGCTCTTTAATTTTTTACTTTAAATAATTCATTTTTTTCAAATCTTAAATTTATATTATAATTAGGGTCAGGTTTTGTTAGCTCTTTTTCCCATTTTTTATAGAAGTTATTTTCGCCTTGTTTTTCTGTAATTTCCAAAACTTCTAACTCAATATGTGGATTTATTACATTCAATTTATTAAATTTCTTTAATAACGTAAATGATAAATCTGCTATTGCATCTGAATAATCCATATTTTCTGATAAATATCCTGTGTTTTCTAAATCTTTTTTATTTACCATTACACATTCTGATTTTATTATTGAATAATTTTGAACTACTGCACCTCTTGTTACATATCCAAAACTTCCTGCAATATCAGTATAGTCTAAATAACCTATTTTTTCTTTATCTATTCCATATACTGTTCCATTGTATTGAGTACTTGTATTTCTATAAATTATTCTTGGTGAAATTACTCCTACATCGCCTCTTTGTATAAATCCTAATAATTGTTCTATAAAATCTTTTGTTTTTATACATTGAATATCCTTAGCAAATATTATTTGCTCACTGTCTGATTTTTGTACAATTTCATTCATTTCAGAAATTAGCTTATCTTGCTCGATAACTATTATTTCTTTTATTTTGTCATTTTCTATTTTAATTTCTCTTGGTGAAATAACAATAACTTCATAATTTTTATATGTTAATTCATTAATTGACTTATTTAGTTCTTCTATATTTATTCTTTCATCTTGTAAATATAATAAGACTGTTACTTTTGATTCTTTTTTTATTCCATATACAGCTCTATTTCGTACAATTGCCACACCAAATTCCATCTTTCCTTGTGTTAATCCTTTTCTTTTTAAGTGTTCTTGAACTGCATTTTTTCCAGCTTCAAAACAATATGGTTTTGCTTCTGCATTTCCTGCTGTTGAACTTGGTGACACTCTCCAATGATATAAAATCTTAGGAATATGAACTACTTGTTTTGCATTTTCTACCGCTCTTAAAATCAAGTCATAATCTTGACTACCATCAAATTGTTCATTAAACCCTTTTAGTTTGTCCATTAATTCTTTCTTAAATATACTAAAATGACATATATAATTATAACTTGTAAATGTATCAAATGCATAATCTGGTTTAAAGTTAGGCTCACGTCTTGTCTTTTTGTTTATATCTACAAATTTATCTTCATCTGTAAATATATATTCTGCATCTGGATTTTCATTTATTGCTTTTACTATTTCATATAATGAATTAATTGGTATTAAGTCATCATGGTCTAATAATGCTATAAAATCCCCTGTTGCAAGCTTTAATGCTTCATTTGTATTTCCAGATATCCCTTTGTTCTCTTCTAGAATTTGATATTTTATTCTCTCATCTTTTTTTGCATATTCTTTTAAGTATTCTAATGGTTCTGTACTTCCATCTGCTAAACATAATTCCCAATTACTATATGTTTGATTTTGCACTGATTTTATTAGTTCTAATAAATACTTTTTAGGTGTATTATATAGTGGAATTACTATACTTATTTTTGGCATATTTTCAAATTTATGATTTCTTTGTTCCTTTATCTCTTTATTTGTTGGTGTGTTTTTTCTAATCCAAGCATAATATTCCTTTTTTTCTTCATCACAAAAGTAGTTTTTCACTTTATTTATAGAACCTCTAACTCCATTTTCTTTTATTGTCCTTATTGCTTTTTTTACCATATTTACATATGCTCCTTTTCGTTATTTTGTAAATGTATTTTTAATGTCTGCTAGCTTTTTTGCTACCTTCCAAGTTTTTGATTGATATATATCTTTTAATTCATTATTTAGTTTTGATATTTCATCTTTATATCCATATATTTCAGTTTCTAATTGTTTCTTGCTTTTTTCTAATTCTGTTTTATCACGAGTTAAATTATTAATATCACCTTTTAAAACATAATTTTCATATATTGGATTATTGTATTTTCTAGTATAAAATTCAAATAATTCTTTATCCATTATATTTTCTGTTATTTTTCTGTCTAATTCTTCAAATATAGAAATATATTTTTTTATTCCCATTTTTTCATAAATTTTATATTCTTCAATTTTATTACGTAATTTTTCTATATTTACAATACTTCTATATATTAAAAACTCTATTGGGACATTTTCTTCTACCCATTCTTGGTCAAAAAATACACATTTATTTTCTATTATAAAACAATTTTTTAATATCATATCCCAGTATCCATTTTCTAAATAATGAAATTCTTTTAATGTTTCTTTGTTTATATCAGGAATATATTTTTCTAATACTGTTTGTTTTTCTTCTTGATATGGAATAGCAATTTTATCAATCGCTTCTTTGTATTGGTTTAATATCTCAAATATTTTTTCTGGGTTTTGTATATTATCTGATATTACTTGTGATGCTAGTTTACCTTCTACAAATTTACTTATCACTTTTCCTTCTTGTTCATAATCTAATATCTCTATATTAGCTTCTCTTAATTTTTTTATATTCTCTATCATATTGTTTAAGTGTATTTTAGACTTTTCATTAATATATGTCTTTTCTACTGTTTTTTCTCTAATTTTAGTCATTAACTGATATTCTTTTTTGCGATAGTTATTAAAAGACACATATTTTGTATCATTTTTAAATTCGACTTGTGAAGCTTCTATAAAATATGAGTTTGCAAAAAAAGGAAACATTTTATTATCGTCTTTTATTATTGTATCGTATGCATCTACTTCGCTGAAAAATATTGAACTTTCTTTATGATAACAAGGAAAGTATCCATTTATTTTTGAGCTGGTTGGCAAATATTCATCTGAGAATATTAAACTAGGCAATTTATAATTTGGTAAAGGATATAAGAATTTATAGTAATTTAACCCTACATTTTTTAATATTTCTTCTATTTTATTTTTTCCCAATTTATATTCTTTTGGGCTACTTTTATATCCTGTAATGGAATCAAAAGTATTTCCTGTACATTCATCCAAATCACCTACATATGATTTTAATGCAAATTTGTTATCTGTTGCAATTAAAAGCTTTCCATTTGGTTTTAATAGGTTTACGCAATATTTTACTAACTCTTCTGCTGGCTTTTCTCCGCAAAAAATATGTTGCGCATACTCCAATACTCCTATTAATGTAATATAATCAAACTTTTCTTCTAATTTAATATCTTGTAATTTTCCTACTATTATTTCTAAATTTTCTTTATTTTCACATTTTTTTGCAATTGTTTCCGCTTCTTCTTGTCCAAAAGCAATTGATATTACTTTTTCATTTTTTTCACATAGAGCTTCTGTTATTGCTCCTACAATAGCTCCTATTTCTAGTATATTTGAATTTTGCTTAAAGTCGTATGAGTATACAAGGTTTTTTCTTATGTTTTCTAGCTCTTTTATTGTGCCTTCAAAATCTTTCTCTTTTCTTTTTAGTTCATATGTATCATTTTCTTTATAATAATCAAAATTCAACTTCATACTTTTCCCCTATCTATTTTTGTTTATTAATACTTATGTCTGTATCTAAACTTAGCACTCCTACATGCTCTTTTGAAGAAATAATCTCTACTAATAAAGCATCATATTTTCTATTTAATACTTCTAATTCTCCACTTGGCTTAAAATGTGTACAACTAAATGAAAGTGTATATTTGTTTGGAGCTACTTGTAATCTTGTTTTAAATGATACTTCAATAACATCTCCTTTTTGGTATTTTCCTGTTGCTATTTTTTCAATTAAAGTATTTGTTCCACACACTTCTAATCCATTAAAATCTTTTAATGTCATTGTAAATATTGGCTCATTTACTGTGTCATTAAATTTTATTTTAGATTTTAATATTACTTCTTTCCCATTATCTATTGATTGTAAATAATTTCCCTTTTCGTCAAATACACCATAGTCTATTACTTCTGCTTGTCCATTTCCATATTCTATTATTTCATCATTTTCATTAAAGTGTGATTTCCATGTATCTTTATTTGTTGTCTTCTTTGTTTTAATAGTTTTTCCTTTTTCTTTCGATTGTACTGCTTCATCTATTCCTACTATTATTTTTTTGTATTTTTCAACCCCTTCTTTTACTCCACCATCAAAAATTTTCTTTCCGGAATTTATTATTATTGTTCTTGTACAATTTTTTAATACATCTGTAATACTGTGTGTTACAAAAAGAATTGTTTTTCCTTTCTTTTTGAATTGGTCAAATTTTTTGAAGCATTTTAATTGAAACGCCATATCTCCTACTGATAAAACTTCGTCTACAATTAGAATTTCTGGATCTACATTTATAGCACATGAAAAAGCTAAACGAGCAAACATACCAGAAGAATATGTTTTTACTGGTTGATATAAATGGTCACCTATGTCTGCAAAGTCTATTATTTCTTGCTTTCTCTCTTCTATTTGTTCATTTGTTAGTCCCATTACTTGTCCATGTTGATATATATTTTCTATTCCTGTCAATTCCATATTAAAAGCTGTTCCTAATTCTAATAATGAACTTATTTTTCCTTTTGTGATTATTTCTCCATTTGTTGGAGTTACAACTCCTGTTACCATTTTTAATAGTGTGGATTTTCCAGCTCCGTTTTTTCCAAGTATACCTAGTATTTCTCCTTTTTTCACTTCAAGGTTTAAATCGTCCATTGCTCTAAATGTTGAATGTCTATTAGCACTTGGAAATATAGCTTCCATTAATCTATCTTTTTTTGTAGGATACATTTTGTATTCTTTTGTCAAATGTTTTATTTCTATTACGTTCTCTCCCATTTGTAAAATCCTTTCTATTTATTATTTATAATACATCAGCAAAGTCTTTTTTGTTTCTTTTAAATACGTGATTTCCCCATATAAATAATACTACTGTAATTGTCCAAAATATTATTGTATATATAAAGTGTCCATCACTAATAATAGTTCCACCCATAAACACTTCTCTAAATGCTGTTACTAAATATGTGAATGGTAAACATTTCATAGCATTTAAAAGTAATGGATGTTCAGATATCATTGTTAATCCCCAAACTACTGGTGTTGCCCACATACATATTTGCATAACAATTGATAATAAATTTGAAAAGTCTGGTACTAATGTTGTTATGGCTGATGTAAATCTTGTTAATGCTAAAATAAATGCATATGCTGCAACAAGAACATATATAAATTCTAAAATATTTGGCATATATCCAAATATCATACATACAACTGCTGCTATTGTAAATAAAAATACTGATACTATACTATTTCCAGTTATTGTTATCATTGGTATAACATCTACTGGGAAAACTACTTTTTTTACTAAATATGCATATGCTCTTATTGATCCACTTGCTCCCATTATATTGTCATTTAAGCACATCCACATTGCCATTCCAGGTAAAAACCATACAACATATGGTGAATTACCTTCTCCTTGTGTTTTAAATATAAATTGAAATACGATAACATACATCATCATAAATACAAATGGATTTAAAAATCCCCATATACTTCCTAAGCTTGTACTTGCAAATCTATTTTTAAAATCGTTCTTTCCTAATTTTAATATTAGTTTTCTATTTTTTACTATTTCTTTAATAAACTCCATATTTATCCGTGATTTTTAGTCACTTTCGCTCCTTTCGTTCAATTATGTATTTTCTATGCTTTTCTATTCTATATTGGATTGCTATTTTTGTCAATGTATTGATATTTACACATCAATAATTAAATTTCTACTTTGCAAATTCCAAAAATCCGATTATTGGGAAATGAAAAATCACTATTTCTTTTATCATTTTTTTTAAAAGACTTTTTCCTGCTAAAAACTTAAAATATTTAAAAATATGGAAATTCACATATTTACTTTTTTCTAAGCTTTCGTAATATTTAATAATGTCTTCTAAAAACTTCTTATTTTCTTCATTTGTCGCATATTGTTTACACATTTTAGCCCCATTTAGGTATGCTTTATCAATTACCTTTTCTTTTCTATATTTTAAATACGATTTATAGTTTTTACCGTTTTCTTTTTTCCATATAGCTAAATTTTGAGCTAAATTTCTTCCACCAAATACATTAGTATTGTGTAATCTGTATCCAAATAATGGTTCTTCAATATAAGCTATTCCTTTATTCTCATTTGCTATAAAAGCTGCTAGCCAGTCATGTGCCATCACTTCTTCTGTAAATGGTAACATTTTGTCTCTTACTTGCTTTGTTATTATTTGTGAACATCCTATTCCCACACAACGTGATATTGCAAGTTTGCTTTTTCCTTTAATTAATGGTACATTTTTGTATTTAAAATAATTTCTTTTTATTACTTCATCATTTTCATTTATTTGTGTTGAATTGCAATATACTAAATCAACATTTTCACTTTTCAATTTTTTGATGCTTTCTTCTACCTTGTTTTTATACCATATATCATCATGGTCACAAAACATTATGTATTTCGCTCCTGCTTTTTCTAATAAAAATTGGAAGTTTTTTATATATCCAATATTTTTTTCTTGTATGTATAATTTTATTCTACTATCTTTTTCTTCATATTCTTTTAAAATTTTTTGTACTTCTTTTTCGCTTGAATTGTCATCACTTATTATTATTTCTATATTTGTGTATGTTTGATTTAATATGCTGTCTATCTGCTTTTTTAGGTATTCTATTTTTGTGTTATATGTTGCAAGTATGATGTCTATTTTGTCTTCCATTATTTTTCCTCTTTTTTTGTTTTGTTTTTTCCTTTGGATTATATCACATAGAGCCTGTATCTACAAGTTTTTTATACAAAAAAAGTCAATCTTTTCAGATTGACTTTTTATTATTTTATTGTTCTTGTGGATAGACACTTACTTGTTTTTTGTCTCTTCCTTTTCTTTCAAATTTTACAATTCCGTCTACTAATGAGTATAGTGTATCATCGCTACCTTTTCCAACATTAGTTCCTGGATGTACTTTTGTTCCTCTTTGTCTTACTAGGATGTTTCCTGCTAAGACAAATTGTCCATCAGCTCTTTTGACACCAAGTCTTTTAGATTCACTGTCTCTACCGTTGTGACTGCTACCTTGACCTTTCTTATGAGCCATGTTTCTCAACTCCTTTCGGTTTCGTTTTATTTATGTTTTCTCTTTTAAAATCTATGTTTTAAATAAATTATGCTTCAACTTTTTCTGTAGCTTCAGCTTTTGCTTTTGCTGCTGTTTTCTTTGCAGCTGTTTTAATTCCTGTGATTTCTACTTTTGTGTATGGTTGTCTGTGTCCTTGTTTTCTTCTGTAGTTCTTTTTAGCTTTCATTTTGAATACTATGATTTTTTTAGCTTTACCATGTGAAACTACTTTTCCTTCAACCTTTACACCTTTAACATATGGATTTCCTACTTGTACTTTTCCTTCTTCTGATACTAGGATTACTTTGTCAAATGTTACTTTTTTTCCTTCCTCTGTATCTAATTTTTCGAAAAATACTACGTCTCCTTCTGCTACTTTGTATTGTTTTCCACAGCTTTCGATTATTGCGTACATTTAAAATGCACCTCCCTTATTTGTATACTCGCTAATCCTTAAATAAAGGTAATTAACTTGTTGTTAATGTTTTTGTACCTTGACTAAGCGGATTACAGTTATTGATTTTACCATATTTTCACATCATTGTCAATGTTTTTTCAAAAATTTACATATATGCTAGTTTTCAATAATAAAAAACCTCAAAAAGAGGTTTTTTATTATTGTTATTAATTTTATTCTTGTATCTGGTTTGCACATATACATTTACCAAGTGTTATAATTTGATATGCAACAAGAAAATTTATCTTAAATAGTACTGTTACTCCCAATACTGCAATAAGAACTACTATAAAATTAATCGCAAATTCTATTGCCATAAATAGAGTTATTCTTCCACTCGCTGCATCTGCAATTTCATTTTCTCCAACAATTTCTGCAAGAAGCCCTATCACCTTTGATGCAGAAAACATTTCAAATGTTAAAAGTATTATTGGGGTTCCAGCATAAATATAGAAAAATATTTGGCCTTGTCCTAATCCTCTAAAAATATTTGATAGTATGCAACTCAGTCCATATGTTATAAACCATAGAATGACTTTTCTTAACATATTTGTTGTCCTCCGTTTCCTTTAAGCAATTACATTCATATGTTAAAAACAAGAATTATTTCTTCGCTAATTAGCGAAAAGAATTATTAACTTAGGAATTTCTCCCTATGCTGTTTAGTATTGTACTATTTATTTACATAAAAGTCAAGATTTATTTGTATTTTTCAAAAGTTGCACTTATCTTGAACGGCAAAAAGAGAATGAATATCAGTTTCATTCTCTCTTTTTTGGTGCCGTTGGCGTAGTTATCTACAACTTTCTTTGGCTCTCTTGACGATTGATACAAATATCAATCAATTTATTAAAGTATATCATAAATTTAATAAATTGCAATAAATTATAACAAATTTATAAAAAATCATATCTTTACACATAAAAACACGGCTGGTTATAAGTTGTATAACCAGTCGTGAAATGTTTAAGTTTCCTCCTTGTCACCTTTCCAAAACATGGAACAGTCATTATCAATAGACCACTTTGCGAGTTCAGGCTCTTGTTCTTCTCTAAATTCTTCATAAGATTTGCTACTAATTTCATCAAAACTAAAAGACTTATAAATTTTAGCTTTGTAGATTTCGTGCAATTTCTCAATCGGATATTGACGAGAACTATATGTATCAAAAGCCCAACCATTGTTTACATAGAGGACATGCATTGTAAAATCTTTTCCATCATCTTCTTCATCATCATGTGGAGAAAATTTCTTTATTGCAAGAAATTCTATGCAACCCTTTTTTAATGCTTTACATATTTCAAAACAGATTGAGTAGCAATATCCACGACACATTTGAGTTGCAATAAATGCATATAACTTTTCGTTTGCCTGATTAATAATCTTAAGCTCATTTTTACAAATAGCCTTGCCTTTGGTTGTGCATACTAAAAAGTAAATTCTTTCTGCCAACAACTGTGAGAATCCAAACATAGCTCTTTTAAACACCTTCATAGATACTAGCAATCCAGCCATGCATATTAGCATAAAAGCTATAATCGCTATTTGAGTAGTCATAGAAAGCTCGATATCTTCACATACATCAATTATAAATACTGGAATGTATGGGAAAATAAAGGCAACTGCCCAAAACATAAAACAAAGTATCTCGATTATGTGTTGCTTTGAATTCAGTTGCAAAAGCATGTCCTGTGATTCTTTGTCAAACTCCTTATAAATAGTCCTCCGCATAAAATACTTAATCATTTTTTACCAACCTTTCTGTAATAATTTTATGGTTACATAATATAATTATAGCACGTATTCCGTATATTTTCAACCAATATGCACATTTTGGAAAAAAGTGAATGATTTTGAGTCATTCACTTTTAATAACGTACGACAGGCATGTCGTTTAACTAATCGGTGAAAGTCCGTAGTGGAGGTATATATCGCCAACCACATAGAGAAGCACAAGCTATCCATCGTGAGGTGGAAGTGAAGGAAGTGTGTATCAAAATCTTGGCTCGATGAACAAAAACTTAATACCAAGGCTGTATAAGAGGGTAAGACTACATAACAAGTCAAAGCCCAAAAGATATACGTAACCTTATGCAGTAAATTAAGCGAGTAAAAGAGGAAAGTTAAACGGCTTATCCTGTGAGGTCTTGTGAACGCTAGAAATAGTGGTCGAAAAAGGTTTATCACAAGAAGTCAGCAGAGGTCATAGTAGAAAAAAATTTTTTTTTTCGAAGGACTGAACAATTTGTAGTGTTTTCACTACCACAAATTTAGTGATAGGTAATAATTAGAATGTGTTAATGAGGAGAGTATAGGCGTATCCTAGAGGGTTACTCAAAAAGAATGATTTATCTATCTACGGAAAGGAAAGAGAAAACAGAATATGGAACTTTTAGA
>CATGLK010000014.1 GCA_949538735.1 uncultured Clostridia bacterium
AAAACTATTATAACATCTCTACGCTTTCGTGTCCAAAATCTATCTTAACACCAAATCTTCCACCTGATATTATTTGCAACGAGTCTATTATTAATGTTTTTCCTGCTCCTGTTTCTCCTGTTAATATGTTTAACCCTTTGTTTAAGTCTATACTTAAATCCTCTATTATTCCTATATTTTTTATATGTAATGTTGCTATCATTTTGTACCTCCTGAAATCTTTTCTGAATTTTTGTTCGTTTATATTGTATAACTGTTTTTTTATTTTGTCAATACTTTTTACGAACATTTTTTCTTTTCCCCGATTTCAATATTTCTATTATGTTTTATTACTAAATATTTATGCTATTTTCAATTTTTCTAGTTCTTTTTTGTCTATTTTAGTTATCCTCATTATTTGTTCATCATTTATATTATTTTTAATCATTTCTTTTACCATTTGTTTTATTGCTTTTGCCATCCCTAGTTTTTCGCCACGTTTTTCGCCAATTTTCTCTCCTTCTCTCTTTTCATCTTCTAACCATTCGCTAAAATATATTCCAAATTTCATCTCTTCATTTCCCCTCTCTTCTAATTTCTCAATATAATTTTTTCTTTCTTTCGGTATGAATTTTATGACTTTGTTTGAATATTTAAGTATCATTACTATATATTCCTTTTCCTCTTTTGTTAACTCTTTTTGCAATATTTCATTCATCGCTTCTTTTAATTCTTCTTTTGAATTTGTTTTTTCAAATAGTAATGCTTTTGACATTCCTGTATCTTCTTTTATTAATTCTTCTTTAGTGTAATCATTTATATCTATTAGATTAAACTTTGTATATTCAAACACTTTAAATTCGAATTTATACAGTTGCTTGTCTTCTTCAAATTTATTCCACTTTCTATTTCCTGTGTACAACACTATTGGTACTATAATTGCTGAATTTCCTATTTGGCTTTTATTGTTTTTGTTTATGTCTCTCATTAATTCAACACTATATTCTGTTATTCGTTCTGACATTTTATAATCTATTTGACTTTGATGTTCTATAATTACATACATATTAAATTTTGGTATTTTATATATATTGTCCGACTCTCTTTTTTCAAATTTTGATGTTATAAATTCTTTATTATATTTCTCGACATCACTTTCTGTTAAACTTTCAAACTCATTACTTTTTAAGTATTTTTGTATAAATCTTATAAATTCCTTTTTGTTATTTAATATTTCTTTAAAAATTTTATCTTTATATTGGTGAATTTTCTCTTGTTCTACATCATAAGTGTATTTTGCTGACTCTTCTTCTAGCCTCCATTCTTTTTCTCTTGAATATTTTAAATAATCTTTGTATGTAAATAAATACATTATTTATCCTCTCTTTCATTTTAATATATTTTTATTTCGATGTCAATGTTTCTTTATTGGTAAATATTCTTTTGATTTTTGTTTCTCTTTATTTTTCTCTTTTTATCACCTTTTTTCTTATTTATATTTTTGTTTTTGAATTTTTTTCTCGACTTAAAAATTTTTGAATTCAACTTTTGATAAAATACTTTCCATATAATAACAAATTTTTCTTTCCTTTGCAATAAGTTTTTCAAAATTTATTAAAAAATTTGACATCTTTCGACTTTGTTATGTGCTAATCGACTTTTATAAACTAAAATTTACTTTTTATAAACTGTTCTATTTTTTCCCAACTAGTTACTATATGATTTAATTGGAAATTTATATATAGCAGGTGTTTTATGAAAAGAAAAGGATATTTATACGAAAATATTTATGATTTTAACAATATAAAAGAAGCTTATAATGAAGTTTGTAGAAATACAAATAATAAAAGAAGAGTTTCAAGATTTTTAGAATATAAATGTATTTACATTACAAGAATTCATAACATTTTAAAAAATAAGGCTTATAAACCTGGTACACCTAATGTTTTTACAATTTACGAACCAAAAGAAAGAAGAATTGTTAGCCAAAATATGCAAGATAAGGTAGTTAATCATTTAGTTGCAAGGCATATTTTGTATCCTGCTATTTTGCCTTGTCTCCTTGATGTCAATGTAGCTAGTCGTAAAGGTTTAGGCACTAGTGAAGGTTTAAGACTTGCACAAGAATTTCATAGAAAATGCAAAATTAAATATGGTTCATATTACATTTTAAAGTGTGATATTAGTAAGTTCTTCGCAAGTATCGATCACAATATTTTAAAAGAAAAATTAAGAAAAAAGATAAAAGATAATGATGCTTTAAAAATTGTTTTTGATATAATTGATTCGGAAAAAGAAGGACTAGGCATTCGGTGCTATGACTAGCCAAATTTTAGCAATATTTTATTTAAACGATATGGATCATTTTATTAAAGAAGAACTAAAAATTAAATATTTCGTGAGATATCAAGATGATTTTTTATTGTTTCACCCTTCTAAAAAGTATTTAAGATATTGTTTAGAAATGATTTCTAAATTCTTACAGCAGGAGAAAATGCATTTAAATAGAAAAACTAGACTTTATAAAAATACAAATAACTTTATCTTTTTAGGTAGAAATAATTGTGGTAATTATGCTCGTTATAGAAATGTAAAAAGAAAACTAAAAGCAAGATATCACTTATATCAAACAGGAAAAATTAAATTAAATAGCTTTTCTTCTAGTTTAATCTGTTATAATACTTTATGTAATAAAAGATTAAATTGGAATAAAAAAAGATAGCGCATATGGTTCTACACTATCCAAAATGGTACTAACTTAAAATTCCTTTTCGAGAAAAACCTACTAACAAATCTAAGTATCTATTTTGTTTTTATAATTAGATGTTTTATCTAATTAATGGATATGGTTTGTTTCTATCTAAAACTTCTCTTGCTCTACATATCGTAAATACAACCACAGTTTTTTAGAAGCTAGCGGACGCACCCCGTAGTTATTATTGTTATAGTTGTTCCAGTCTACGTTGCCGTTGTAGTTCACATTCGTCTCGTTGTTACTGTTGTTGGCGGACGGAGAAGCCAGCCAAACTAACATCCAAAGCTCACGTCTCGAATAAACCTTAACAAAACCGAAGGCTCACATTCAACCATACCCACTAAAATAAAACTATTTTAGCGATTTCATCCACCCTGTTGTATATTTTACAATGTCGTCCATTTTTTCTCCAAATTTATAATATTTCTTTTCAGTTATTATTTGCTTGTCATAAGATAAATTTAAAAGAAAATCTATAATTTTAATTTTTGCAATCATTTTTCGAAGTAGCCTCTTCTTTTCTTCAATTTCTTCTATTGAATTTGCTTCATATGCTAATTCTAAAATATCATATGAGTTCATTCTAATTCTATTTTTTAGCTCTATATCTTTTTTAGGAAAGTTTACCATATTTTTATCTATCATTATTAGTAACTCCCTTATAAACTGTATTATTTTAAATTTTTCATTTACCATACAATATTTCCTCTATCTTTGTAAATTTTGTTGCAAACTCTTCTTTTTCTATATTTTTTATTAACGTATTTTTTACTTCATCAATTCTTCTTTTATATTTTACATATTTTTGTGCTTTCTTTGATATTTCATGATATCTATTCAGATTTTTGTTATCACTTTCTTCGTCAACATTGTAATTATTTCTTGTATCTATTATCAGATAATTTAGTTTTTCTTTTTCCAATTTTGACATTACTTTTGGAAGGGCATTTTTAGGAAATCCTGTTGAAATAATATCTTGTTCAGTTTTTCTTGTCGAGTATTCAAACAAATATGATATTATGCATGCGTCTTTCCCAAAGCTGTTATAAAATTTTCCTACTTTATAGCATATTACAAAATCCGGGTGAATTTGCTTTAAATTTTTTGCCATATTTATTACTCCCATTTTTAGCCCCTTTTTACAAAATTTTTGTGCTGACAGACACAAGGCCTGTCAAGCACATTACTTTTTTATCTTATTTATCTTTTTATTCTGCTACTAGCACAAAATCCTTACCTTGTGGCTTTACTTTGACTCCAGATTTTAGATGAACTAGCGGACGCACCCCGCAGCAATTAATGTAATAGTTGTACCAGTCTACGCTGCCGCTGAAGTACACACCCATCCCGTAGTTACTGCCGTAGGCGGACGGAGAAGCCAGCCAATATCCATAACAACTATTATACACGCTCCTATGCGGATAATATAGCTCGTCTTGGTAGCCTGCTTTTGCACTCATTACATCAGAGCCTATACTATAAGTTGTTGGCTCATTTTCTGTTCCTACATAATATCCTGTTGAACTTGCTTTATTACAATATAACTTATCTGCTGTATTTGTTTCTGTTGTATATTTTTTATTCCAACTTGCTATCCACATCTCTAATGTTGGACTTCCTATTACATTATTTGAATCTACCCACCTTGTGTCTCTAAATGTTTCCCATTTACTTGCATCTAATAAACATGCTGTCATTTTATAATTGCTATTACTTTTTGTAAATGTTGCTTCTTGATTTAGCATAAATCTATTTGCTATTGCTGTATCTATACTTGTTACTTTAAAGTCATTACTACTGCTCCAATAAATATTGTAATTTCCATTGTCTGTAAATCCTAGGCTTGTTTTTTGGCTTGCTAACTTACTTACTGGCACATAATCACTTGCTATTAAGTATATATCATTTCCTTCTGCATAAAATACTTTCCACTCTACATCTAAGTCAACTTGATTTCCTTCTGCATCTGTTACTTTTAATGTATTTCCATAATTTAGCACTTTTCCTTCTGTTACTTTCTTAAATGTATCAGGGTCTGTTGCTATATCTCCTGGTTCTATTGGTGCTGCACTTATAAATAAATCTTTTATTACCACATTTCTCTCTTTTGTCTCTGTTGTTCCATCTACTGTATAATTTACACTTATTTTATATGTTGTATTTTCTGTTACTGGTATTTTATATACTCCATTTTCTCCTGTTATTGTTGTTCCATTAAATGTTACTGAATTTATTGTTCCTGCCTCTGTTAATGTTACTTTAAAGCTTGCTTGATATCCTGTTGTTCCTTCTTCCGGCTTATTCGCTTCTGTTACTTCTGCTCCTGTGCTATCTAACAATTTTATGTCTGATATCACAGCTGTTGGTCCTGCAGCTTCAACGTTGCCATCTGCATCTACTGTAAATGTTTGTCCATCTACTGTTACTGTTATTGGGAATGTGTCTCCCTCCACAGTTGCCTCTGGAATATGTGCTGATATATTAGATTTTAATGTATCAACATCTAATGTTCCATTTTCTCCGTAACTTGCCATTACTTCTATTTGTATTCTTTCCTTTGCACTTGCTCTTTCTGTATCTTTTTTGGCTTGTGCTGCTTTTGTTAGTATTCCATTATCTCCTGTTAACGTGCTAATCGCCACTCCTGCAAGTATTAGAAGTACAATTATTGTTATTACTAGTGCAATTAATGTTATACCTTTGTTTCTTCGTTTCATTATAAATCTCCCTTTCTATCTTTTGTTTTTTTACCTTATAATTTTATACATAATTATGTAATTAGTCAATACATTGTTTACTTTTTTAATATTACATTTTCGTTACAAAACATGCCTTTAAATGTCGTGTTATCAAGACTTTGGGGAAATACAAATATAGCACCATTAATTCAAATCTATTGAATATTAATGGTGCTTTTAAAGTTGCTATTTAATTTTCTAATAACCAATCAACTACATTTATCTTTCTTATTCCATTATAATCTGTTTCTAAATCCATATCTAGAGTCAATAAATATTTTGGATAATGGTCTCCTGTCTTTTCTAGTGCTCTTAATTCCCTTTTCAGAACATCTTCATCTCTAACAGACAGAGCTACTTGATAATATTTTATTCCTTCTCTGTTCTCTGCAACAAAATCTACTTCAAAATCATCTACTTTTCCAACATATACTTTATAGCCTCTTCTTAACAATTCAAGATAAACTATATTTTCTAATATATGTCCCATATCTTTATCTGCTTTTTTGCCAAGCAAATAACTTCTTAATCCTGTATCTACTGTATAATATTTATAATCCCTGGCAAGTAAATTTTTGCCTTTAACGTCAAATCTTTCAGCTTTGTATATTAAAAAGCTCTCTAAAAATGCTGTTATATAATTTTCTACTGTATGATTGCTAGTTGACATCCCTTTGCTTGTTAATGTATCACTTATCTTTTTAGTTGATATGGGACTTCCTATACTATCATATATAAATTTTATAACGCTTTCTAATAGCATTTTGTCTGTTACATTATTTCTAGCCATTATATCTTTATATACAACTGTAGAAAATATTCCGTCTAAATATCTGTCTAAATCATTTGCATTATTTTCTAATAAACTTATATTCCCCGGCATTCCACCATTTCTCATATAATCTAAAAATATTCTGTCTCGAGATTCTTTTTTGTTTGGAAATGCTGATAAATATTCCTTAAATGATAATGGTAACATTTTTATTTCTATATATCTTCCAGATAATAGTGTTGCAAGTTCTCCTGATAAAAGATATGCGTTTGAGCCTGTTATATATAAGTCTATATTCTTTTTTATATATAACCCATCTACAGCTTTTTGAAATTCAGGAACATTTTGTACTTCATCTAAAAATACATAATACTTCTCCTCATCCCCTATTTTCTCATTTACATAGTTATATAGTTCCATATAACTTTCAAAATGATACTCAGGATTTTCAAGATTAATATTTATAATTTGCTTTGAATTGACTTGATTTTGTTTTAAATACTCTATATATAAATCAAATAAAGTCGATTTTCCACATCTTCTTATTCCTGTTACTACTTTTATTAAGTCTTTATCTTTAAATCTTTTTAATTGTTCTAAATATTCTGTTCTTTCTATCATAGAAATCATCTCCTGTATATATTATACAACTTTGCTTCATTCTAGTCAAGTTTTGGAAATATTTTTCCAAAACTACTATTTTTCGACATTTTTTGGAATTCATTTGTCTTCTGCAATATATCTCATTACTATTCCATTTTTATCTTTATAATAATTTTTTCTAATACCAACATTTTCAAATCCTAATTTTTTGTATAGCTTAATAGCTGGTTCGTTATCTTCACTAACTTCTAGAAAAATAGAATTTGCCTTAAATTCTTTACAAATAGAAATTAACTCTCTTAAAAGCAAAGTACCTACACCTTTGTTTCTATAATTTTTTCTTGTTACAATATTCATAATATCAACTTGGTCTAGGGCAAATTTTATTCCCGCAAATCCTATTACTTCATTTTTTGATATTGCTACTATGTATTTGGAACTATCTGAACTTAATTCTTCTTTTAAAATATTGTAATTCCAAAAGTCGTCAAATTCAGTTTCTAAATTTTCTTTTATTTCTTCTAAGTGATTTTTATTCATTTTTTTTATTTCTATATTCATAGGCTTTAATTCCTTTCATTTCAAATAAACTCTTCAAACACCAAATTTGCCAAGTCTAGCCCCTTATTAGTCAATTTAATATGATTTAAATCAATCACAACCAAACCATCTTCTACCAACTTATTCAACCTATCTCTATACAAATAAATTGGATTTTGACCAAACTTCTGCTTAAAACTTGCAATATCCACCCCATTTAGCATTCTCAATCCAAGCAACATAAACTCGTTTTGCTTATCTTCCAAAGTTTGCGCTTCTTCAATTTCTTTATTTTCCACATTATTTATATAGTCTTCTATGTTATTGCCATTGCTAAACCTTGTATCATTTAAATATGAATGTGCTGCAATACCTAGTCCTATGTATTCTTCCTGCTTCCAGCAATTCATATTATGTTTTGAATATTTATTTTCTTTTGCAAAGTTTGATATTTCATAATGTTTATATCCGTTCAATTCTAAAGTATTCTTCACATACCAATACATTTCCCTTTCTGTTTCTTCACTTGGCAATTCTATTTTTTCTTCGTCTAATAATTTAGAAATTACCGTTCCTTCTTCGACAATCAAAGAATATACACTTATATGTGTTGCTCCTAGTCTTATTACTTTTTCCAAACTATCTTTTAAATCTTTTATCGTTTGATTAGGAAGACCCAACATCAAGTCGACATTTATATTTTCAAACCCAACTTCCTTTGCCATGTTGTAGGTTTCTAAAAATTCTTCGTATGTATGAATTCTTCCAATTTGTTTTAATAAGTTGTTGTTTGTAGTTTGCAATCCAATACTTAACCTATTTATGCCACAGGACTTAAAATCTTGCAACTTTTGTTTTGTGACTGCTCCTGGATTTACTTCTATTGTAATTTCTATTTTGTCAAATTTGGTCTCATTGTTTGTTAGCTTACTTTTTAGTTTTTCTATTAATTCAACTATATATTTACTTTCTATATATGAAGGTGTTCCTCCACCTATATATATTGTTGTAACATTGTATTTTTCAAACTCATATGTATCTATTTCTTTTTTTATTGCTTTTATGTATTGCTCTTGTTTCTCATTTTTGTTTGCAAATGAAATAAAATCACAGTAATAGCATTTTTGCTTACAAAATGGTATATGTATGTATATTCCTAATTCTTTTTTATCCATTAGCTATCTCCATTATTTTTTTCAGGCGATAATTCACACCAGATTTTCCAACTGGTTGTTGTAACAATTTTCCCAAGTCTACAAGTGACATATTAGGATTTTCTAGTCTTAGCATTGCTATTTCTTTTAAATTGTCATCTAATTTATTGAACTTACCTGATTGTTGTAATTTTCTTATTGCTGCAATTTGCTCAACAGAAGCATTTATCGTTTTATTTAAATTTGCCGCTTCGCAATTTACTAATCTATTTACTTTTCCGCGCATTTCTTTTTGAATTCTGATATCTTCAAAATTCATTACAGCTTTATTTGCTCCTATCAAAGCCAAAAACTTAGAAATTTCTTCTCCTTCTTTTATATAGACTGAATATTTATTTTTAGTTGCCATCTTTTTAACGTTAACACCCAATTTTTTTAAAAGCTCTGCCACTTTTTCTAAATATATTTCATCATTTAAAACTATTTCTAAGTGATATTTATTTTCAGGGTTGTTTATTGAACCTGAGCCTAAGAATATCCCCCTTACAATTGCTCTTAAATACTCTTCTTTGCTTTCATTTATTATTTCATTCAGATTTTCTTTATCTGGTATTTTACCTTCCATATCTTTAACTTTTAATTTTATTACAAAATTTTTTCCACTTATCTCTATATTGTGGTTTATATTTAAATTAGCAAGTAATTTTGAAAATCTATTTATATTGTAATCACTTTCTGTTGAAAATTTAATTACATTTTTTGTTGTTTCGTCAATATTTCCAGATATTAAATACCCTAATAATTCATATTTTACAATTTCTTTATTTGCCAAATTACTTGTTTTATTTAATTCTTGTTTTATCTCTGAAGAAAAAGACATTTTATTTCCCCCTTTTAAACTTTTTGGGACAGGCCAAAAAAATCTCACTCGTGGACGTTTTTGGCCTGTCCCAAAACGTCTTTTTCCGAAACTTTTCTGGCCTGTCCCAAAAAGTTTCATGATAATTTAGTTACAATAACTCTATCGTTTTCGTATAAATCTTTTTTACAATATGTGTCTATATATTTTTTCTCATTCTCTATTAAGTCTATTACATCTTGCTTTTGGTCATATCCTATTTCTAAACATAAATATCCATTAAATTTTAGATATTCGTCACTATTATGTATTATTTTTCTATAAAAGTCTAATCCGTCATATCCGCCGTCTAATGCTATTTCCGGCTCTTTTTGTACTTCGTTGTCTAGTGTTTTTATAATTTCTTTTTTTATGTATGGCGGATTGGATACTATGATGTCATACTTTTCTTTTGCTAGGTTTTGGAATAGATTAGATTCTACAAATGTAATTTGATTTTCTACGTTGTTTTTCTTTGCATTTGTTTTGGCTATGTTTAAGGCTTTTTTACTAATATCTACTGCTGTTATCTTGCTATTTTCTATATATTTTGCAAGTGATACAGCTATTGCTCCACTTCCTGTACATAGGTCTAATATCTTTTTTGCATTTATTTTTTTTGCTATTTTAATTACTTCTTCTACTAAAATTTCTGTATCAGGTCTTGGAATTAAGACATCGTTATTTACGTAGAAATTCATTTTCATAAATTCTTGGGAGTGTGTTATATGTTGTATTGGGATTCCTTTTGTCAGTTTTTTTATTGCTTTAAAATAGTCTACTTCTTGTCTTAGCGTTAGTTGTTGATTATCATATACGATTAAATATTGTCTTGGTTTATCTAATATGAATTGCATTAATAATCTTGATTTTAAGTTTGGTTCACTTATTCCATTATTTTTTAAGTCAATCATTCCGCTTTCTTAAAACTTCTTTTATGGTCATATAGCACTCCTCCTTTTTAAATAAAGAGCGCCTTGGCGCTCTATTTTATGTTATAGGAAAGTTCTCCTTTCCTATAACATAAATTAGTCTTCAAAAAAACTTTCAAATTCTTCTTCATTAACCTTTTCTTTTTCTAGTAACGCATTAGCAATAAGGTCAAGTTTATCTCTATGCTCTTTAAGCAATGTTTGAGCATCATTATAAGCAGTATCAATTAAACGTTTAACTTCAAGACCAATCTTATCGCCAATATTTTCTCCAAACATTTGGATTTCATATGGTTCTTGGCCTTGGAAATCAATTGGTCCTAGAGTATCACTCATTCCATACTTAGTTACCATATCTCTTGCAATCTTTGTTGCAACTTCAATATCATTGCTAGCACCTGTTGAAATGTCATCTAAAACTAATTTTTCAGCAGCTCTACCACCTAATAAGGCAATCAATTTTTCTTGCATTTCTGTTTTAGAAATATAATATTTGTCTTCATCAGACTTATACATAGTATATCCGCCAGCGACACCCCTTGGTATGATAGATACTTCTTTCACATTTGTTTGTGTTGGCAAATATCTGCTAACAACTGCGTGGCCAGCTTCATGATATGCTGTTAATTTTTTATCTTTTTCAGAATATTTTCTTTCACGTTTTTCTAATCCAACAGTAACCTTTTTAATTGCTTCTTCAATGTCATCATTTTCAATATCTTCATGTTTATTTTTAGTTGCAATTATTGCTGCCTCATTTAATATGTTTTCTAGCTCCGCACCTGTAAATCCAGCTGTATCTTCTGCAATACTTTCTAAGTTTACATTCTCTGACATTTTCTTGTCTTTTGAATGAATTTTTAATATATCTAATCTTCCTTTTAAATCAGGTGTAGGAATTGTTATTTGTCTATCAAATCTTCCTGGTCTAAGTAATGCTTTATCTAACATTTCTGGTCTGTTTGTTGCAGCTAACACAATAATTGTTTCTTCTGAACTAAAACCATCCATTTCAACTAGTAATTGGTTTAAAGTTTGGTTATTCTCTGTTTCTGCCCCACTGTTTGATGTTCTTCTTGAACCTATTGCATCTATTTCGTCTATAAATACTATACAAGGTGCTAATTTTCTTGCTTTTTCAAACAATTTTCTAACACGTGACGCTCCCAAACCTGCAAACATTTCTATAAACTCTGAACCACTCATTGATATAAATGGAACATCTGCCTCTCCTGCAATTGCTTTTGCAATTAAAGTCTTTCCTGTACCTGGCTTTCCATATAGCAAAACACCCTTTGGTATTCTTGCTCCCATTTTTGTATATCTTTCTGGTCTTTTTAGAAAATCTACTATTTCAACCATTTCAGCCTTTTCTTCTTCAAGACCTGCAACATCATCAAACTTTATTTTTGTCTTTCTTTCTGTATCATCATAAACTTTACCTTTTTCACCTAATCCTTGCATTTTAAAAATCATAACAAATAATGCAACCATTATAGCTGTTGGTAAAAAAGATATTATGAAACTTGGTACTTGTGCCATAAAACTTCTTGGCTTTTGAATTAACTCAATTTCATTTCCTTCCGCTACTTTTGTTTGAACTAAGCCCATAAAACTTTCAACATTTGGCACTACTGACGTTTTCTCTTCTTCTTCATTTTTCATTTTCACTTTAAGTGTTGTACTACCTGTTGTCATTTCTATCTTTTCAATATTTCCATATGATAATTCTTTTATTAAATCTGTATATGCAACTGTTTTTTCATCTTCTTTATCTTTATTCTTTACCAGATAAAAACCTAAACCTGCAATTAATACTACTAGTAAGATCAATACAAGTATCAATATAAGATTTTTATTCTTCTTTTTATTATTATCCTTCTTTTCCATTTTTCCTCCTTATAAAGTATTGCCACTGGGGACGGACCTTTTTGGCAATTTTTTGCCATTTAGGTCCGTCCCTGTTGGCAATTTTTTGCCAAAAAGGTCCGTCCCCAGTGGCAATATTTTTATGCGTTTGAGCCTTCTTGCCCTTCTGGTATATTTGCGTTCTCTTCTTCTTCGTCTTTTTTCTTGCGTTCTTTTTTCTCTTTTTCTTGTTTATTTTTGTTTTCTTCTTCTTGTTTTTGCTCTCTAAGTACTTTTTCTGCTTCTAATATTTTCATAAGTTCCATTTGTTTGTTTATTATGTCAGTTTTCAAAATTAGTATCGCTGCTACTAAGTAAATTGCTGCAACTGCTACATACATTACTTGGAAATATGTTATTGTAATTGGTACAAATACGTTTATTAATATATAAATTATATTTAATATTATTGATAATGTTAGCGCATATACTGACATATTGTATATTGCCACATATCTCATTTTTATTCCTGCTAGTTTGGTTGTTATATATCCAAAGAAGCTTAGCAATAGTGTGTCTGCTAATATTGATATTGCATACCTGCTAAATGCATAGATAAATAATACTATAAATAGGCTTATATAAACACTTAATATGTTAGTTCCTGTTGTATAATTTAATATAGTTTGTTTGTTGAATTCTTTTATTCCTACTGGTTCAAATGTTTCTTTGTAGTTATATGTTACTGTTCCTGAAATTGAGGAATTTTTTATTATTAGTCTGTCTTTTAATATAACAATTCCTTTTCCTTCTTCTGTGATAGTGTTTGTATATTGATTTACCTGCGTTTCTTCTAATTCGTTTGTGTTTATAATTACTGTTCCGAAAATAGAATTTTCTTTTGGAATTGTAATTTCGTTTTCGCTATTTACTGTAAGCATTCCTTCATTGTAAGTAATTTCTGGGAATTCGTCTTTTAAGTATCTTGCTCCGTTTTGTACAATATTATTAATTTGATATATTGTTCCTAAGGAAATTATTATTGCTAATATCGCTACTATTTTTAAAAAGTAACTTACTGCTTTGCTTAGTCCTTGTGCTGCCATATCTGGATACTTTTCTATTTTTGTGATAGAGTACCACACTTTTTTAAAAAATCCTATTTTAGGTTGTTTATTTTCTATTTTTTCTGTTTCCATTTATCTGTACTCCCTTCTTACACTAGAGTCTACAAACTTTGTATTTACTCCGAATTGTAACTTTATCTCCTATTTTGATGTCTTTACCTGTTATATCACATGTAATATGATATGTCCCAACTCTTCCTAATACTTTGCATTTTTGGTCATTTATTTTTACATATAAAGCTTCTTTTTTGAAGAAATCTTTAAATGCTCCTACAAAATATCTTAGCTTGTCCACTTTTCTAAACATATCTTTTCCATTTGTTATGTTCATTCCGTTCATATATCCCACTGGAACTATTGCGACTTTGGTTGTTTTTTTAGTTGTATATGTGTTTGAATATCCTATATTAAAGCCTTTTGGTAATTCTTTAATTTCACATACTTGCGATTCCAAATGTGCAATTTTCTTTAGACCTATATGGTCTTGAAATGCAAGTCTTCCTAAAAATGCTGAACCAATTCTTACTGCATTTAAGTGCATATTTGGATATTTTATAAATGCCGAAGAGTTACATACATGTAGCATTCCTGGATTTATATCATTCATTTTTAATACTTCAATTGTATCAATAAATCTTTTAAATTGCTCTTTTGTATATTTCTCATCAAAAAAGCTAAGTGAAAAGTGAGTAAATGTTCCTTCTATTTTGATGTTTTGAGTCTCTTTTATTGCCTCTATCATTTTTTCTTTTTGACTATATATAAATCCATATCTGCCAAAGCCTGTATCAATTTTTAAATGTACTTTTATTTTTTTATTTAGCTCTTTTCCAATTTTGTCGACCACTTCTATGTCCTGACTTGAGCCTACTGTTAGTGTTATATTGTTTTCAATTAGACTTTTAATGTCTTCTTCTATCGCTGTTGCTGATAACATTAATATTTCTTCTTTTATCCCTGCTTGTCTTAATTTAAGAGCCTCTTCTATTGTTGCCACTGCAAAATTTGATATTCCATTATCTATTAAAAATTTTGTAAATTCTACAATTCCTAGTCCATATCCATTTGCTTTTACTACTGCTATTATTTTTAGGCTATTCCCATTATCATCTTTTCCTGATTTTTGGGCATATTCTTTTATTTTTTCTATATTGTGCTTTAAATCTTCTTTATTTATTACTAAGGTATTCACTATTTTACTCCCTTATTTTGATTTATTCTCTTCTTCTTTTATTTTAAAATTTTCATTTGACTTATAATTATTTCAGAAGTTTTCTTTTGATTTGTCTTATTGTTCTAAATGCTTTTTCTGAGAATCGATATAATTTGTATGTTATTGGTTTGTATGGTATATATATTTCTCCTATAAATTCTGTAAATGTTGCTCCAAATCCTTGTTTAAATCTATATAATCCGTATTGTGGGTGATTTTCGTCGACTACTCCTGATACTCCCCTGAAATCGTATACATCATCTTTTCTTGCTATTGCCATTTTTATCATTTCCCATTGTAACAGATAGTTTGGCATCAAGTTTCTGTGTTGGTTACTGCTTGCTCCATATAAATACCATGTTTTGTTTCCATAGAATATTGGTATTACTCCTGATATTGGCTTTCCCTCATAATATGCCATTAGTAATTTCATATGGTTTGGCCCTAATTCGTCATACATTTTTTCAAAGTACTCTAATGGTCTTATTATAAATCCATCTCTTTTTCCTGTTTCTACCATTATTTTGTGGAAGTCTTTTAGGTCTTCTCTTGTTCCTTCTTTTATTTCAACTCCCTTTTTAGCTGCTAATCTTATGTTATATCTCCATTTTTGTTTGAAACCTGCCATTACTTCTTCTTCTGTTTTGTCTTTTATGTCTAATCTAAATACATATCTTGGTTGTATTTCGTCTTTAAAGTCTTTGGCGTCATCTTTTATTTTGTATCCTAAGTTTGTTGCTACATCTCTAAATGTTTCGTCATCACTTAGTATATCTGGTTCTATTCTTAATACTATTGCTTTATATTTTTTTGCTAGTTCTTTCGCTCCGTCTGTTAGTTGTTTCATTACTGATATGTCATGTATGTCACATACTGGCCCTCTTGATGAGTACATTATGTTTCCGAATATCGGCATTTTTCTTATTAATACACATAGTGAACCTATGATGTTTCCGTCTTCATCTTCTGCTAGTATTACTTCTGGTTTCCAGTATGGCTTTTTTACTTCTGCCCATTCTAATGATTGTTGAAAGTTACATCTTTCGTGGCTCTCTAAGAATTTTTTATATTTATTTTTCGATTCTTCGTCGTTTACAAATCTCATTTGTTTTTTTGTCCTCCTAATTTATTATTTACACTACATTCGTATTTTACACTAATTTGCGAAAATTTACAAGGGATTCTAGATTTTTATAAATAAAAAAAAGTAACTTTGTCAACTTTTTTTCTCGCCGATTTGAGTTTTCGAATGTAATGAGAAAATCTCAAAGGCAATAGCGATTGTAGCATTTTTATGTTATAGGAAAGGATAATTTTCCTATAACACAAGAAAAGTGGCTTTGCCACCTTTTCTTCTCGCCGATTCGAGTTTTCGAATGTAATGAGAAAATCTCAAAGGCAATAGCGATTGTAGCATTTTTTATGTTATAGGAAAGGATAATTTTCCTATAACATAAAAAAGTCAACGTTTAAATTTTTAAACATTGACTTTTAATTGGTTAGGTAGTTTTCATCATTTTTTCTTGATTACTTCATAAATTTCTGGTGGTACATTTTCCCTTACATCTTTTCCTTTTTTAAGTTTTTCCATAATTTTAGTAGAACTATTATTATCTGGGGAATAAAAAAATGTTGTTTCTAAACCTAAAATTTTTTTGTAAATCTTTGCTAATTTTTCTTCATATCTCCGATCTTTGTCGTTTCTAATTCCTCTTATTAGAATGTTTACATTATAATTTAAGGTAATCCTTAAGGTAAAATCGTTAAATATTATTACTGTTACATTATCCATTCCTTCTCGTTCAAAGACCTTTATCATTGCTTCTTTCATAACTTCTCTATTAAATCTCCGTCCTCTAAGGACTTTTAATGGATTAATAGCAATTCCCACAATGACTTTATCGCATCTTCTTGATGCTCTTTTAACTAGTTCCAAATGTCCATTTATAAATGGGTCAAAACTACCATGTATAAAACCAATCATCATAAAAGTTCCTCCTTTTCATTGCTCGGAGGATTTACCCTCCAAGATTTTTGCTCTTTTCAGGTAATTTACCCTTTCATTATGTTAATAATAACATAGAATTTTGATTTTGTAAATGCTTTTGGCTTTTTTATATATGTTAGCAAACAAAAAAATCAACTTTAATAGTTGATTTTGTTTGGAGCAGGTAGTGGGAATCGAACCCACGTCATCAGCTTGGAAGGCTGAGGTTCTACCATTGAACTACACCTGCATATTTAATTATCTATAATTGTTAGAGTTTGGAGCAGGTAGTGGGAATCGAACCCACGTCATTAGCTTGGAAGGCTAAGGTTCTACCATTGAACTACACCTGCAATTGCCCCTAACAATTATAGATTATAAAGGTTTTTTTGTCGTTTGTCAATACTAATTTTAAAATTTTTTTAATTTTTTTATTTTAAGCAAAAAACAACACTCTCTCATTTGAGAAAGTGTTGTTATCCATTACTGGAGTGTTACCATTTAATTATCATTATGGGAAATAGTCCACTAGGAAGGCATTCTGTGTCTAAAATAACTGTATAGTCTTGAGATCTTAAATAGATCTCCATTACATCACCTCTACTGCTTAAATAACAATGATTTCTTATACTGGCAAATCCTGATATACGATATTCTCTTTCACCTCTTTTAGAAGCTCTTTTTATTTTCCTTTTGATCCATCTTATTTCTATTTTGCTAGGTTTCTTCATTTCTAATTCTTTCTGCGACTGTTCAGAAAATTCCCGTGCTTCTTTTACTGTTAACATATGATAACCTCCTATAATCTCACCTTGTGAGCTATTGATATTATAGCACATTTTACATAATGTGTCAAATTTTATATATCCAAACAAGCCTTTACCAATCCAACGAACAATGGAGCTGGTCTATTAGGTCTTGATTTTAATTCTGGGTGGAATTGCCCAGCTATAAAATATGGATGGTCTTTTATTTCTACAATTTCCACTAATGAGCCATCTGGAGATGTTCCTGAAACTTTAAGCCCAGCTTTCTCTAGGGCTTCTCTATACACATTATTATACTCAAAACGATGTCTATGCCTTTCAAAAATTTCTTTTTCTCCATATAATTCTTTAGCAATCGTATCATCTTCTAATATGCAAGGATATGCTCCAAGCCTCATAGTTCCACCTTTTTTGTCAATTCCTTTTTGTTCTTCCATAATGTGAATTACTGGATTTTTTGTTTTTTCATCAAATTCAGCAGAGTTTGCGTCCTTTAAGTTTAGCACATTTCTTGCAAATTCTACCACTGCCATTTGCATTCCTAGACAAATTCCTAAGAATGGTACTTTATTTTCTCTTGCATATCTTATTGTTTCTATTTTTCCGTCTATTCCTCTATTTCCAAATCCGCCTGGTACAATTATACCGTCATATTTTGATAATTCTTCTTTTGCTGTGTCTTTGTTTATTTTTTCACAGTCTACAAGATGTGCCTTCACTTTTACTTTGTTTGCAAATCCTGCGTGGTACAAACTTTCAATTACTGATATATATGAGTCTTCTAATTTTACATATTTGCCAACTATTGCTATATTAACAATTCTTTCTTTTTCTATACTTTCTATATCATCTATCATCTTTTCCCATTTTTTGTTGTCAGGTATATAATTATCAAGTCTTAATTTGTTGCAAACTTCTCTTCCTAATCCTTCTTCTTCCAACATTAATGGTACAGCATATAGGCAACTTGCAGTTTTATTTTGTATTACACTTGTTTTTCTCACATTACAGAATAATGATAGTTTCTCTCTTACACTTTCTGGTATTTCGCTTTCTGTTCTACATACTAATATATTAGGCTTTATTCCTAAACTTTGTAGTTCTTTTACAGAATGTTGTGTTGGCTTTGATTTTATTTCATTTGAACCTGCAATATATGGCAATAATGTAACGTGAACATAAGCTACATCTTCTGGATTTTTTTCTAATCCTACTTGCCTTATTGCTTCTATTATTGAAAGTCCTTCAATATCTCCTATTGTTCCACCAACTTCTGTTATTACTATATCTACATCTGTATTTTCAAATTTGTATATTCTTTCTTTTATCTCGTTTGTAATATGTGGTATTACTTGGACTGTTTTTCCTAGGTATTCTCCTTTTCTTTCTTTTTCTATTACTGTTGAATATACTTGTCCCATTGTGACACTAGAATTTTTCGTTAAGTTTTCGTCTATAAATCTTTCGTAATGTCCTAGGTCTAAGTCTGTTTCTGCTCCGTCATCTGTTACAAATACTTCTCCATGTTCATATGGGTTCATTGTCCCTGGGTCGACGTTGATGTATGGGTCAAATTTTTGTATTGTTACTTTGTACCCTCTGTTTTTTAGTAGTCTTCCTAGGGATGCTGCTGTTATTCCTTTTCCTAGTCCTGATACTACTCCGCCTGTTACAAATATGTATTTTGTGTTCATTGTTTTTTCCTCCTTTAACAACAAAAAAAGATTTAAAAAATTTCCGGCAAATGCGGTTTTTTTTAAATCTATTCTTAGTTTAACACTTTATTTTTATAATTGCAAGTGTTTTTATGATTATTTTCTTTGCATTTTTCAAATATTATTGTTATACTAATACTATAAATTAAAAAAGGAGTGATTTTTATGCCAACACCACACAATGAAGCTAAACTAGGAGACATTGCAAAAACAGTAATTATGCCAGGAGACCCTTTAAGAGCAAAATACATTGCTGAAAACTTTTTAGAAAGTCCTAGACTAGTAAATTCTGTTAGAAATGCATATGCTTACACAGGAACATACAAAGGAAAAGAAATAACAATTATGGCATCAGGAATGGGAATGCCAAGTATGGGAATTTACTGTTATGAGCTATACAAATTATATAATGTAGAAAATATTATAAGAATAGGTTCTTGCGGTGGATACAAACCTGAGCTAAAATTATTTGATATAATATTATCTGAAAATGTATTTTGTGAGGGGAATTTTGCTTTGACATTAAATAATGACAATTGTCATATTGCAACTTCTGACACATATTTAAATGAAATAATTGAAAATACAGCTAATGAAAACAACTTAAAATTAATAAAGGGAAATACATGTTGTACGGATTGTTTTGACCTTTATATGACTGATGTTAATCAATTTCTAACTCGTATTCCAGAAGGATTCAATCCTGTTGGAGTTGAAATGGAAGCTTTTGCTCTATTCTATGTTGCAAAGTTACTAAATAAAAAAGCTTCTTGCTTAATGAGTGTTGTTGATTCTAAATATATTAAAGATGTTGCAACTGCTGAAGAAAGGGAAACTGGATTAAATAATATGATAACTCTTGCTTTAGATGCAAGTTTGAAAATTTAAAAAAATGGTGTTTTTGAGGTCTGTCCCCAAAAACACCCAATTCTTTTATTTTTTTATTGATAAAATTTTATATTTCATCACACCAGCTGGAGCATTTACTTCTACAACTTTATTTTTCTTTGCTCCAAGTAAAGCAGCTCCTAGTGGAGATTCGTTTGATATCTTATTTTCTAATAGATTTACTTCTGTTGAACCAACTATTGTATATTCTATTTTTTCATCAAATTCCATATCTAACACTTTTACGATATTTCCAACTTGTACAGTTTCTGTATCTATTTCTTTTTCATCAATTATCTTTGCATGTCTTACTTTATTTTCTAATTCTGCTATTTTTACTTCGTTTTCTGCTTGTGCTGTTTTTGCTTCATCATATTCAGAGTTTTCTGATAAGTCTCCAAATCCTAATGCTACTTTTATTCTTTCTGCTATTTCAGCTCTTTTTTCTGTTCTTAAATAGTTTAATTCTTTTTCAAGATTATTAAATCCTTCTTGTGTTAATAATACTTCTTTTTCTTCCATTGTATTTTCTCCTTTCTGTTTGCTAATTGTTTTGTTTTCAAAAAGTCATTTTCTATATTACGGCAAAAAATCAAATTTGTCAAGACATAATTAATTTTTTTGCACCTTTTAGATAATCTACTCCTGAGAATATTGTTGCAATTGTTTGTACTAACATCATTATTGTTACTGCAAAGTTTAATATTGCATCTCCACCTTGTAACATTCCACCAAAACAGTCTCCAAATGCATTTAAATCTAGGAATGCCAAGATTATTGCTATCATTTGTGTTACTGTTTTTATTTTGCCCCATTTTGATGCAGCTATTACTTGACCGCCTTTTTCCACTGCAACTAGTCTATAACCTGATACTATAAATTCTCTTGCTAATACTATTATTGGTATCCAAGCTGGAAGTTTTGCCATTTCTACTAGCATTACCATTGCAGCTAAAACTAGAATTTTGTCTGCTAATGGGTCTAAAAATTTTCCAAATGTTGTTACTTGGTTATTTTTTCTTGCCAAATATCCGTCTAGTTTATCTGTTATTGATGCTATAATAAATATAAAATCTATTATAAGCCATGCTGTTGGTATTCCTAAAAATTTTCCTTGTATTCCTAAAAATGGAATTATTACCATTATTGGTACTAATATTATTCTAAATAGAGTTAATTTGTTTGGTAAATTCATATATTTCTCTCCTTATTTTTATTTTGCCATTTCTATTGCTTTTTGTAATTGTGTATCTTCTGCTTCTTTTACATTTAATACATTTGTTACTGTTTCAGGTAATTCTACTTTTTCGTCTGGTTCTATACCTATTTTGTTTATCTTAGTTCTGTTTGGTGTTAAATATTCTTCTGATGTTATTTTTAATCCACTTCCGTCTATTAGTTGCATTAATTTTTGTATTACACCTTTTCCAAATGTTGTTGTTCCAACAATTTTGGCTTTTCCATTATCTTTTAATGCTCCTGCAAGTATTTCTGATGAACTTGCTGTGTTTTTGTTTGTTAGTATGACTACTGGCATTTTGATTATTGGTTCGTTTTTTGATTTTTCTACTTCTTCTTTATTGTTTTTATCTACTTCATATAATATTACTTGGTCTTTTTCTAATATAAAATCAGCTATTTTTAAAGCTTCGTCTACAATTCCACCACCATTATTTCTTAGGTCTATTATTAGTGATTTTATTCCTTGTTTTTCTAGTTCTTGATATTTGTTCTTAAAGTCTTCAGCTGTGCCTTCATCAAATGATGAAAATTCTATATATCCAATATTGTTTTGAATTACTTTTCCTTCTACTGGGTTTACTTTGATGTGTTCTCTTGTTAGCTCATATTTTTTGGTTTCTGTACCTCTTAATATTTCTATTTCTACTTTTGAGCCTTCTTCACCTTTTATTTTTGATGATGCAGTTGTCATATCTTCTGCTGAATATTGTTCTCCGTTTACTGATATTATTAGGTCTCCTGGTAATATTCCCGCTTTTTCTGCTGGTCCACCTTTTATTGGTGATAATACCATTATTTTATCTGCTTCAGTGTTTTTTACCATATATATACCTATTCCAACAAAATTTCCTGTTGCGTCTTCTAAATAGTCTTTCATTTCTTCTTTTGATATATATTCAGTATATGGGTCGTCTAGCGCTTCTATATAGCCTTTAATTGCACCTTCTTTTAGCTTTTCTTCATCAACTTCACCTAAGAAATCTTTATCAATTATGGCTTTAAATTTACTTAATGTTGTTGATATTTCGTCATTGCCTCCAATTATTGTGATTTTGTCATTTTTACTAAAATGTTGGTACATTCCAATTGAGGTTATTAAAAATGTTATAAATGCTACTAATACTACTAGCATTATTATTTTGTAGACTTTAAATCTTTTCTTTTCTTCCATGATGTTCCTCCAAACCTATAAACTGGGCGGAACTTTCCGCCCATATATTTTTATTATATGTACTTTACTTTTCATTCATTACTATGGTATGTAATTAGCTGGATTTACTGGTTTTCCATTTACCCAAACTTCAACATGCAAATGTGTTCCGCCTAAAGGATTAGTAGGTGTCGGTCTAGGTCTAACATTTCCTGTATTTCCTACACTCATTATTTGTTGACCTTGTGAAACTTTTTGTCCTTTTGATACTAATCTTGAACCTGGCTTTCCATGAGCATATAAAGTCATTGTTCCGTCTTGGTGGTCAATTATAATATATTCTCCATAACTAGAATATGAACCTACATAATTTCCGTCTGAACCATAATTTGGTATTCCACCTGTTTTGGTTGTTGAAGTAAGTACTACTCCACTTTTAGCTGCTAAAACTGCTTTACCATACATATTGCTTCCACTATAATCTGCTCCTGTATGTCCTGCATATCCATACCAGCCACATGTAATGCTATATCCAGGTATTGGTCTTATAAATCCTGAAGCACTTGGGTTTCCTGGTTTTACATTTGTACCACCTGTTGGTTTTGAATTATTTTGATACTTTTTAGCTGCTTCTTCTATTTCTTTTCTAATTGTTGCTTTATCTGCTTCAAATTTGTCTAATTCTGCTTGTGTTTCTTTTTCTTCTTCTGATAGCTGTTCAACTTGTGCATTTTTCTCATTTTTAGCATTTCTTAGTTGATTTGTAACTCCTTGTTTACTTGCTTTTGTTGTGTCAAGTTCTTTTTTGCTTGCTTCTATTTTTTCTTTAGCTTGTTTTATTTCTTCTTTTTGTTTCTTTATATCTTCTAATAATTCTGTATCTGCACTTACTAGTTCTGTAACAAAATAATATTTAGATATAAAATCCATTATTCCATTAGAAGATAATAAAACGTCTAAAAATGATGTTTCGCCTTGTTCCTGTGTTGCAACTAGTCTTGCTTCCATTAGTTTTTCTTGTTTATCAAAATCTTCTTGAGCTTTTTCTAGCTTTGCTTTTTCTTCTTGTAATTTTGAATTCATTTCTGAAATTTTAATGTCTAGCTCATCAATTTGTTTTTGATATTCCGAAATCTGTGTGTTTAATTTTTCTACTTCTTCTAGTTTATCACTTTTTTCTTCTTTTATGTTATTTAATTCGTCTTTCTTTGCTTCTATTTGTTTATTGATATTATTTAGGTCATTTTGTGTAGCTGCAATTACTACTGTGTTTTGTACTAACATAATTATTACAACTATTGCTCCTAATATTTTTATACTTAACTTTTTCATAAATTCCTTCCGATTATTTTAAAATCTTATAAGCCCCTGTAAATATGGTGCTGGGTCTACTCTGTTATTCCAGCCACCAGAACCTGTTCTTACTTCAAAATGCAAATGTGGTCCTGTTGAATTTCCTGTTGTTCCAACACTCATTATTTGTTGTCCTTGTTTTACATAGTCGCCTTTATTCACTCTTCTAGAACCATTTTGTCCATGTGCATATAAAGTATATAATCCATTACTATGCATTATTATTATGTAATTTCCATAACTTCTATTTCCTAAGTTCTCTGATATCATTACAACTCCATCTGCTACCGCATATATTGGTTGTCCATTTATTCCACCTGAGCCAAAATCAATTGCTCCGTGATATTGACCACTAGAATAATACATGTGTGTTGTTACTCTATTATATGCTGCTGGAAGTGGGCAAATAAATCCTGATGCATTTGGTTTTACATTTGATGTACTTCCACCACTTGAAGGTTTGTTGTTTTGATTTTGTTGTTGCTGTTGTTTTTTTCTTTCTTCTTCTAGTCTTCTTTCTGCTTCTTCTTGTGCCTGTTTAATTTTTACGTCAATTGATTTATTTTCTTGTGCCAATTCATCAATTTGTTGTTGTATTTTTTGTTCGTCTTCTGCTAATCTTGCAACTTGTTGGTCTTTTGTGCTCTTAGCTGCTTTTAATTGTACAGATATGCCTTGTTTACTTGCTTTTGCAGTATCTAATTCTTTTTTACTTGCTTCTAATTTTTCCTTAGCTTGTTGTATCTCTTCTTTTTGCTTTTTTATGCCTTCTAATAATTCTGTATCAGCACTTGCTAGTTCTGTAACAAAATAATATCTTGATATTAAATCAACTATATTTTCAGATGATAGCAAAACATCTAATAATGATGTATCACCTTGCTCTTGAACTGCAATTAATCTAGCTTCCATTAGTTTTTCTTGTTTATCAAAATCTTCTTGTGCTTTATTTAATGTATTTTCTGCATCTGCTATTTGACCATTCAAGTTTCCTATTTGTCCGTCTAATTCAGCTATTTGACTTTCATAACTTTCTATTTTTGAAGAAATTTCTTCTACTTCTTTTACTGTTTTATTTTTTTGTGCTGTTACTTCATCCTTTTCATTTTGTGCATTTTGAATTTTTTGTTCATTTTGATCCTTTTGGTTTTGCAATTGTTTTTCACTCGCAGCAAATGCCACTGTACTTTGAAACAACATAATTGTTGCAACTATTATTCCTAATATTTTTACAACTACTTTTTTCATATGTTCCTCCCTATTAAAACTTTTTGGTCTATTTAAAGATGTGTCCCAAAATGGACAAAATGTCCAAAAGGAAACGTCCCCAAATGTCCCTATTCTGGAATTAATCCATTTGTGATATATGGTAATGGGTTTGTTACAACTCCATTTAACCTCACTTCAAAATGTGCATGTGGTCCTGTTGAATACCCAGTTGTACCAACTTTTAGCACTGTGTCTCCTTTTTTTACTGTTTGTCCAACTGTTACTACTATTTCTGAGCCGTGTGCATACAATGTTGATACTCCGCCACCATGGTCTATTATAACCATATTTCCATAACCTTTGTTAAACTCTGCTTTTGTTACTATTCCATCATTTGCAGCTATAAAATTTGCTCCTAATGGCGCTCCAATGTCAACACCTGTATGTAATGCTGTATAGTGTAGTACTGGGTGATATCTAGTTCCATAGTTTGATGTAATTCTTGTGTATCCTGGTGTTGGCCAAGCTAGCTCTCCACCTATGTATTCTGTGTCAATTCCTTCTAGTGCTTCTTTTAGTATTTGGCTGTTTATTTCAGCAAATCTTGAATTGAATTCGTCAATTTGTGTTTGTAGTTCTTTTTCTTCGTCTGATAGTTTTGCAATAAAGTTTTCTCTTACTGTTTTTGTATTTTCTAGTATTTTAGCTGTTCTTGTTTGGTTTGCCTTCATCTCTGCTAATTGTTTTTCAGTATTTTCTAATGTCTTTTTGCTTAATTCTATTTTGTCTCTTTTTTGTTTCATTTCTTCTAACAATTCTGATTCATATGTTGCAAGTTCTTTTACTAGAAAATAGTTTGATAAGAATTCTGATATACTTTTAGATGTCAAAATAACGTCTAAATATTGTATTTCGCTTGATTCATATGCTGCAATTAATCTATTATCTAACAATTCTTTTTGTTTATCATAATTTTCTTCAGCTATTTTTAATTCAGCTTCAACATTTTCCATATTTTTTTGTAACTCTATTATCTTGTTATTTAGTTCGTCTAATTGTTGTTGTGAATTTGCAATAGTTCCGTCTAATTTATCAACTTGTTGTAAGTTTTCTGACAATTCAGTTTGAACCTCATCTAACCTGCCTGTTGTATCATTTAGCTGGGTTTGCAATTCTTCTCTTTGAGTTTGCAAACTTTTTGGCTCTGTTTGTTCATTCTGTTCTACTTCGTTTTCTGCATTTACATATGTAATAATGCTTGAGCTACAAATTACAAAAGCTAAAATGGCAAATATAAATTTACGCATCTTCTCTCCTTTATACTTTTAAATATTTTCTCATAGAAATAACACTTCCGCAAAGCTCCTATTCCAATTCCTAGTAGCATATAAACAAATATTATAGAGCTAAACATATCGCTAAATCCTATTAAACTCATATTTATTGTTTGCATAAATGGTGAGTTTACTAATTGTCTTGCAATTAAGCTATATGCTAATCCTATTAATATGATTGAAATAATGCTTGCAAACATTCCAATTATCATACCTTCTACAATAAATGGCCATCTTATAAAACCATTTGTTGCCCCTACGTATTTCATAATTGATATTTCTTTTCTTCTTGCATGTACTGTAAGTTTGATTGTATTTGCTATAATAAATACTGATATTACTACTAATAAAAGTAATATTACTCCTGTTACTATTTTTATTCCATTTGCTAGTTTTATCAATGCTTCAACAGTTTGGTCACTACTTGTTATTTTGCTTACCATATCAAATGTATTTATTTGATTTTGTACTTCTTTACTTTTCTTTAAATCTGTAAGGTTTACGACATATGAATCTTTAAATATGTTGTTTTCTCCGTCATATTGTTCTAAAAGCTCACTTCCATATTTTTCTTTCATTTGTGATAAAGCTTCTTCTTTTGATACATATTCAATAGTACTTACTCCATCTATTTTTCTTATTTTATCTGCTAGTTCATCCATTTGTTCTTGTGTTGCTTCTTTTTTTACAAATACTTGAATTCCTTGTATTGATTCGATTTCTTTTACAAAATGGTTGATGTTTTCTCCAAGTATTAAAAATATTCCAAATATTATCATAGTTGCACACATTATCATTAGTGATGCACCTGTTGATTTTTTGTTTTTAAATACGTTACTAAATCCTTCTCCTATAAAATAACCTAATCTACTATATTTCAAAATCATAACCACCTTTTTTATCATCTCTTACTATTTCGCCCTTGCTGATGTGAATAACCCTTTTCTTCATTTGGTCAACAATATCTTTTGCATGTGTTGCAACAACTACTGTTGTTCCCCTCATATTGATATCATTTAATAAATTCATAATGTCCCAAGCTGTATCAGGGTCTAAGTTTCCTGTTGGTTCATCTGCTATTAACATTGATGGATTATTTACTAAAGCTCTTGCTAATGCCACTCTTTGTTGCTCCCCACCAGACAATTCATTTGGATACATTTTCGCTTTTCCGCTTAATCCTACTAGTGATAGTACCATTGGTACTTGTCTTCTTATATGTCTTGGAGTTGCTCTTACTATGTACATTGCATATGCTACATTGTCATATACAGTTTTGTCTGGTAATAATCTGAAGTCTTGGAAAACCACTCCCATACTTCTTCTTAAATATGGTACTCTATTTTGCTTTAAAAATGTTGTATCTTTTCCGTTTATTATGATGTGCCCTGATGTTGGTTCTTCTTCTTTTAATATTAGTTTTATTAATGTAGATTTTCCACTTCCTGATGAACCTACTAAGAATGCAAATTCCCCTTTATTTATAACAAAATTAGCATTTTTTACAGCTTTTGTTCCTGTATCATATGTCTTTGCTACATTTCTAAATTCTATCATTTTCGTACTCCTTACTTTTCCTTTTATAAAATATTTTACATACTATTTCTATTCTATCTAATCATATCAATAAAGTTGTTTTTTTGCAATAGTTTGTCGTAAAAAAATGTTGGAAATTTGTGTTTTTTAGATTAAAAAACTTTTTGGGACAGGCCAAAAAAGTTTCGAAAAAAGATGTTTTGGGACAGGCCAAAAAAATCTCACTCGCGGACGTTTTTGGCCTGTCCCAAAAAGTTTAAAAAAGTTCAATTATATTTTTAGATGTAATTCCAAAATACTCCATAAGCTCTTTCGCCTTACCAGACTTTCCAAAAATATCGTTTATCCCTAATCTAACCAACTTAGCTGGGTACTCTTCTGTTAGCACTTCTGATATTGCTGAGCCAAGTCCACCTACCACATTATGGTCTTCTATCGAAACTAACCTTTTTGTCTCTTTTGCACATTTTACAACCATTTCTTTATCTATTGGTTTTATTGTATGAGCATCTATAACTCTAATATTTATGCCTTTTTCTTTTAATTCTTTTTGTGCAATTAAAGCTTGTTCTACTGTTACTCCTGTTGCAAACACAGTTCCGTCTGTTCCTTCACCTATTTGAACAGCTTTTCCTATTTCAAATTTTTGCTCTTTATCGTAAATTTCTCCTGTTGCTAATCTTGCAAGCCTTAAGTATACTGGACCCTGCATTTTTGATATTTCTTTTACTGCCCATTTTGTTTGAGTATCATCTGATGTTGATATTACTGTCATATTTGGTATTGTTCTCATCATTGAAATATCTTCTAACATTTGATGTGTCGCTCCGTCTTCTCCTACTGTTATTCCTGCATGTGTTGCACATATTTTTACATTTAATTTTGGATAACATATGCTATTTCTTATTTGGTCATATGCTCTTCCTGCTGCAAACATTGCAAAAGTACTTGCATATGGCACTTTTCCACAAGTTGCAAGTCCTGCTGCTGTTCCTACCATATTTGCTTCTGCTATTCCCATATCAAAAAATCTATCTGGAAATTCTTTTGCAAATAAATCTGTTTTTGTTGCAGTTGATAAATCCGCATCTAAAACTACTATATTTTCGTTTTCTTTTCCTAGCTCTAATAAGGCCTCTCCATAACTTTGACGTGTTGCTTTTTTATTTTCTAAATTCATAAATTTTCTTCCTTTCGGTTTAAATTTTTCCACTATTTTTATACTAAAATATCATTTTTGTTTATGCACGATTTATTTTGATAACTCTTCAATTGCTTGTTTAAACTCTTCTTCGTTTGGTGCTTTTCCGTGCCATTTAACTTGATTTTCCATAAATGACACACCTTTTCCTTTTACAGTTTCAGCAATTATACAAGTTGGTTTTCCTTTCACATTTCTCGCCACATCAAAAGCTTTTATAATCTCATCAATATCATTTCCATCTATTTTTATAATTTGAAAACCAAAACTTCTGAATTTTTCATCAATTGGGTTTGAATTCATAACATCTTCAATAGTTCCATCAATTTGAAGATTGTTATTATCTACAATCACACACAAATTATCTAATTTGTATTGACTTGCCGCCATCGCAGCTTCCCAAACTTGACCTTCTTCTATCTCTCCGTCTCCTAAAAGACAATAAACTCTATAATCTTTTTTATCTAATTTTCCTGCAATTGCCATTCCATTTGCAGCAGACAATCCTTGCCCTAGTGAACCTGTTGTCATATCAACCCCAGGTATTTTTGTCATATCTGGATGTCCTTGCAACTTTCCATTTATATTTCTAAACTCTTTTAAGTCTTCTAAATCAAAAAAGCCTTTATTTGCCAAACTAGCATATAATGCTGGCGCACAATGTCCTTTTGATAAAACAAACCTATCTCTATCTTCCCAATTAGAATTTTTTTCATCTATTTTCATTTCATAAAAATATAAAACAGTTAAAATATCAGCTATCGAAAGAGAGCCTCCTGGATGCCCTGAACCCGCTCTATACACTTGTTCTACTATTTGTTTCCTTATTTTTTTTGCAATTTCTTCTAATTCCTTTATTTTGCTTTTTTTCAAAAAAATCACGCTCCTTTATATTGATAATATAACACAAGTTTTATTTTTTTACTATAAATTTTTGAAACTTTTTGGGTGTTTTTGGGGACAGACCTTAAAAACACCCACTTTATATAAAATGCGATAGAAAAATAAAAAGAAAAACGAGGGTGTTTTTAAGGTCTGTCCCCAAAAACACCCAAAAAGCAAAAAAAAGCCCCCGCCTTAGCCGTCAGTTGCTTTGAATTTTTAAGGACCTGCTCCTAAAAACAGGTGGGTGCCTACCTAAAATATTCATGGGCTTCTCACTTCATAGTTGGTGAGCTTGCACGCCATATCTCAGAGTTTAAGCCCCTCTTTATGTGTGTTGGTTCTAAAAATTCTGCCTATACGTACTACGCAGGGTATTTAATTTTTTATTATCTCTTAACTTATTTTTATTTTATCATATGTAAAAATTTTTTACAAGACTATTTTCAAATTTATTTTTACCAATTTTTATATTACATTACATATAATAATATACAGAAAAATTGCAATATGCTTCCAGCTAAAATGCATAGATGAAACAAAGAATGAACATATTTATGTTTTTTACCAAGACCATATAAAATCGCTCCAATTGTATAAACAATTCCTCCTGATACTAACAATGCAAGCCCTGTTGTTCCTAATGCTTGTGGCAATGCTTTTACTCTTATCAAAATGCACCATCCCATCAATAAGTAACATATCATTGAAAATACTTTGTACCTCTTTATATCTATTGAATTTAGTACAATTCCCACAATTGCAGCTGCCCATATTATTCCAAATATCGCCCAGCCTGCAACTAAATTTTCCTCTCTTATTGTGCATAATGCAAATGGTGTATATGAACCTGCTATTAATAGAAATATTGAGCAGTGGTCTAAGACTTGGAATACTTTTTTAGCTTTCCTTTTTGGGCTTAGTCCATGATATATGCTAGACATTGTGTATAACATTATCATTGTTGTACCATATATTGCACCACTTACAATTCCATATACATTTTTGTGTATTGCTGCAAACACCACACATAGTACTGTTACAACTATTCCAAATGCCCCTCCTACTATATGTGATGTCATATTAAATATTTCTTCGCCTTTTGTGTATGTTGGCAATATTCTATCTTCTAATTTTATTCTTTTCATATTACTTCCTTTTCTTTTGGTATTACTTAAATATCAAGCTTTTTCCAATTTTTTTATTGGATTATATCATATTTATTAGTAGATGTCTATTCCTTTATTTCTTTCGCAAGTTTGTTTATTGCCTTTGTTTCAATTCTTGATACATATGAACGGGAAATTCCCATCATACTTGCAATTTCGTTTTGGGTTTTTGGCTTATGCCCACCGAAGTCCAAATCTAAGCTCTAAAATTGTTTTTTCTCTATCTTTTAATAGGTCTTTCATTTTTTCATATAACAATTTTATTTTCATTTTGATATCAACTTCTTCTTCGATATTTCTTTCGTTATTTTCTAGTACTTCTTGCAATGTTACTACATTGTCATCTTTATCTTTCCCGAATAGGTTCATTTAAATACACTTCTGCTCCTATTTTTTTAGTTGCACGCAAATGCATTAAAATTTCATTATCAATACATCTTGATACATATGTAGATAATCTTGCCCCTTTTTCCACATTAAAGCTATTTATACCTTTTATTAGTCCTATTGTTCCTATTGATATTAGGTCGTCTTGTTCAACTTTTGCTGTACTATATTTTTTTGCAATATGAGCAACTAGTCTTAGGTTTCTTTCTATTAGCATATTCCTTGCTTCGTCATCACCTTTTGCCATTTCTTCTAGACATTTTCTTTCTTCTTCTGCTGTTAATGGTTCTGGAAATAGGTTACTTCCTTGAATGTATCCGAACCATAAATACTGCTGATTTTAGGAATTCTATAAATCCATATATTCCACTTATACAAAGTGCTGAGAACATAATTGCACCTCCATTTTCATACTGCAATTATATGCGCATATTTTTCAAAAGTGCCTGACCCTATATAATTTTATTTTATTGCTCACATTTAGCATCAAAAGCTGTTATGGTTGCCAAAGTATCTCCTAATTGTGTAAAAAATGTTGCTAAAACAGCTATTTCTTCATCTGATTTGTCTTTTGCTATTGTACATGCTAATGCTGAAATAAATGTTACAAATTCACATGAGTTCAATATTTATCACCTCTATTTTGATATTGAATTATATGCAATAAGAAAATTAAGGTTCTTATTTTTGAATCACTATTGATTTCATATCATAATTTTGATATAATTTGTGTATAATTAAAAAGGAGGTATTTTTATGGCTTTAATTAGACCTTGTGCAGATTTAAGAAATAATTATAATGAAATTTCTAAAATTTGTCATGAAACCAAAGAACCTATGTATATTACTAAAAATGGAACAAATGATTTAGTTGTTCTAAGCGATGAAGCTTATGAAACTTTTGTTAAGATTAATCAAGAAACAGAGGAAGAAAGAATTGAAAGGCTTGTTTCTGAGCATTTTGATAAACAGTACGCAACTTTTGAAGAATTTCAAAAGGCAATATGGGACAAAGTGGAACAAGCTTTAAAGGATGTGGAGGAAGGAAATTATTGTACTATGGAAGAAGCTATGGAAGAATTGGAGAAAGAATATGGACTATCAAGAGAATAAAAAATATAAAATCATATGGCTTAATAGTTTTAAATATGAATTAAGCCATATATACAATTATTTATCCAGAACTTTAAAGGAACCTTCCCTAGCAAACAAATTCCATAATAAAGTATTCAAATTTATATCCACGTTATCTTATTTTCCAGAAAGATATCAAAAAATTTTTCCCGATAAAAATATTCGAAGAATTCCAATAGACAAATATGTAATTCTATATACGGTAAATCATAATACTCGGGCAAATTTTTATCTTACATATTTTCCATAGCAGTCAAAATTATTTTAATCTATTATAAAATCAAATTTATTTTAATAAACTTTCGTATTTAATCATTTTTATTATTTTAATTCATACTTTTAAAAGAGGTGAATTATGAAATTTATATCAAACTGTATCAAAGGAATAGCAATCGGCTCAGGAGCCATATTACCAGGAATAAGTAGTGGTGTACTCTGTGTAGTTTTTGGAATATATGAAGAATTATTAGACCACATATTAAACTTCTTTTCAGACATAAAAAAACACGCAAAATTCCTACTTCCAATCTTCATTGGAGCTGGTATTGGTGTTCTAATTTTCAGCAATATATTAAATCAATTACTATATCAATTTCCTATACAGACAAAATCAATTTTCATAGGGCTCATATTAGGCAGTATTCCAACACTTTTAAAAGATGTCAACGCAAAATGCAAATTTAAATTGCACTACCTTTTATACACCATTGTAGCGTTTACTTGTGGAATTTTTCTAGTTATTTTAGAAAAAAACATTTCTATTAATTCCACTGTTGATAGCATTACTCCACTATATCTTGCTATTTCAGGATTTGCTATGTCTGTTGGTGTTGTAGTGCCTGGCGTAAGTAGCACGATAATCTTAATGCTATTTGGTATCTATTCTATATATTTATCAGCTGTTTCTTCTTTGCATTTTGCAATACTTATTCCTTTGGGAATTGGACTAATTTTAGGGTGTATTGTATGGATGAAACTTACTAAATTTTTCTTTGAGCATTTTTATGTTCAAACATTTTACACTATTATTGGATTTAGCCTTGGTTCTATATTTGTTTTGATGCCTAATGTTAATCTTGATTTGAATGGTATTATTTCTTTATTGTGTATTTGGCTCGGATTTAAAATAGGGTGTTTTTGGGGACAGTCCTAAAAACACCCTAAAACACCATTCTTTATTTCTTTCTTCTTAATATCCAATCTTTTTCACATTTAATTGGTAATTTCATTTTAACTTGTTGTCCTTTAACACCTGGACTTACTTCATTTATTTCTTCATTTGTCTCTACATCATAAAGTTTTTCTATTTTAAATTCTATTGGCTCAATTTTGTTTGGAACTATAATTTCTAAACTATCTCCTACTGAAAGTTTATTCTTAATTTCTATTATAGAAATATCTTCATTCCATTCCACTACTTTTCCGCCAAATTCGTAATTTTCATTATATTGTCTTCCACTATATTCTTGAATATCTTTATTATTTCTATCATTAAAATAAAATGTTGTTAATCCTCTTGTTTTTACTTTTTCTAGTTCTTTTAAATATTTTGTATAATCATAATTTGATGGGTCTTTTTTGTAGTCATCAATTGCATTTCTATAAGCATTTATTACACTTGCTAGATAATATTCTGTTTTAAGTCGTCCTTCTATTTTTAAACTGTCTACTCCCATTTCAATTATTTCTGGAATTTCTTTTATCAAGCATAAGTCCTTTGAAGAAAATATACTTGTTCCATATTCATTTGTTTCGATCGGCATATATTCCCCTGGATTGTTTTTTTCTTCTGCATATAGATTATATGACCACCTACAACTTTGGGCACAGTCTCCTAGGTTTGCACTTCTGCAAGATAAGAAATCACTTAGAAAACATCTTCCTGAATATGCAAAACATATTGCCCCATGTACAAATATCTCTATTTCCATGTCTTCTGGCTTATTTTCCATAATATATTTTAGCTGTTCTTTGTTCATTTCTCTTGCCATAATCATTCTTTTTGCACCATTTTTATGCCAGAAGTTCGCTGAGTGCATACTTACTATGTTTGCTTGTGTGCTTACATTTATTGCTACACTTGGAGCGTATTGTTTTAAAATTTCCATTACTCCGCCGTCTGCTGCTATAATTCCGTCTGGCTTTAGTTCTTCTAATTTTTTTGCCATTTCTATTATTTCTTCATATTTTTCATCCCAAGCAAAGATATTCAATGTTACATATACTTTTTTTCCTATGCTATGTGCATATCTTATTGTATTTTCTAAATCGTCATCTTTCATATCTGCTCTTGTTCTAAGTGATAATGATGATGTTCCTGCATATACTGCGTCTGCTCCATATAAAAATGCTATTTTTGCTTTTTCAAATGATCCTGCTGGTGCTAATAATTCTACTTCTTTCATTATTATATTTCTCCTATCTATTGTTTCAAAGATGTGTCCCAAAGTGGACAAAATGTCCAAAAGGAAACGTCCCCAATGGACATTATATCTTTATTTTGGGTTATTGTCAACCAAATTTGCTTTATGTTCACTTTTTTGGTATAATATACATAGGCAGTTGATTTTAAAAATTTATTAATAGAGAGGTGCTTTATGACTGAAAATACAACTACTAAAAATTTCTATTTCCCGGACATTGAACCTTTTTTATGTCCAGATAGTCCAATCTCTTTGGAGAATGCTATTGACAATTATCGGAATGCTTTAATTGAGACTGGTAATTCCTACAACATTGAGTATGCCAACAAACTGTTGGAATATGTAGAAGCTGTTCCTGTCAAAAAAGATTTTGACCAATATTTCTTACATATGAAAAAGTGGAAAAAAGAAAGTGGATATACTTTCAACATTGATTATGCGAGAAGAAAGAAGAGTTTTATTAAATATAACGAAAAAATTCGTTTATTTATCTTGAAAGCTCTTTCTAGCAAAACTTTTGAAGACAGAACAAAGTATTCTTTAGATAGAATTTGTGATATTTATGGAATGCGACTTATCTTATGTTTTGGGAATTCAGACACTTTAGAAGCAATCGATATGTGCTACGAAGTGTTGAATGAAACTATCAATTTCTTTACTAAGAAAAAGGGGTATAGCCTTAAACTTGCAGAGCCACTACTCAATGTAGATTTCTCGCAAGAGGAACATCCTAATATAGTTATTCCTATTCAAAGTAAAACTTGCAAGGACTATGAAATTAATATTAAAGATTATTATTTAAATCCTAAGAAAAATGGATATCAATCTTTACATATTGTATTCAAAAGTCCAAAAGGAATTCCTATTGAAATTCAAATTAGGACACTTGCAACACATATGAGAGTTGAATTTGACCCTTCTTGCAATCACGATAGCCATGACAAAAACAAATATCCTGAACGTATTAATTTGAACTTAGAAAAAGTTAATCTTAATGGTTTTGGTTATTATGGTCCTGGTATGTATCACGATAGTATTGGACTTGTCAATTCTATTGACCCATTTAGACATTTTTAGTCTTTAATAAATTCATAACCCCCAGAGTTAATACTCTAGGGGTTATGTTTTATCTTATCTTACTAATAGCTAGACCATCTCCAACTTCTAAAATTTCAGTTTCAAGATTAGGATTTTCGCTAACTTCTTTTATATATTCTCTTAAATTTCTTACAGCTGTACGTTGTTTATGTTTATTATAGTCGCTCATAACATATCCTTTATACAAAATATTATCAGCAAATATAATTCCATTTGGCTTTATCATTCTTAAAGCTTCCTTCAAGAAAAATGGATATTTCCCTTTGGCTGCATCTATAAATACAGCGTCATATTTTTCATTTAAAGTTGGTAAAATTTCCACCGCATCACCTTCGTAGATATTTATTTTGCTTTCTACTTGAGTTTTTTTGATATTTTCTCTTGCTTCTTGAACTCTTTCAGTATCTCTTTCAATTGTATCAATTACACCATTTTCTGCTAAAAACTCTGTAAAACATATTGCTGAATATCCTACCGCTGTACCAATTTCAAGTATTCTTTGTGGTTTTTCTTCTTTCAAGTATTTTTCCATTACTTCTAAGGTATCGTCCATTATTATTGGAATATGTGCTTCTAAAGCTTTTTCTTTTATTTTCTTTAATTCAGTTTTATCCATATCTTTTCTCCTAAAAAGTTTAAAATGACCGTTTATTATCAAGCGATGTTTTTTTGCTCCGTCCCCAAAAACATCATTAACGTCTGTTAGCTCTTTCTCTTTCTTTTGAGTCTAATATTTTCTTTCTTAGACGAATTGATTTTGGTGTTATTTCTACTAGTTCGTCATCTTGTATGAATTCAATTGCTTTTTCTAGTGACATTTGAATTGGTGGTACTAGTCTTAATGCGTCATCTGAACCTGAAGCTCTTGTGTTTGTTAAGTGTTTTTCTTTACATACATTTATGCTTAGATCTTCTCCTCTTGAGTTTAATCCTACTATCATTCCTTCATATACTTCTACACCTGCTCCTATAAATAGGTCTCCTTTGTCTTGTGCATTGTATAGTCCATATGTTACTGATTTTCCTTTTTCAAATGCTACTATTGTTCCTCTTACTCTGGCTTGAATGTCTCCTTTGAATGGCTCGTATGAGTCAAAGATGTGGTTCATTGTTCCTTCACCTTTTGTGTCTGTTAAGAATTCTGTTCTGTATCCAATTAGTCCTCTTGCTGGTATTTTGAATTCTATTTTTGTATGACCTGTTTCAGCTGGTTCCATATTTACCATTTCAGCTTTTCTTCTACCTAGTTTTTCAATTACATTTCCTACGCAGTCGTCTGGAACGTTTACTACTAATAGTTCGATTGGCTCGCATTTTACTCCGTCAATTTCTTTGTATATAACTTTTGGTCTTGATACTAATAGTTCAAATCCTTCTCTTCTCATTGTTTCTATTAATACTGATAAGTGAAGTTCTCCTCTTCCTGATACTTCAAATGAGTCTGGTGAGTCTGTTTCTTTTACTCTTAATGATACGTTTCTTTCTAATTCTTTAAATAATCTATCACGTATATGTCTTGATGTTATAAATTGACCTTCTTTTCCTGCAAATGGTCCATTGTTTACGCTAAATGTCATTGATACTGTTGGTTCGTCGATGTCTACAAATGGGATTTTTTCTGGATTGTTGAAATCACATATTGTGTCTCCTATGTTAATGTCAGGAAGTCCTGCAAGTTCGATTATATCTCCTGCTTTTCCTTCTTCAACTTCTACTTTGTTTAATCCAACGTGTGTATATACTTTTGCAATTCTTCCTTGTGTTATTTTATCTTCTTTTCCACAAATTGCAACTGGCATACCAACTTTTATAATTCCTCTTTCTACTCTTCCTACTGCAATTCTTCCTACATAATCATCATAATCTATGTTAGATACTAACATTTGTGCTGGTCCTTCTTCATCACAGTTTGGTGCTGATATTGTATTTATTATTGTTTTGAATAGACAAGATAAATCTTCTGTTTCTTCGCTTAAATCCATTTTTGCAATTCCGTTTTTTGCTGATGCATATACAACTGGGAATTCTAATTGTTCATCACTTGCGTCTAATTCTATAAACAATTCAATTACTTGGTCAACTACTTTTTCAGGTTGAGCTCCTGGTCTGTCAATTTTGTTTATTACGACAATTGGTTTTAATCCTAATGCTAGTGATTTCTTTAAAACTTCTCTTGTTTGTGGCATTGCCCCTTCAAAAGCATCAACTAAAAGTAAAACTCCGTCAACTGTTTTTAAAACTCTTTCAACTTCTCCACCAAAGTCTGCGTGTCCTGGTGTGTCTACTATGTTTATTTTGATGTCGTCATGCATTACTGATGTGTTTTTTGAAAGTATTGTTATTCCTCTTTCTTTTTCTTGGTCATTTGAGTCCATTACTCTTTCTTGTACTTGTTCGTTTTCTCTGAATATGTGACTTTGTCTTAACATTGCGTCTACTAGTGTTGTTTTTCCGTGGTCTACGTGTGCTATTATTGCTATGTTTCTTATTTTTTGGTTGTTCATTTTTTATTACCCCTTTTTCATAACATAAGACGTTTTTATAAAGTCGCCTTTTTAAAAACGTCTGATTTTTTAATACTAACTAATATTATACACCTATTAATTTCCAGTGTCAACATAATTTTTCTATTTTTGGGTGTTTTTGGGGACAGTCCTTAAAAACACCCTTTTCTATTTCGTTAATTCTATTATATTATCCATAATTTCCTTAGTAACCTTATCCAAAGTTTCCTTATCCTTAGCACCTTTATACTCACTAAAATCCAAAGGCTTACCATATGTAATTGTAACTTTTCTATTTCCTTTTTCTCCACCTTTTATTCCGCAAGGCACAACTTTTGCTCCGCTTCTAACTGCGAAGAATGCTGCTCCGTCTTTTACTGCCTCACCTTTTTCTAGTCCGTTTCTTGTTCCTTCTGGGAATAAAGCTAAACATTGGCCGTTTTTTAGTGTTTTCAAAGATTCTTTTATTGCTGTTACTTCTTTTGAATCCCTTTTCACTAAGATTGCATCAAATACAATTCCTAAAAATGCTAAAAATGGATTTTTGGTTAGTTCTTCTTTTGCTAAAAATCTTGCATATCTACCACATGTTGCTTCCATTAATGGTGGATCTAAATATGTTCTGTGATTTCCGCAGATTATTACTGGTCCTTCTTTTGGTACATTTTCTTTTCCTATTATTTTTACTCTATGTACTACTTTGCAATATGCATATATTGCTCCTATTACTATTCCTCTACCTATTTTCTTAAAAAACTCTTTCATTTTTTCAACTCCTACTATTACATTTTTATAAGTCCATTATATGCAAACTTGCCTTAACATATTTTACTTTCATATCTTCTTTACCGCATTTGCTCTATTTACCTAATTTCTCTAAAATAATTTTTTTAGCAACTTCTGCTTGTTCTTCAATAGACATATTAGTAGATTCGATATAAACAGCATCATCTGCTTGTTTTAAAGCTCCAATTTCTTTTTCCATATCATTTTTATCACGAGCAATAATATTTGCCAAAACATCTTCATAGCTCATTTCAATACCACTTTGTTTATTTTGTTCAAATCTTCTTCTAGCACGTTCTTCCGGTGTTGCGTCAAAATATAATTTAACATCTGCATTTGGAAATACATAAGTTCCAATATCTCTACCTTCCATTATGACTTTTTTTCCTTCTGCACATTTTCTAAATATATCATTCAATTTAAATCTAACTTCTTTTATTGATGATATTGGAGATACAATTTTTGCAACATCATTTTCTCTAATTCTGCTACTTACATCTTCTCCGTCCAAATAGACGATATCTTTTCCGTCTTCCATTTTAAATTCTATTTTGATTTTGTCTAAAAGGTCTATTATTTTTTCCTTTTCTTTTAATTTTATTCCTGCTTTAATTGTTGCTAATGCAACACATCTATATGCAGAACCTGACCCTATATTTACTAAGCCTAGTTCTTTGCTAAGTATCTCTGTTATTGTACCTTTACCGCTTCCAGCAGGTCCGTCAATTGCTACTATAAATGACATTTTATTGTTCTCCTCCTTCTTGTGGCACATAAATATTTTTTGCCACAACTTCTAATTTTGTAACATTCATTGCTGTTAATGTTTCAATTTCTTTTTTTGATTTTTCTTTGAAGTTGTTTAATCCGTCAACTACATTAAATCCATACACAACACTAACTTCCATATATATTTTAGCACCTTCACCATAATTTTCAACTCTTGTTTTTAGTACTTTATGTATTGCTGGCGTTTTTTGAGCTAAATATTCTAATATTTGCCTAAATACTAAGTCTGATATTGTGAATTTTCCCATATAACTAAATGTTGGTCTTATTATTGATTTTTCTGATATATATGGTTGTTGTCCTTTTCCTTTTGATTTAAAAATTTGAAGTGGGTCTAATAAATATCCGTGAAAAGTCCTTTTTTATTTCAAAAGTTGGAACTGGTATTACGTGTTTACCTTCTGTTACCCTAATTCTTCTTGCTGTTTTCATTTCTTCTTCTGTTGCAACATCTGTTATATACACTGTTTCTGAAATTTCTGGCAATCCCAAATTTGCCGCTATCTTTTGAACCATTCCGTCTGATGTTCCAAGTATTAAAATGCTTTCTGCTCTATATTTCTTCAATGCTTTTATTATTGGTTCTCTTTCTTTTTCTTCATAAAATAAAGCATGCTTAACTGTTGCGACCTTTGTCTCTGCTTTTTTTGCAGATTCCCCTGCTATTACTTCATTTTCTCTTATAAGTAATCCATCATCTATTATATAACTTATATTTTTTTCACTTGCTACCATTTGGGCTCTATAACTTTTTCCTGTTCCTGATGGTCCTACAAATGCATATACTTTTATTTTATTTGGAAATGGTAATTTTATATCTTTTAATAACATTTCTCTCTCCCTATATTACTCTTTTAAGTTTTTTCTTCTTAATTGGCCACAAGCCGCATCTATATCAGAGCCTAGCTCTCTTCTAATAGTTGCTACAATTCCATGGTCATTTAAAAAGTCTCTAAATTTCATAATGTTTTCATTTGAACTTTTATCAAATTGTCCATTTTCTATTTTGTTGATTGGTATTAAATTAACATGGCATAACATACCTTTTAGCAATTTAATCAATTCTTTTGCATCATCTAGATTGTCGTTATTGTCTTTTGCTAATGCATATTCAAATGATATTCTTCTATTGGTTTTTTTGATATAATCTTTGCAAGCTTGCATTAATTCTTCAATTGGATATCTATTATTTACTGGCATCATACTGCTACGTTTTTCGTTGTTGCTTGCGTGTAGCGAAATTGACAATGTACATTGAATATTTTCTTCTGCCAATTTATAGATTTTTGGTACTAGCCCACTTGTTGAAATACTGATGTGTCTTGCTCCAATGCTTAATCCTTTTTGATTATTTATTATACGAATTGCATTTACAACATTATCGTAATTATCTAATGGCTCTCCTATTCCCATAAATACAATATTTGATATTCTTATCTTTTCATCTTGCTCTACTGCAAGAATTTGCTCTACTATCTCTCCACTTGTTAGATTTCTTATAAAATTTATTCCTGTTGATGCACAAAATTTACATCCCATTTTGCACCCAATTTGTGATGATACACATAGGCTGTATCCATGGTGGTAACTCATTAATACTGTTTCTATTGCATTTCCGTCTAATACGTCAAATAGGTATTTTATTGTTCCGTCTTTTGATTTCTGCTTTTTTAGTATTTTGTAGTTACACATTGTGTAGTTTTCTTTTAGTTTTTCTCTTAGTTGTAATGATAGGTTTGTCATTTCGTCAAATTCTTTTACTTTGTCTTGGTATAACCATTTGAATATTTGCTCTGCTCTGAATGGTTTTTCTCCTATTTGTTTTAATTCGTTTTTTAGTTCTTCTAAATCGTAATCTTTTATATTTTTCACTTTTTTCTCCTATTTAAATTCTCGCCTATTATTATATATTTATTTTTCAATTTAGTCAAATTTCTGTTACTGGTTAATAGCTTGGATGTGTTTGGAGGGGCAATGGAGCAAATTTTAGCTTTTATGATTTGAATGGAATGAGATATAGAATATGTAAGTTTATAAAAAAAGTAATGTTCGCGGGCAAGTAATTATTTTATTTTTTTCATAAATTCTTCGGTTTCTTACATAAGCAAAGAAATTCTAAAATTATTTTATGGCTCCCTTCCGTGTCGCAGCACGAACTCTTTCCATAAAATAATTAAAGAATTTCTAAACTTATTACAGGGCACATTCATAATTTATTCAAAAAATAAAATAATTACTTGAGCCTGAGTGAAAGCTCCTTTTTTTATAAACATACAAATTCTTATCAAATGGAATGAACAAAATAAAAGCTAAAATTTGCTCCATTGCCCCTCCAAACACATCCAAGCCATTAACGAGTAACAAATTCCTACCAATGAAGTTTCCTAACAACCGCGTCCTTTACATCCTTTGCACACCAAATCAAACAAAGTACAAAATTAGTTACAGAAACCACAATAGCACTAATATTAAGACCATTATTAGGAACAATATGTTCAGCCATCAAAATAGCAGGAAGCATACTAAGCATAACTATAATCAGCTGATAAATAGCATATTTGATATACTTTTTATAACTAACAATAGTTAGAATTGCCATAGTAATATTCGCAATAATAATTATAATTGGAATTGCAATATTAATAGACCATCCTCTTTTAAAACGTAATATATAATCAATATAAACTGTCAAAAGTGAAATAGCTACAGTTTGTAGAAGCACGTGTCCAGCAATATTAACATTTTTGCGGATAGAATAAATAACAATAACCCAAGCATAAACAATTCCACCATTTGCAAGTGCAGCCCACGGAATTCGTGGCGTTGTTAGTTTATTAACCACCAATAATAGTATTGCAACACATACTGATACAAGCATTAAAATTTTTATAATTTTGTCACTTTTCTTCGCTTTAATTTTCTCTGGATATATCATCTAAAACACCATTACTTTCTATTTGAATTTTAATTCCTTGTTCTTTTAGAAATTCGTAAAATCTCTTTTCAATTTTATTATCTTGTAAAATTGATGTAAATGTAAATGCCAATTTGTTCTCAAAAGTGCAACTAGAGCATTTAATTTTTTCCACTGGCTCTGGGGCAATTAACATCAAAAAATAATCTATATAATCCTTGTATTTACCGATAATACCAATTCTTCCTATATTTGAAAATGTTATTGTCGTATATTTTCTAATTTCAATATAGCTTAATCTAACAAGCACTTTTTTAAGAAATAGCGGAACTGGCCTTATAAATGGATTTGTTCCAATTTTTACATTTGCAGACATTGTTTTTGTAATTTCTTCTTCTGTAAGTCTTTTTTCAAAATCACTTTTAACAAATTCTAAAATCTTTTCAAAAGTATTTGTATTGTCTTTTTTTGGCTCTGCCTCTAATGTAATGTAAGAAAAGAAATTTGACATTGTTTTAGAAGGAAAAAATTTTTTTAAATTGACTGGTATGCAAACTTTTATTGGCTTTTTTCCTTTATATTTTATATATTTTTCTTGATAAATGCTATATATCAAAGCAGCTGTTAAATATTGAGTAATTGTTGCATTGTATTTATTGCACTCTCTTTTTAAATCTTCTACATCAATCAGTTCGTGAATAGCACTTACTGCTCCTAATCTAATCTTTTCTCCACCTATTACATATGCTTTTCTTGAAGACGCATTAGATTTAGCTCTTTTATCATAGTTTTTCATATAGCTATCTTCTGTATTATACTCTATTTTTCTAGCATGCCTTCCGTTTTCGCTAAAAACTTCTGGATGCATAATCTCTAAATATGTGTAGATAATTTCTCTAAAAAAAGCTACTCCACCATTTCCGTCTGTTAAAGAATGAAATATATCAATATTAATCTTATTTTCAAAATAGGTAACTTTGAAAAGATAATTGTTATTTCTTCTGCCATCAATATATTTGCATGGATAATCGCTTTCCTGCTCTATTATTGGTTCTTTGGTATTATGTTCAAAATAATACCAAAAAAGCCCTGGTCTCATTCTAACTTTAAAAGATTTATATTTCTCTAGTGTCTGTATTACTGCTTCTTTTAAAATGTTTGGCTCAACTTTTTCTTTTAAGATTGCAGATAAACGGAACACTGTACTGTATTTCTTTCCTGTTGATATTGGGAAAATCTTTGCTGAATTGTCTAGCCTTCTCCAATATAATCCATTTTCATCTTTCTTCATAATTTTTCCTTTCTGGGACATTTGGGGACGTTTCCTTTTGGACATTTTGTCCATTTTGGGACACATCTCTTATTTGTTTATTAATTCTATTATGTTTTGATATCCTTGGTCTACAAGTTCTTGACTACTGTTTTGGTCTATTATCCATATGTGTTTTGCTTGTTCATATTCTTTTATTTCTATTTGCTGAATATTTTCTTCTTGTTTTGTATTCAACTCTTTTTGTTGCTGTTGTGCTCTTTGTTGTAATAATTTCACATCTGGATTTAGTATGTCATGTGTGCCTATTAGTATTGTTACATTTTGCAATTTGCTTAGGTCTCCGTCTATTGGATTTACCAAGTAGTTTTCCATTCCTTCATTTGAAGCATATGCTATCCCTGCTAGTCTTAGTGCTTCCTTATTTAATATTGTATCTAATTTTTCTATTTTTTCAATTTCAGGGTTATTTAGTCTAACATCTAGCCATGGCGATATTAATATTGTTTTTGCCGGCATCGGTATGTCTTGCTCTCCAAGTAGTTCTTCTAAAGCAAGTGATAGTCCACCTCCTGCGGAGTCGCCCATTATTATTAGGTTTTCACTTCCTATTTGTTCTATTATTTCTTTATATAGTGGTTCTACCATATTGAATACGTCTTTATATGTGTATTTTGGTGTTAGTGGATAGTCTGGCAAAATTATTGTCGCTCCTGTATCTTTTGCTAGTTGTTCTATGAATTTCCAGTGATTGCTTGTTGCTTCTGCCATGTATGAACCTCCATGGAAGTATAGAATTTTTTTGTTTGTTTGTTTTTCGTTTGTTGTTATGATGAATATGTTTCTTCCTTTGTATTGTTTTGTTTCTATGTTACATGTTTTTTCTACTTTTGTTGGAATTTTGGTTTGTATGTCTGCTGTTATGTAGTATATTAGTATTGTTAGTATTATTGCTATTATTATTAATATTGCCTCTAGTATTCCTTTTGCTATTTTGCTTTTCATTTTATCACGCCCTTTTCTTTTGTTATTCTATCACATTTATTGAAATAATAAAAGGTTACACATAGAAAAAAGAATGCCATATTACAAAGTGACATTCCTTTTTCTCTTGTTAGTCTATATTAAATATTATTTGCGTTTTAAAGTTTTATTATTTTCTTTCTCTAATTGTTTTAAACTCTTTTTTGGTGTTGGTAAATCTTCTGGCATAGTTCCTCCATTTTTAGTAATTACTTCTCTTATATTTTTTCCAATATTATAATGAGTTTTATTTGCTTCTTTTTCACTACAAATATTATCTTTTTTTAATCTTGATTCAGTCTGTGTAATGCGAAAGAGATTTGCTGCAAGTTCTTCACTACCCATATTGTCTAGAATATCTTCTCTATACCTTAACCCTTTTCTTTTTGCAATGTCATTAGCAGTTTCTCCATTATATAATCCTTTATATCCACTATTATGAAATCTATCGAAATTTTTAACTCCTGCTTTTTTTGCTGTTTGGTTAAGTGAGTAATTTCCTTTTCGTGTTAAATCTCTTTGATAAAATCTTTTCTCATCTTCTGTTAGCATACTATATTCTTTTTCACTAATTTCTTGCTTTCTAGTTTGAACTGCAAAATATGTCTGAGCAAGAGCAATCACCTTTTTTCTGCTATCTCCATTTTGTGCTATTAAATAACAAGCATAACGAGTTAATTTGTGGTCATTAATCTCAACTTCTGCATTATTAGCACGTTTTGACAACTTATTGACATCAATAAAATGTTCAAATACACTAATACCACTATTTTGGCACGATATTTTAGCTTTATCAATTATTTTCTCAAAATTTTGCCAGTTTGAATATTGTAGAATAGGCATAAGTTCTCTAGCATACCAAAATTCAACACCATTTTCATCAATATGTTTTATATTTTCAAATGATTTATTATTCTTATCTATATCATTCAATAATATCATCTCCATTTCGTAATATTTTATTTTCATTTTCTCTTGTTGGTCTATGCATATTTTTATCTTCTTTGCAATAATTTTGCCGAAATTTGCAAAATATTTTCTTCTTTCGGATAATTTTATTATATAATTTTTATATTAATAAAGGAGACGTTATGAAAAGAAAAAATAATTTATACCAACAATTGTACAATTTCGAAAATATAATTAATGCATATGATGAAGTATGTAAAAACACTAAAAATAAGAGAAAAGTTGCAAATTATAAGCAATATAAATGTATATATATTTCTAGAATATATGATACTCTTATAAACAAAAACTATACTGTTGGCCCTTATAATATTTTTAATATATATGAACCTAAAAAAAGGAGAATCGTAAGCCAAAATATGCACGACAAAGTGATTAATCATTTAGTTAGTAGGCAAATCTTATACCCTGCTTTGCTACCTTGCCTTGTTGATAGCAATGTTGCAAGTCGAAAAGGATTAGGCACTAGAAAAGGGCTTGAATTAGCTAGTAATTTTCATAGAACTTGTAAGACTAAGTATGGAAATTATTATATTTTAAAATGTGATATTAGTAAGTTTTTTGCAAGTATTGACCACGAAGTATTAAAGCAAAAATTAAGGCGAAAAATTAAAGATAAAGATGCACTAGATATTGTGTTTTCAATTATCGATAGTGATACAGACGGTTTAAGTATTGGAAATATGACAAGTCAGGTCCTAGCAATTTTTTATTTAAATGATTTAGACCATTTCATAAAAGAGGATTTACAAATAAAATATTATGTTAGATATCAAGATGATTTTTTGCTTTTTCATCATTCCAAACAGTATTTAACATACTGCTTAAAGCAAATTAAAAATTTTTTAGAAAAAGAACATTTAACTCTTAATCCTAAGACAAGAATTTATAGCCATAAGAACAATTTTATATTTTTAGGTAGAGATAAAGCTGGAAATTATGCAAAACATAGGGATATTAACAGAAGATTGAAGAAAAAATTATATCTATATAAAAATAATTTTATTAGTTTGAATAGCTTAACAAGTAGTTATATTTGTTATCATTCCTTATGCCCCTGATATCCGGACACTTTTTTAAAATGACCGTAGTAATGATATATCATTGCCACG
>CATGLK010000015.1 GCA_949538735.1 uncultured Clostridia bacterium
ATGTCAGCGTAAAAATTCCACGCTTTTGTGTCCAAAAACTTGACATAGATTCATAATAAATTGGAAAGGTTAGGTGATAAGGAAATGATAATAGAAGTTATAAAAAAAGATAGAGAAATGCAATTTCAAAAAGGAGAAAAATGTGGAGAAAAATTAGGAATAGCCAAAGCAATAGCCGAAATGGTAAAAGAAATGATAAATAACAATTTAAGTGATGAACAAATAATGAAAATAGCCAAAATCGACTCAAAAAAATTAGAAAAACTAAAAATGGCATAATAGCTGTTACTTGTTGATGTGAAGTTTTTTTAAAAGTAAAAATAATTACCTAATATACAAAAGCATTCTCTTTTCGAGAATGTTTTTTTGCATATTTATAAAAGTAAAAAATAACAGTTTACAACAAAAAAATGTTGTGATATACTTCAAAAGAAAAACAAAACAAGGAGGAATAAAATGACACAAGCAGACAAACATTTTATAGAAACTTGTAAAGAAATAATAGAAAATGGATATACATCAGAAGGCACAAATGTAAGAACAAGATGGGAAGACGGAACAGAAGCAAACTACAAATCAATAATAGGAGTAACAAACAAATATGATGTAGGAAAAGAATTCCCAATGATAACCCTTCGTAACAACACAGGAACAGTAAAAAGAGCAATAGACGAAGTATTATGGATATGGCAACAAAAATCAAACAACATAAATGACCTAAACTCACATATATGGGATCAATGGGCAGACGAAAAAGGTTCAATTGGAAAAGCATATGGATATCAAATGGGTAAAAAATACGAATTCCAAACAAAGCAAGGAATACAAGAAATGGACCAAGTAGACTTCGTACTAAACTTATTAAAAAACGACACTTCAAGTAGAAGAATAATGACAAACATATTCAATCACGAGGACCTAAAAGACATGGCATTAGAGCCATGCGTGTATGGAACACAATGGTTAGTTAAAGAAGGAAAACTACATCTAATATTAAACCAACGTTCACAAGATATGTTAGCAGCAAATGGCTGGAACATAATGCAATACGCAGCATTACAATGTATGTTTGCACAAGTAGCAGGACTTGAAGTTGGAACATTAACACACAATATAGGAGATTGTCATATTTATGACAGACATATTCCGCTTGTAGAAAAACTAATCGAAGCAGAAGCAATGGACGTACATCCAAAATTAATAATAAAAAATCCAACAAAAAACTTTTATGAATTCAAAATAGAGGACTTTGAAATTCAAGATTATGATTACAACAAAGAAATAAAATTGGGAAAAATACCAGTTGCAAAATAAAACAAAAATAAAGGAGAAATAAAAATGTTAAGTATAGTAGTAGCAAAAGCAAAAAATAATATAATAGGAAAGGACAATAAGTTAGTATGGCACTTGCCAGCAGATTTAAAACATTTCAAAGAACTAACAACAGGGCATAAAATAATAATGGGAAGAAAAACATTTGAATCATTAGGAAGAGTATTACCAAACAGAAAACACATTATATTCAGCCAAAATCCAGACTTCAAAGTAAAAGATGAAAATGTAGAAGTTGTGCATTCTTTATTACAAATACAAGAACTAATTGAAGGTGAAGAAGAGGCATTTGTAATTGGTGGAGCAATGATTTATAATTTTTTAATGCCATATGTTAAAAAAATGTATGTAACACAAATAGACCAAGAATTTGAAGGGGATGCGTTCTTCCCTGTAATTAGTGAAAATACATGGAAAGAAGTTTCAAAAGAAAAAGGAATAAAAGATGAAGAAAATACTTTAGACTATGAATTTATAACATATGAAAGAATTTAGGATTTTTTGGGACAGGTCAAAAAAGTTTCGTTCGTGGACGTTTTTGGCCTGTCCCAAAAAGTTTTAAGTGATGTTTTTTTGTTCTGTCCCCAAAAGTTTCAAAAAAGACTTGAATTTTATGGCAAAATATAGTAAAATAGATATGTTAAAAAACATAGACCTTATACTTAGCTTAAAGGCAAGCACCAAAACTTAAGCTCAGTTTAAGGCAAAAAGAAAAATAGGAGGTGTAAAAAATGACAAAGGAAAGAAAACAAGAAGTAATAGCAACATATAAAAGAGAAGCAAACGATACTGGTTCACCAGAAGTTCAAATAGCTCTTTTAACAGAAAGAATCAACGAATTAACAGAACACTTAAAAGTACACAAAAAAGATAATCACTCTAGACGTGGTCTTTTAAAAATGGTAGGAAAAAGAAGAAACTTATTAAACTACCTAGCTAAAAAGGACGTAAACAGATATAGAGAAATCGTTGAAAAATTAGGATTAAGAAAATAATTAACAATAAGAGCCTATGCTTATATTCAGCGTGGGCTTTTATTAAGATTTTAAGTAAGAATAGGTAAGTAGCTTGTATAATACACTATAAAAAAATAAATAATGTATTATAGAGGTTACCATCTAAACTTACTTAGAAAAGAGAAGTACGCAAATTGAATGTTAAAAAGCACAAAGAGTGCGAATATAAAATAGGTGCAAAAAAATGAAAAGGAGAAAGATAATATGTTTAAAACTTATGAAACAGAACTAGCAGGAAGAAAGCTAGTAATAGAAACAGGAAAAATGGCAGGACTAGCCAATGGAAGTGTACTAGTAAGATATGGGGATACATGTGTACTAGTAAATGTAACAGCTTCAAAAGAACCAAGAGAAGGAATTGATTTCTTCCCACTATCAGTAGATTTTGAAGAAAAATTATATTCAGTAGGAAAAATACCAGGTGGATTTTTGAAAAGAGAAGGAAAGCCAAGTGACAAAGCGATTTTAACATCAAGAGCAATTGATAGACCTTTAAGACCACTATTTCCAAAAGATTTTAGAAATGATGTAGTTGTTGTTGCAACAGTATTATGTGTTGACCAAGACAATTCACCAGAAGTAGCAGCAATGATAGGTGCTGCATCAGCATTAGCAATATCAGACATACCATTTAATGGACCAACAGCAGCAGTAAATGTAGGTTTAATTGATGGACAAATTGTAATAAACCCAACAGAGGCTCAAAGAGAAAAAACAGATTTAACATTAACAGTAGCAGGAACACCAACTAAAATAACAATGATAGAAGCAGGTGCAAACGAAGTTCCAGATGACGTAATGTTAAATGCAATAAAAGCAGGACACGAAGAAATCAAGAAAATATGTGAATTTATAACAAATATTCAAAACGAAATTGGAAAACCAAAATTTGAATATAAATCATTTGAAGTTGACCACGATGTATATGAATTTGTAGAAACAAACTTTAAAGAAGAAATGAAAGAAAAAGTTCAAGAAGAAGACAAAACAGTAAGAGACCACAACATAGATGAAATAACAGAAAAAATAGAAGAAACATACAAAGAAAAATTTGGAGAAGATGCATACGAAGAACACAAAGCAGATATTGGAGAGGCAATCTACAAATTAGAGAAAAAATGTGTAAGAGAAATGATTTTCGTTGAACATAAAAGAGTAGATGGAAGAGCATTAGACCAAATAAGACCATTATCATGTGAAGTTGGATTACTTCCAAGAGTACATGGAAGTGCATTATTTACAAGAGGGCAAACACAAGTAATGTCAATAGCAACATTAGGAATGGTAAGTGAAGAACAAGTATTAGACGGAATAGACACAGAAGAATCTAAAAGATATATGCACCACTACAATTTCCCAAGCTACTCAGTAGGTGAAGCAAGACCTTCACGTGGACCAGGAAGAAGAGAAGTAGGACATGGAGCATTAGCAGAAAAAGCCTTAGTTCCAGTAATACCTTCAAAAGAAGAATTCCCATATGCAATAAGAGTTGTATCTGAAGTATTATCTTCAAATGGTTCAACATCACAAGCAAGTATATGTGGAAGTACACTAGCATTAATGGACGCAGGTGTACCAATCAAAAGACCAGTAGCAGGAATTTCAACAGGTTTAGTTACAAATCCTGATAATGATAAAGATTATGTAATGTTATTAGATATTCAAGGACTAGAAGATTTCTTCGGAGATATGGACTTTAAAGTTGGTGGAACTGAAAGAGGAATAACAGCAATACAAGTAGATATCAAATGTGACGGATTAACATATGAAGTTATAAGTGAAGCATTTGAAAGAACAAGAAATGCAAGAATTCATATATTACAAAATGTAATGTTACCAGTAATTTCAGAACCAAGAGAAGAAGTATCTGAATATGCACCAAGAATAGTAAACACAACAATCAAAGTAGAAAAAATCAAAGATGTAATAGGACCTGGTGGAAAAATGATAAACAAAATCATTGACGAAACAGGAGTAAAAATTGACATAGAAGAAGATGGACAAGTATTTATCTACTCAACAGACGGAGAAAAAGCAAATCAAGCATTAGAAATGATAGAAGACATAGTAAGAGAAGTAGAAGTAGGAGAAATCTACTATGGAGAAGTAGTAAGAATAATGAACTTCGGAGCATTTGTAGACTTAGGAGTAAACGGAAAAGAAGGATTACTACACATTTCTAAAATATCAAAAGAAAGAATAAAAAATGTAGAAGATGTACTTCACATTGGAGATAAAGTTGCAGTTAAAGTAATAGAAATTGATGACCAAGGAAGAATAAATTTAAGTATGAAAGATTTAGCTGAAAATAAAGCTGAAACAGAAGAATAGTAACATAAGGAAAAAGGCTTGTGCTGAAAGACACACAGGCCTTTAATTTACATAAGGCAACATAAATATAATAAAAATACTTTGTTATCAATGAAACAAATAAAAACACAAGGAGAGAGAAAGTTGAAAGTATCAGAATTTAATTATGAACTACCAGAAGAACTAATAGCACAAACACCATTAGAAAAAAGAGACGAATCAAAACTAATGATACTAGACAGAAAAAATCAAACAATAGAACACAAAAAATTTAAAAACATTGTAGAATACTTAAAACCGGGAGATGTACTAGTAAGAAATAATACAAAAGTAATACCAGCAAGACTATATGGACAAAAAGAAACAGGAGCAAAAGTAGAATTTTTATTACTAAACAACATCGAAGGAGATATATGGGAAAGCATAGTTAGACCTGGAAACAAATTACATGTAGGAACAAAAGTAAACTTTGGAGAAGGAAAGCTAAAAGCAGAAATTCTAGAAGTAATGCCAGGTGGAACAAGAAAAGTCAAATTCTATTATAACGGAATTTTTAACGAAATATTAGACGAAATAGGACTTATGCCATTACCACCATACATACACGAAGCGCTAAAAGAAAAAGGAAGATATCAAACAGTATATGCAAAATACAATGGTTCAGCAGCAGCACCAACAGCAGGATTACACTTTACACCAGAACTTTTAAAACAATTAGAAGAAAAAGGTGTGCAAATTGCAAATGTAACACTACATGTAGGAATAGGAACATTTAGACCAGTAAAAGAAGACACAGTAGAAAATCATGAAATGCACTCAGAACATTACTATATAAAACAAGAAGACGCAGAAAAAATTAACCTTGCAAAAAAAGAAGGAAGAAGAGTAATTGCAGTTCGGAACAACATCTTGTAGAGTGTTAGAAACAGTTGCAGATGAAAATGGAATGGTAAAGGAAACAGAAGGTGACACACAAATATTTATTTATCCAGGATACAAGTTCAAATGCTTAGACGGATTAATAACAAATTTCCATTTACCACAATCAACACTTTTAATGCTAGTATCAGCATTAGCAGGAAAAGAATTTGTGATGAACGCATATAAGAAAGCCGTGAACGAGAGATACAGATTTTTTAGTTTCGGAGACGCTATGTTAATAAAATAACTATATGTTCAAATTAGATTAGTTATATTACTAGGCAAAAATTATAAAAAGTAAAGGAGCATATGTAGATATGTGACTGCACTTTTTATAATTTTTAACGAAGTAAGATAGCTGATATAATTTGAACAAGAAGGAGAAGAAAGATGAAAAACGCAGTAACCTATGAACTACTACATGAATGCAAACAAACAGGAGCAAGAAGAGGAATAATACACACACCACATGGAGACATACAAACACCAATATTTATGCCAGTAGGAACACAAGCAACAGTAAAATCAATGACACCAGAAGAACTAAAAGAAGAAGTAAAAGCACAAATAATACTATCAAACACATACCACTTATACCTAAGACCAGGAAACAAAATTGTAAAAGAAGCAGGTGGACTTCATAATTTTATGAAATGGGACAGACCGATACTTACTGATAGTGGAGGATTTCAAGTTTTTAGTTTAGGAGATTTAAGAACTATCAATGAAGAAGGAGTTCAATTTAAATCACATTTAGACGGAAGCAAACATTTTTTTACACCTGAATCAGTAATGGAAATAGAAGAAGACTTAGGAGCAGACATCATAATGGCATTTGACGAATGTTGTCCATATCCTTCAACATATGAATACACAAAAAATTCTATGGAAAGAACAACGAGGTGGGCAAAAAGATGTAAAGAAGCACATAAAACAGTTGATAAACAAGCATTATTTGGAATTATACAAGGTGGATTTTATAAAGATTTAAGAGAACAAAGTGCAAAAGATTTAATAGATTTAGATTTGCCAGGATATGCAATTGGTGGAATTAGTGTAGGAGAGCCAAAAGAAGAATTTTTGGATATATTAAGATATACAACTCCACTTATGCCAAAAGAAAAGCCTAGATATTTAATGGGAGTAGGAACACCTGACTATTTAATAGAAGCGGCAATTGCAGGAATCGATATGTGTGACTGTGTATTGCCAACAAGAATAGCAAGAAATGGAACAGCTATGACATCACATGGAAAAGTAGTAGTAAGAAATGCAACATATGAAAGAGATTGGACACCACTAGACCCAGAATGTGATTGTTATACTTGTAAGAACTACACAAGGGGTTATATAAGGCATTTGATTAAAGCAAATGAAATTTTAGGAGTAAGATTATTGTCAATTCATAACCTAAGGTTCTTGACTAATTTAATGGAAAGAGTTAGAATAGAAATAGAGAATGACAATTTAGGGACTTTTAGAGATGAATTCTATAAAAAGTATGGTTATACTAAATAATTAGGGGGTATAAAAAATGAATTTAATTGAAGAAAGCTTCCAAACAAAGGAAGAAAAAAATAAAAAAACAGCAATAAGAATTGTACTAGCAGCAATAATATTAGTGGTAGTTATTATAATAGGAATAGTATCATACATGGCATATATAAAAGGACAAGAATTAAAAGTAAGCCTTGATGGTAATGCCAATAATGACGTAAAGAAAATGCTAGTATTTGAAAATGGAACAGTATATGCACCAATAAAAAAGATAGCAAGTTATTTAGGATATAACAGCTATAATGGGGAATACTTTGAAAAATCAGAAAGCAATAGTAAATGCTATGTAGAAAGCGAAAATGAAGTAGCAAACTTTGAATTAAATTCTAAAAAGATATATAAATTAGACCTAAATGCAAGAGCAGAAAACTATGAATATGTATACTCAAAAGAAGCAGTAAAAGCAATAGGTGGAGAATTATACGCATCAGCAGATGCGATAGAAAAAGCCTTTAATGTAAGCTTTCAATATAATGAAGATAGAAACACAGTACAAATATTTACACTACCATATTTAGTAAATTTCTATAATCCATATGTATTAAATTGGGGTTATGTAGGAATAAGTGAAGAATTTGCAAATCAAAAAGCAATATTAAAAAATATGTTAGTAGTAACAAATAATAATAAAAGAGTAGGAGTATTAGATACAGAAGGAAAATCAATACTAGAAGTAAAATACTCAAACATAACATATCTTTCAAGTGTAGGAGAAGGTGGAGATTTTCTAGTAGAAGACAATGGCAAAGTTGGAGTTATGTCAAAAAATAGAGAAACAAAAATACAATTAATATATGATTCAATAGAATTGTTAGACCTAGATGCAGGACTATATGTGGCAAAAAAAGACAACAAATATGGAGTTCTAGATTTTAGAGGAAAAGTAATAATATATATAGAAAATGACGAAATAGGTGTAGACATATCAAGATTTAAAGAAAATGGAATTAAAAACAAATATATATTAGCAGAAAACTTAATACCAGCAAGAAAAGACAGAAAATGGGGACTATACGATACAAAAGGTAATTTACTAGTAGATTATCAATATGACAGCTTAGGATATACAGCAACGAGCAGCAGAAACGCATTAAGCTTGTTAGTAATTCCAGATTACAACGTAATTGTTGCATGCAAAGACAAAAAATACACATTGTTAAATAGTATTGGGGAAGAATTGTTTAGTGGACCAGTTGCAGACGATATTTATATGACAATTGACGGAGGAGAAAAACACTATTATATAAGAGCAAATGACCAAGAAATGGATGCAGAAGAATACTTAAATCAAATAGATGTAAATCCTAGAGCATATGAACAAAACTCAACCACAAGACCACAAACAAACCAACAACAAACAGAAGAAAATGATAATGAACAAAATAATGATGAGCAAAATTCTGGAGAAGAGCAAAACAACAATGAACAAAACAATAACGAGCAAAATGGTGAAGAACAAAACAATGACGGAGAAAACCAAGGAAATCAAGACTTTCAAGAAGTAAATGACCAAGAACAAGGACAAGAATAACAAAAAATTAGAAAAAAAGTAAATGTTTTTAAAAAAAGCATTTACTTTTTTTGATTTTTTGTATAGAATATAGAAAAATGAAAAAAATGTCAAAAAACAAAAGAAAATGTAAAAAAGAGAAAGGAAGTATATCAATGAAAATACTAATGTTAACATGGGAATATCCCCCAAGAGTAGTAGGAGGAATTGCTAGAGTAGTATATGATATATCAAGAACTTTGTTAAAAGACGGACACGATGTAACAGTAATCACATACAAAGACGGAGATGCACCATATTTTGAAGATGATAAAGGAGTAAAAGTATATAGAGTAGACAACTATATGATAAACCCAAACAACTTCATAGACTGGGTAATGCAATTAAACTTTAATTTAGTAGCAAAAGCAAACGAAGTAATGGCAGAACAAGGAAAATTCGACGTAATACATGCACATGACTGGCTAGTAGCATATGCAGCAAAAACACTTAAAAATTCATACAACATACCAATAGTATCAACAATACATGCAACAGAAGCAGGAAGAAACAGCGGAATACATGACGAACAACAAAGATACATAAACGATACAGAATGGATGCTAACATACGAATCAGCAGAAGTAATAGTAAACAGTAACTACATGAAAGGTGAACTACAAAGGCTATTTGGACTACCATATGAAAAAATAAATGTAATACCAAATGGAGTAAACCTAAGCCTATTTAATGGAATAGAAAGAGATTACAACTTTAGAAGAAAATACGCAATGGACAATGAAAAAATCATACTATTTATGGGAAGATTAGTATATGAAAAAGGAATACAACACTTAATATCAGCAATGCCAAAAATACTTGCAGGATATCATGACACAAAACTAGTAATATGCGGAAAAGGCGGAATGATGGACGAATTAAAAGCCCAAGTAAATGCAATGGGCATAGGAAATAAAGTCTACTTTGCAGGATATATGAACGGAAAAGATGTACAAAGAATGTACAAAGCAGCAGATATAGCAGTATTCCCAAGCACATATGAACCATTTGGAATAGTAGCATTAGAAGCAATGCTATCAGAAAATCCAATAGTAGTATCAGATATCGGAGGACTAAACGAAATAGTAGAACATAGAGTAAATGGAATGAAAGCATATTGTGGAAATCCAAATTCAATAGCAGACTCTATATTAGAATTATTATATGACCACAAACTTTGTAGCGAAATTACTAAAAAAGCAAAAAATAAAGTTAGAAATGAATACAATTGGAGCAAAATAGCACAAGACACACACTTTACTTATCAAAAAGCAATCTGTCAATCTATGGCAGAAAAACAAAAAAGAGAACTTGAACAAGAAAGAGCAAAGAAAACTAAAAAAGCTAAAAATACAGAAAACGAAATTACAAATCTACTTAGCTTTAAAAAACGTCAAGCATATGCGTGATGTATTTGGAGACTGAGCAAAAAAACATCAGCCAAAAAAATTGGGACGGGAAAGAAAAGTTGTTGAGACTTTTTTGGCCTGTCCCAAAAAGTTTTTTAAAAAATATTGTAAATTCTACAAATTTAGCAAAAAAATGGTGTATAATATAAACATATAAAAACAAAAAACAAGGAGTAAAAATGAAAGAAGCAGAATTTAAATCAGGATTTGTAACACTAATAGGAAGAACAAATGTAGGAAAATCGACACTAGTAAACTTACTAGTAGGAGAAAAAGTAGCAGCAATAGCAAATAAAGTACAAACAACAAGAACAGCAATAAAAGGAATAGTCAACAGAGAAAACAGTCAAATTGTATTTACAGACACACCAGGAATACACAAACCCAAAACCAAGCTTAATGAAACAATGGTAGAAACATCATTTACAAGCCTAGCAGACGCAGATGTAGTATTATTTCTAATAGAAGCGACAAGCGAAGATATAGGCAGGGGAGATAGCATCATATTAGAAAAAATAAAAGAAGCAAAAAGAAAAACAATACTAATTATTAACAAAATAGATTTAGTAAAAAGAGAAAAGCTACTAAACTTAATAGAACTTTATAGCAAAGAATACAATTTTGAAGCAGTAATTCCAATATCTGCAACAAATTTAAAATACAAAGAAATCATATTAGAAGAAATAGAAAAAAATCTCAAACCAGGCCCAGCATATTATGATGTAGAAGAATACACAGACCAAACATTAAGACAATTGGCAGAAGAAACAATTAGAGAAAAAGCATTGAAATTATTGCAAGACGAAGTGCCACACGGAATTTATGTTGAAGTGGAAAAAATGAAACAAAGAAAAAACAAAAAAGGTGAAGAAATATATGACATAGAAGCAACAATCTATTGTTTAAGAGAATCACATAAAGGAATTATTATAGGGAAAAACGGAGAAATGCTAAAAAGAATAGGAAGAGCCGCTAGAATAGATATGGAAGAAAACTTCGGACTGAAAATCAACTTAAAAACTTGGGTAAAAGTAAAACCAGACTGGCAATCAAATGACTCTATTGTTAACAAATTTAAATTAAAATAATATAATTGTATAAAAAACAATAAAAAGGCAAAAGATAAAATTAAAGGTAAAACTTTAAGCAAAGGAGAGTATGACTTATGATTAAAAAAATAGCATGGGAAACATTTAAAAATACAGGTGATATCAATGCTTTTATGGAATTAAGGCAAATAGAAAACCTAGAAAAAGGAATAGAGGAAGACAATGTCAAATGCGAAAATAAATGGAATAGTATTATCAGAAAGTAATGTAGGTGACTTTGACAAAATGCTAACAATATTAACTCCAAACCTTGGAAAAATATCGTGTGTCGCCAAAGGAGCAAGAAGACCTAAAAGTGCTCTTTTGGCCGGAACACAGATATTCAGCTTTGGAGAATATTTGGTATACAAAGGTTCACAAACATATCATATAAATTCAGTAGAACCAATAGAAGTATTTTATAATCTTAGAATAGACCTAGATAAATTGCAATATGCAGTACATATAAACAAAATCGTGCAAGACGTAACACACGAAAATCAAAATTGTTATAAAATATTACAATTGTTGCTAAATACACTATATACAATATCTGAGACAGATAAAAATTTAGATATGGTATTAGGTGTCTTTAAATTGCGTTTGTTATGCATATTAGGATTTACACCACAGATACAAGAATGTACAAATTGCAGAGAAAAAGAAGAATTAGCATATTTTAGTATAAAAGATAATGGACTTAAATGCAAAGTATGTGGAAAACAGGATACGAGTGCGATTGCGATAAGCCAAAGTGCTCTTAATGCAATAAAGTATACAGTTACAGCACCTCCTAAAAAGTTGTATTCTTTTAATTTGAAGGATGAGGCCTTGGAAGAATTTAAGTTGGTAACAAAGATTTATTTTAACGAAAAACTTGAAAAAGAGTATTAGAAAATTGCCAGTAGGGACGGACCTTTTTGGCAATTTTTTGCCACTGGGGACACTCCTTCCCAACTCCTGACCTTTTGCCGTGGGTGTCTATGTGTTGATTTTAAATAAAAGTTGACAATAGAAAAATTAATGTATATAATAAAAATATAATCTATGTAGAAAAACGAAAAAGAGAGGAGCGATTTTTATGAAAATAAAAATAACAGGAAAGGAACTAAAGATAACAGAAGCAATCAACGATTATGTAGAAAGAAAATTAGACAGAATAGATAAATATTTCGAAGATGCAGAAGCAGACGTTACTTTAAGAACAGAAAAAAATGAGCAAATAGCAGAAATCTATGTTACAGCAAATGGAGAAAAATACAGAGCAGTAACAGAAGACAAAGATATGTATGCATCTATTGATAAAGATATAGACATATTAGAAGGGCAAATAAGAAAAGCAAAAACAAAAAGAGAGAAAATGATGAAAGACGCATCAATAAGAACAATGGAAGTTGCAAAAGAACAAGAAACTGAAATAAAAGATGAAATAGTAAAAACATCATACTATGAAATCAAACCAATGCTACCAGAAGATGCAGTTTTAAAATTACAAGAAAAACCAACACACAATTTCCTAGCATTTATAAATGTTGAAACAGGAAAAGTAAATGTTGTACATAGATTAAAAGACGGAAAAAATTACGGTTTAGTAGAACCAGAAGCGTAATAAGTGAAAAGGGTGTTTTTGGGGACAGACCTTAAAAACATCAAAAAGAAGGCAGGAAATCAAATCCTGCCTTTATGTATTTATAAAAATATATAAAAACAAAATTTAACTTCCTGCGTGTTCTGACTAAAAAGTTCAATCTAAAAGTTTAACTATTTCATGTTTCTTTCAGCTTGTTCTATTAATTTTTTAACCATTTGTCCACCGATTTTTCCAGCGTCTCTTGCAGATATATCACCGTTATATCCGTCTTTTAGGTTAACACCAACTTCACTAGCTACTTCATATTTGAATTTATCTAAAGCAGTCATAGCTTCTGGAACTAATTTTTTGTTACTTGAGTTTGCCATTGTTTTTTCACCTCCTGTAATATTACATATCAGAAAAAACCTTTGCTTTTTCTAATACTATAATCTGCAAAAAACAGAAAAAATAAACAGGAAATTTTTAGCAAAAATAAATTGCAATTTAAAAAGATTAAATATATAATAACAAAGAAGTGTCCCAAAATGGACAAAATGTCCAAAAGGAAACGTCCCCAAATGGACAGGAGGAGATAGAAATATGTATAAATTAGTAGCAATAGATTTAGACGGAACAATGTTAAATAATTATGGTGTTGTAACAGAAAACACACAAAACACAATAAAAAAAATAATAGCACAAGGAACAGAAGTAATAATAGCGTCAGGAAGACCAATAGATTCGATAAAAACAATAGCGAAAGAAATTGGAAGTGAAAAATATTTTATAGCAGGAAATGGTGCTATTATTTATGATATCGAAAAAGATGAAATAATATACAAAAAAAATATGACAAAACAAAAAGTATTAGAAGTAATAAAAATATGCGAAGAAAATAGCATATCATACAATGTATATACTGATAAAACCATACTTGCAACAGCACTAAAACACAATGTTTTGTATTACCACAAAGAAAATCTAAAAAAAGAAGATAATAAAAAAACTAATATTAGTATTGTAAAAAATATGTATGAATATGTAGAAAATATGAAAGAAGAAAATTTTCTAAAAATTACAATATGTGACGAGAATAAAATAGTTTTTAATTCAATAATAAGAAAATTAAGAAAAATAAGTGATATAGAGATTTTGGAAGTGTCTCACATGTCAAGAAAAATGATAAAACAAGGGACAGAAGATGTGCCAATAGAATACTATTACACAGAAATTTCACTAGCAGATGTTGATAAATGGAATGCAATAGAATTTTTGATAAAAAAATTAGGAATAAAGCAAGAAGAAGTAATAGCAATTGGAGATAATATTAACGACAAAAAGATGATAGAAAATGCAGGGTTAGGAATTGCCATGAAGGGCAGTACTCCAGTGGTTACAGATGTTGCAAATGATATTGCTCCAGCTAATAATGAAGATGGTGTAGCACAAATATTACAAAAATATTACAATGGTATTAACTTTTAATTACAGTTGTCGATAATGGTTGATTTTACACACTAATTGTTATAAAATAAAGTAAATGATTATTTGTTAAAAATATAAAATAAAATAAAGGGAGGAATTTGTGATGGCAACAAATCCAATGCAAAGAAAAGCAAGAAATTCATTTTTATTAGGAATGCTACTAATGTTAGTAATATCAGGAGCAGTTATAGCAGTATTAGTATTACAACTTATGAACAAAATGCAAGAAGAAAAACAAGAAAAATTAGAAATGGTAAGTGTATATGTCTTGAAAAATGATGTTAAATCAGGACAAGTAATTACAAGTGATATGCTAACTAAAGAAAGTGTATACAAAAAATTCGTTCCAGCAAATGCAACAAGCAATATGGACATAATCGAAACATGGAAAATGCAAGATAAAGAAGGAAACGAAATATATATAAAAACAAACGAAAAAGGCGACAATGGAATATATAAATTATACATAAAACGTAATGGAAGTGAATATGAAGTAAAACAAGAGGATGAAACAGAACAATACTATATTGAAGTAAGAAATGAAAAAGAATATATAGAATTAAACAGTGTACCACTAGTAGCAAAAGTAGACTTAAATGCAAATACTGTATTAACAGAAGACTTAATAACAAGAGCTGACAACCCAGTACAAGATGACATCAGAAAACAAGAATACAACATAGTAGTATTACCAGTAGATATCACAACAGGAGATTACATAGATATAAGAGTTATGTTCCCAAACGGACAAGACTTTATAGTAGTATCTAAAAAAGAAGTTGAAATACCAAACATAGCTGGTATGGACTCAATTGATACAATCTGGGCAAACTTATCAGAAGAAGAAATATTACATATGAGTTGTGCAATAATAGAAGCAGCGAAAATACCAGGAAGTAAAATATATGCAAATAAATACACAGACCCAGGAATGCAAAAAGCAGCAACACCAACATATATAGTAAATAGTGAAACACTTACACAATTAAGAAACGATCCAAACATACTTGAAAAATCAATGAACGAAATAGCAAGCAGATATAGTGGAGAAGGTAGTGTAGCAATAAGAAACAATATAAATGGACAACTAAACAACGAAAATATAGACACACAATCAAACTTACAAACAAAAATGGAAGAAAGTGTAACAAACTCTAAAAACACAAGAAAAGAATATGTAGAATCATTAGCTACACCAACAACAGGCACAACTGCACAATAAAGAAAGAAGGAGAAAATACATATGAAAAAAATAGGCTTTATAGGCGCCTACGACAAAATAGACTTAATCATATATGTTGCTAAGATACTAACAACATTAAAGAAAAAAGTATTAGTAATTGATGCAACAACAAACCAAAAAGCAAGATATGTGATACCAGCAATAAACCCTACAATAAAATATGTAACAGAATATGAAGAAATTGATATAGCTGTTGGTTTCTCTAACACAGAAGATATAAAAAAATACCTAGGTCTTACCGAAGGGCAAGACCTAGAGTATGACTTTGCATTGATAGACACCGACAATCCAAAAGGATTTGAAAACTACAATTTAGAAGAATCACAAAAAAACTATTTTGTAACCTCATTCGATGTGTACTCACTAAAAAAAGGACTAGAAATCTTTGCTAGGTTAGACAGAGTGATAAGCTTAACGAAAGTATTGTTTTCTAGAACAAGTGACAAAGAAGAAGATGATTATTTAAATTTTCTTTCATTAGGATATAAAATAGCATGGAACGAACAAAGATTATATTTCCCATTTGAAACAGCAGATTTATACGCAATACAAGAAAATCAAAGAGTGGCAAAAATAAAATTTAAAAGATTAAGTATTGCATATAAAGACGGGTTAGAGTATTTAGCAGATGAAATCTTAGGGAATGAAAATTCGAGTGCAACAAGGAGAGCGATAAAAATAATAGAAAGAGGAGTGTAAGATGTCAATTGTAACATTTTGGAGCAATGGAAAAGAACAAACAGGAAAAACATTAGCAGTGGCAGCTATTGGAACACATATGGCAATAGAACACAACTATAAAATACTCATTATTTCAACAGGATATCAAGACAAAACGCTAGACAATTGCTTTTGGAAACAAGTAACACGTAAAAAAAATCGTGGACTATTTGGTCCAAATACTAACATAGGGTTAGAAGATGGCATAACAGGAATAATAAAAGCAATGAGAAGCAATAAATTAGAACCAGAAGATATAAAAAATTATACAAAAGTAGTATTAAAAGACAGACTAGAAGTATTACAAAGTTTTAAAGGAAATGCTACAGAATATGAAGAACTAAAAAAATCATATTCTGAGATAATAACAATAGCTAATTCATATTATGATTTAATATTAGTGGACTTAGATAAAGAACTAGGAAATGATATAGAAGAAATCATATTAAACAAATCAAATGTAATAGTAGCAAACATAGGACAACGACTATCAAGCATTAATGAATTTATAAAAATAAGAGAAGAAAAGCCAATATTAAAATCAAAAAAAACAATAATATCAATAGGAAGATATGACAAATTCTCAAAATATAATACAAAAAATATTTCAAGATACTTAAACGAAAAAAATCAGGTAATAGCAATACCATACAATACACTGTTTTTTGAAGCGGCTGAGGAAGCAGACGTAGTAGATTTATTCTTTAAAATGAAAAAAGTAATAGACAGTGAAGATAGAAATGTAATATTTCTATCAGAAGTAAAAAGAGCTGATGACAACATAATATATAGGATACAAGACTTAGCAATGAAAATGTAAGGAGGAACCTTTAAATGACAATAATGAACATTGTGCTAATCATCGCGGTGTTAGGAATTGCTGCATATGCAGTAACATATGTCATAAAAAAGAAAAAAACAGCAGAAGTAGAAACACTAATAGAAGTAGATGACAAAACCTACACAATCGAAAAGATGACAGAATTCGTAAAGAAGAGACTAGATGAAATAACAAAAATAAACTTATATGATATTGGTCTTTCAGAAGAAGAATTAAAAAGAAGAAAGAACAAAAAATACGAATTGAAAAAAGCTTTAAAAGGATGTACATATGGAGACGTTAACGATAAAAAATACGTAAAAGAATTAATATTCGACATACTACAAAAAGAATATGGAGTAACAGAAAGTAATATATCAAAAGCAATTCCATTTGATATACCATCACTTTTAACAGCACAAGACAAATTTGACATACTAATATATGCATACAAAAAAGAATTTGGATATGAAGCATTAACAGAATTAATTAAAAAATACAATTTAGCAGAATTAAAATATGTTGAAGGAGAAACAAAACCATCTTACGTTATAACAAGCAAAGAAATTGAGGATATATATGAAACAGAAAATGTAATGTTATCATTCTCAGACAAGCTAAGTGTAATAGTACAAAGAATATACCAACACTATAAAGGTTATAGCAGCATAGACGAAGTAAGAGATATGAATATAGACGGTGTATCTGGTGGTGTATCTGGACTTCCAGAAAGTTTTCTAAGCCAAGTAGCACAAAGTGATGCAGACTACCTAGATCAAATAGCAGAACACAAAGTTCCAAGAGCATGTGACAGTATATGGATATTCTTCCAAGGTAAATCAATAAGATTAGCATTTTTATCATTTGGAACAGAATCAGAACTAAAAAGAGTATGTCAAAACATATATAAATACAACAACCCAGGACAATTATCAGACACAAATGGATACAAAATCAATGAAATGAAAGATGGTTCACGTGTTGTTGTTGTAAGACCAAGTTTCTCTGAAACATGGGCATTCTTTGTAAGAAAGTTTGACGTAAAACGTTCAACACTTGAACAATGGTTCAAAGGAGAACCAGGTTCACTAGAATCAATAGAATTATTAAAATACTTAGTAAAAGGAGCAAGAATTATATCAATCACTGGTGAGCAAGGTTGTGGTAAAACAACAATGCTTATGGGAATGATTGAAAACATATATGAAACAATGAACATCCGTGTTCAGGAAACAGCATTCGAGCTTCACTTAAGAAAAATATACCCAACAAGAAACATATTAACATTCCGTGAAACAGATACAATCTCAGGACAAGAAGGTCTAGACGTTCAAAAGAAAACTGACGGTTCTGTTAATATAATCCGGAGAGGTTGCAACAGACCCCGTAGCATCTTGGATGATACAAGCAGCCCAAGTTGCATCTAAATTTACACTATTTACTCACCACGCAAAGACATTTCCAAACTTAGTAACAGCACTAAGAAACTCAATGTTAAGAGCAGGAGTATTTAAAAACGAAAAAACAGCAGAAGAGCAAGTTGTACAAGTATTAAACTTTGACATACACTTAACAAAAGACTTTAGAGGAAAAAGATATGTAGAAAGAATAACAGAATGTATACCAATCGAAGAAAAAAATGAATATACATTTGACCACAGAAAAGAAAAAACACTAGAAGGAAAATTTGACAAATTCTTTGACAATGCGACAAGATATTTTGAAAAAGTAACAGACAGACAATTATACATACACAGAAACATATTAGAATATGTTGACGGAGAATATATAATAACAAACCCAATAACAGACAAAAACCTAAGCGAAATGAGGCTAAATATGGACGACACAGACCTTGCAGAATTTGATGAATTTGTTAAAAAACATTGGGGAAAAGCATATTCACGCAAAGAAACAGTAGAAGTATCAGCAACAACAGAAGAACCAAAAAGAAGAGGAAGAAAAAAGAAAAATGAAATTTAATGCCTATACAAAGGGAGGTGCTATTTTTAAGTGAACAATCAAATATTAGTCTATATGATGGGTGGAGCAGTAGCTGCCCTTGTGGTAATAATACTTATTTATGTAATATTATCTAAGAAAATGCAAAAATCCGAATACAAAAAAATAAAGCAACTACAAGAAGGAACAAAAGACAGAAGATTTTCAATGGAAGTATTATTACAAAAACTATATTTATCTTACATTAAAATACCATTTCTAAAAAGATATGTATTAAAAATAAGAAGAAGACTAGAAATAATAAATATAGACGACGAATACAACACAAGAAAAGGTACAGCAAAAATTCTTACAATAGCAATCGCAATAATAGTACCTCTAATGATAGTAACAATAGCAATAACATCTTCAAACTACTTATTAATGTCAATTTTATTAATCTTTGAACTATTTATGGTAGACACATTCATAGACGGTTCAGTAGATAAAATAGACAATAACATATTAAAACAACAAATAGAATTCTTTTCAGAAATAAGACACGCATACCATGAATTTAACATGGTAGAAGAAGCAATATATCAAGTATCACAAGATGACGAGAAAGAAGTATCAAGACAAGGGGAAAAGATATACGAAATATTAATATCAGATGACCCTGAAAACGAATTAGAAAAATATTACGACATAGCTCCAAACAGTTACTTAAAAGAATTTGCTGGAGTATCATACCTAACAAAAGAATTTGGTGACAGAAAAGTAGACGGAGCATCATTATACTTAAAAAATATAAACAACATAACACAAGAAATGCAACTAGAAATTTTAAAAAGAGACAAATTAAACTATGTATTTCAAAGTTTATCAGTAATATCAGTAGTACCAGTATTGCTACTAGAGCCATTAAAAGCTTGGTCAATATCAAACTTCTCATTCACACAAAGTTGGTATGAAGGAAAACCAGGATTAATAGTTCAAATACTAATAATACTAATTACTGTTATGTGTTACATATTAGTTAGAAAATTAAAAGACAATGGGTCAACAGCAATGAACACAAGAAACACAGAAAACCCATGGCAACAAAGACTATACAGCAAGAAAATAATCAAAAAATTTGTAGACTTATTTATACCAAAAGAAGGAACAAAAGAATACAAAAAAATACAACAAATGCTAAAAGACTCAGCATCACACCTAAAAATGGAATGGCTCTATGTAAATAGATTAACAATATGTATTGTAACATTTATTGCATCAATTATACTATTTGCACAATTGCACTCGGTTGCAATAAATTACATATATACAGAGCCGACAACAGACTATAATATAATAGGAGACTTAACAGATAAAGACAGGAAAAAGGCTATGGAAATAACCGAAATGGACAATTATTTCCTAGATATGTTTAGAGGAAAATTAGACACTACAACAGCAGATGTTGAATTAGCATTTAGAAGATCAAGATACTATGAAGAAGATATGGCAGATGATGAAATTACAGAAACTGCAAGAAGAATTGTAGAAGACAAACTAGCAATAATTAATACAGAATACCTACAAGGGTTCGAAATCTTACTAGCAATAGCATTCGCACTAGTTGGATATATGTCACCAATCGGATTACTAATGTTCCAAGTAATAATGAGAAAGCTAGAAATGGAAGACGAAGTAATGCAATTCCAGACAATTATATTAATGCTTATGAGAATTGAAAGGGGAAATGTTGAAATTATACTAGACTGGCTAGAAAGATATTCAAACATATTCAGACCACAAATTACAAGATGTGTGAACAACTATGAAGCAGGAGCTTGGGAAGCTCTAGAAGCTATGAAAGAAGAAGTTTCTTATCAGCCATTAATCAGAATAATAGAAAGCTTACAAGCAGCAGTAGAAAAAATACCAATTAGAGATGCCTTTGATGAATTAGACTCAGAAAGAGACTATTACAAAGAAAAACGTAAAGAATCAAACGAAAGATTAATCAAAAGAAAAGGTATGATAGGAAAAGGAATTGGATTTACTCCAATGATTGCAATGTTCTGTGGATACTTAATTATACCATTAGTATTTATAGGATTAACAAGTATGTCAAACTCATTTGCTTCTATGTCAGCATTATAGAATAGGAGGAATTTATGGAAAATGCATCAAAAGCCCTGCTTATGGCAGGGGGAATTTTAATAGCATTACTAATTTTGGGAGCACTTATTATGATGTTCACAAGCTTGCAAGATTATCAGAATACTAATGATGCGCAAACTAAAAATAGCCAAATTGCACAATTTAACAATCAGTTTGAGCCTTATAATAAAGACAACTTGACTTTGATGGAACTCAAAAGTGTTTATAATAAGATAGAAAGCAATAATGCTCAACACCCAGAATATAAAATTGAGCATAACATAAATGAAGCATTACTAAAGAACAAAGCAGGTCTAAGTAATGATGATTATAATAAATTTTTAACTCCAAATGGTTTTAGAACTATTGATGATGCAAAGAAACAAAATTTGAAATTTAAATGTCTATCAGATAAAATAGAATATAAAAATTTGGATAACAGAATTAGTAAAATGTATTTTGACATAAATAATTAGGAGGAAGATATGGAGAATGCATCAAAAGCATTGATAATGGCAGGTGGAGTTTTAATTGGAATACTTATTTTATCATTAGCTGTATACTTATTTATTGATTTTGGTGGGAAAGCATCAGTAATACATGATAGAATAACATCAAATCAATTAACACAATTTAATGCACAATTTAATGTATATGTTGGAAGAAAAGATGTAACGATTTACCAAATTATTTCATTAGTTAACTTAGCAAAAGAAAATAATGAAGAACATCAAAATGATGGAGTGTTTGAAAGCGATTATAAAATAGAAATATCATTAAATAATAGTGATATAACTTCAATTAACGAAGAAAAAAAACTAGAGTTAATAACAACAAATAATGATGTTGAATCGGCAACAGATGAAAATGGGGAACCCACAGTAGTACCAAAGGTTAAATATGAATGCACTAAGGCAGAATATCATGACAACCGGAAGGATCTCAAAAATCCAATTTAGTACAGTTCGTTAAACTAAAATTGAAATACAGTTCGTTAAACTAAAATTGAAAATACTTGAAAAAACGACAAAAAAATGCTATAATAAAATAGGGAGTTACAATGAAGAAAATAGCAATATTTTTTATTATAATAATAGCAATAGTATCTACAGTTGCTTACATATATTTGAACCAAATAGCAACAAATAGAACATTGCAAAAAGAGAATGCTCAATTCGATATAAAAAAAGACCAAGAGATGATAGGACAAGAACTAGCAACAATAATGAATAGAGTATTAAATACAAATGAAAAAAATGAAATTCCTAAAAATGATAAAGGCGAATTTATTGAAAATAATGAAAATTCAATAAAAATGGATATAACATTTACAGATGTTGATGTAACATATGCAATAGAGCGAATAGGACAAGCTGGAATAGCAAGTTTTGTTCAAAATTATAGGGGAATTACATTTAGGTGTAGCGAAGTTCAATATCATAAATCAACAGGAAGAATAAAGTATATGAGATTTGAACAAGTTACAGAATAAATTATGTTATTAATGTTACTAAATAAATTAAAGTTTAGTAAAAATGTAAATAAATTAAATTACAAATGAAAGGAGGGATGTAATATGGAGAATGCATCAAAGGCGCTAATTATAGCAGGTGCAATATTATTAGCTATATTATTAATTTCTTTAGGAATTATGATTTTCAGCCAAGCACAAGATACAGTAAATAATAGTGGTATGTCAAAGGCAGAGATAGAATCATTTAATGCTCAATTTTTAAAATATGAGGGAACAAGAAAAGGTTCAGTAGTAAAAACAATGGTAAATGAAGTAATAGCAAGTAATTCAGATGATAATCATAAAAATAATGGAGCAACAGTGACAGTAAATACTAAATCTGGTACTGCTATAACAACATCAGATATTGACACTACTAAAACATATACGGTAACAGTGGCATATGGAGATAATGGTAGAATAAATGCCATTACTTATAATTAATAAATGTATTAAATAAAACATAAAGGAGGAGATATTATGGAGAATGCATCAAAAGCGCTAATTATAGCAGGTGCTATACTATTAGCTATATTATTAATTTCTTTAGGAATTATGATATTCAGTCAAGCACAAGATACTGTAAATAACAGTGGAATGTCAAAGGCAGAAATAGAAACATTTAATTCACAATTTCTAAAATATGAAGGGGATAGAAAAGGATCAGTAGTAAAAACAATGGTTAGTGAAGCAATAGCAAGCAATGCAGATGACAATCATAAAAATAATTCAGCAACAGTTAAAGTAAATGGTTCAGATTCTATAACAACGTCAGGAATAGATACTACAAAAACATATAAGGTAGAAATGGAATATGGTGCAAATGGTAGGATAAACAATATAAAATATTCAGAGAAATCATCAACATAATGTAATGAATAAATTAAAGGAGGTATACTATGGAAAATGCAGTAGAAGCACTAAAAATGGCAGGGTCAGTCTTACTATTTGTGATGGCACTTTCCATAGCTATGCTATCTTTTACACAAGCAAGAACTGCAATAGGGACATTAGTTGAATATTCAGATAGAGAGTACTCAACAATGGAAGACAGATTTTATTATAGAAAATCAACTGATACTGAGAGATATGTTGGAATTGATACAATAATACCAACAATATACAGAACATTTAGCGAAAGTTACAAAATTGTATTTGAAACAAAAAGAGGGGATACAGCAGTACCAGGTTTTCCAGATGAATATTACTTATATAAAATAAAAACAGAAGATAGAAATGTATATAAATTAGATAAAGGTAAAGATACTAGTGGAGAAGATAATGCGAAAGAATTTTTAGATGCAATTGTATACCATAAACCTGCTGATAATATTTTTGGAGGAGCTAATCATAGAGACTTACCTTCAGCAGGACTGTATGCAAAACTTAAAGAATATGTATCTAACTACAAAATAAAGGAAACACTTGGAACATATTATATGGAAGATAGAACGGATGCAGATGGAAATCGTTTAAATATGAGAAAAGATGAGGAAGATAACCCAGCCGAAATTTCAGATGTTAATAAACGTGAATTAAGAGTTATAACATATACGTTTGAACGAAGATAATATTAATGTAAAATATTTTACATTATAAGTATTAATTGTAAAAAAAGGAGGAGATAATATGAGCGATACTTTAATAACAGTAATTGCGATAGCATTAGCAGCAATTTTAATGTTTGTATTTCCACTAATGACAATAGCTGATAGAACAGATGATGTATCTCAATTAGCAGTAAAAACAGCAACAACAGAATTTGTAGATACAGCAAGAACAACAGGTAAGATAACAGAAGCTAATTATGATAAATTTCTTGAAACAATAACATCTACAGGTAATACTTATGATGTAGAATTAGAAGTAGAAGTAAGAGATACAAACTTAGGAAAGAAAACTTCAATGGTGCAAGCTGATAAGATAGGTGAAAATGCCCAATATACAGTGTATACTTCACAAATTATGGAAGAATGGGAAAAGAATAAAGGTATATACTACTGTAAAGAAGGAGACCTAATTTCAGCACGTGTAAAAAATACAAACCAAACAATAGCACAACAATTAAAAAATTTCTTTTACACAGTAACAGGAAATGATACATATACAGTTGCTGCAAACCATGCAGGAATTGTAACAGCAAATGGAAGATAATTATATATAAACAAATAATAGCTTGTAATATAATTACAAGCTATTTGCAAATAAAATTAAAAGTTTATTATAAACTAAAGAGAGGTAATCTATGAAAATACAAGGATTAGCTGTTTTAGCAATAATATTAATTTTACCAATGGCAATAATACTAAATAGTTATTCAGCAAATGAAATAAAAACAGTAGACTTACAAATGAATTATGACTCTAGATTAAAAGTTGCAACATATGACGGAATAAAAGCTTTTCAAATGAATATGTCAAATAGTATGACTTCGGATTTTTCTGACTCTAAAATGAGAGATATAAAGGCTGCAATAAAGACTTTTTATAATTCATTGGCAAGTCAATTTAGTATGACAGGATATGGAGAAGACGTTTTACAAGACTATGTCCCAGCAATTGTATATACATTATATGACGGATATTATATTTATTCTGATTACAAGAATGATTTAGATGTTTATGGACCAAACAATGAAGATGGGGATAGATTTTATAGTGATGCAACTTATAAAAATGGTGAAGATTTATATGGATTAAAACCATATGTATATTATAGCTGTAGATATCAAAATGGTAATATTGATGTAGTAATAACATATTCATTAGACTCATATATAACAATTCAGGGAACAATAGGAAGTAAAGTAGTCAATGAATCAGGCTATTTATTAAGCAATGTTAGTGTTAGTGGAGATGATGTATATTATAGGGGAATAAAAATACCAGAAGAGGAAAATAAACCTGGATTAAGGCAACGGAGTATATATGCCTGAAGAACAAAATGTAGGATCAGGTAGAGAAATCACGATTAATTATAATGGTACAACAAAAACAGCAGGAGTAATAAAGAATTATCAATATAGAAGAATAAATGGAACTAAATACTATGTTGATAGCGATAATGGTAATGGTAATGGAGTATTCTCTTTAATAAATCACAATGTAATTCGTTCTACTAATATCGACCAAAGTAAAGTAAAAACAAATACGAATGCAAAAGATTTTTATAAAGCAGCAAGTAATTTTAAAGCAAAATTCCAACCTGGTGGAGATTTATATGCATTAATAAATTTATCAACTAATGATGCAGTAGACGAAAGTGGAAAAAAATACTCTACATATACTAATGATAGTAATCCATATCCAATCAATATAAATATTTTTGATGAGCTATTCAACACTTCTGGAACATCCATAGAAGATGAAAATTCTAATTTTAATATGCATAGAAAACAAGTAATTAGAAATTCAATAGAATCAAATTTAATTGTAGCAATTTCAAATTATAATACAGTATCATCATCAGGAGTAAGCTTTGCTATGCCTAAATTAAAAGATGAAGAATGGGAAGAATTAACAACAAATATATCTATGATTACATTTTTACAAGGATTAAATATAGGTGGAAAAATATATAGTGGATATGCATATGTACCAAATGATATAAATGAAGACTTTGTATCAGAAGATTCAATATATATTTTAGTAGATGGAACATATTATAGGGTAACAGATGAAAATCTAAAAACCAAGAGTTTAAGTAATGCAATAGGTTTGTATAACACGGATTTTGAAAGAAGAACAGTTGAAACCAGTTATTCAGAAGGGGATACTGAAAAAGATAAGGAAAATGACCCATATAAAGTTAAGAAAAATGTATATTATTATCCAAGAGAAGATGATGGGGCATATAGCTCTATAATAAATTTAAATTCGGACAATGGAATAAATTTAGAAAATCCAACTGAAACTTGGGAAATAAACTTAGCACAATTATATTATACAGCATTAGGAAGAGAAAGATATGGAATGTATAGAGTAAACAATCCATTTCCGAATCCATTTGAAAGTGAGCCATAAGTAAATTAAAATTTGAATTAAAAAAGAATATAAAAATAAAAAATGTAAATACTAATAATAGTAAAAATTAAGGAGAAAAACTATGAAAAAATTCTTAAAAATGCTATTATTAGTATTTTTTTTATTAATAATATATATTTATACACTAGTAATATCAAATATACCAAACAAACTAGTAATATTTGAAGGAGAAAGTATAAATATGAAAACACTTATAGGAATGAACATAAAAAGCAAAGAAAACACAATAGAAACAGCATCAACAAACGGAAACAAAATAAGTGAACAAATAGGAAAAAGAACACTAGAAGTAAGCTTTTTAAATACATTAAAATTAAAAGATGTTGATGTAAATGTATTGCCAAGAACAACAGTAATACCAGTAGGAAATATAGCAGGAGTAAAATTATACACAAGTGGAGTACTAGTAGTAGGAATGTCAGAAATAGAAGGAAATGACAGCAAAAAATATAAACCATATGAAAACACAGGAATAAAAGAAGGAGACACAATAATAAAAATCGATGACAAGCAAATCAGTACAACAGAAGACCTAATAAAAACAGTAAATATGTCAAACGGACAAGACATCAAAGTAAAATTCATACATCAAGAAGAAACAAAAGAATGCAGTATGACACCTGTAAAAACAAACAAAAGCGAATACAAATTGGGATTATGGGTTAGAGACAGTGCTGCAGGAGTAGGAACAGTAACATTCTATGAACCAGCAAGTAAAACATTTGGAGCATTAGGTCACGGAATAACAGACATAGACACAAATGAGTTGATAAATATATCATCAGGAGAATTTATAACAACAAGGATATTGAACATTACAAAAGGTGAAGTAGGAGAACCTGGGAAAATACAAGGAACGGTGGAAAATCAACAGAATATAGGCACAATAAGTAAGAACAGCAGATTTGGAATATATGGAAAAGTAAACAATTTAGCAAGCTTAAATATAGACAAATCAAAAGAAGTAGAAGTAGCACTAAGAGATGAAATAAAAACAGGAAAAGCAACAATATTATGCAGTTTAGACAATCAACAACCAAAGGAATATGAAATTGAAATAGAAAAAATATATAAGGAAAATAATTATGATAATAAAAGTATGCAAATAAAAGTAACAGACCAAAGGTTAATTGACAAAACTGGTGGAATAATTCAAGGTATGTCTGGTGCACCTATATTACAAAATGGTAAGTTTGTTGGTGCGGTTACACATGTGCTTGTTAATAATCCAAAAGAAGGGTATGCTGTATTTGGCGATATTATGTTGAAGCAATCTAAAAATGTCGAATAATGTTGGATTTTGTCAAACTGAATATTAGAATGAAATTTTTTTATGAAATATGCAAAAAACTATTGCATATTTTATTTTTTGGTTGTATAATCTGAATTAGCTTAACTAAGTAGGTGCACTCCAAAGAAAAAACTAGAACAAGGAGGTAATATATATGGAACAACAAATGTTAAAAGAAATTTTACAAGCTGTTAAGGAAAATAAACAAGAGATAAATAATGTGGAGACACGTTTGAAAAAAGAGATCGAAAAGGTAGACCAAAAGGTAGATACATTAAGAGAAGATATGAACGAAAGATTTGAGGAAGTAGACAATAAAATAAATAATGTTGACAAAAAAGTAGATAATGTTAATAAAAGAGTAGACAATATTGACAAAAAAGTAGATAATGTTAATAAAAGAGTAGACGATATTGACAAAAAAGTAGACAATGTTAATAAAAGAGTAGACGATATTGACAAAAAAGTAGATAATGTTAATAAAAGAGTAGACAATATTGACAAAAAAGTAGACAATGTTAATAATAAAGTGGACAATGTTGACCAAAAAGTAGATGCATTGAGAGAAGAAATGACTGGAAAAATCGAAAAGGTAGACCAAAAAGTAGATGCATTGAGAGAAGAAATGGATAAGAGATTTGACAAACATACAAAAGAAATAGCAGAAGAAATAAGAAGTGTTGGTGAAATTATCTACAAAAAAATTGAGGATGAACATAAAATAATAGTACAAGAGATAAGAAACGAATTCAACCCTGAAATAGACAGAAACCAAAAAAAACACAAAATATATGAAACACAAATACTAGAAATCTACAAAAAACAACAGAACGTTTAGAAATATTAGCTTAAAAATAAAAAATGTTAGAAATAAAAACAATATAAAGGTGCTTTTGAATTATGCATCAAAAGCACCGAATATACACAATATTTAATCAACTAGCATAGGACCAATTTTAGTAACAGTACCAGCTCCAAGAGTTATAACAACATCATTTTCATTAATATGTTCTTTTACAAAATGAACACACTCATCAAAATCTGGAATATATTTTGCATTTTTTCCAAGTAAATTTATTTTATCAACTAAATCTTTAGAAGAAATTCCAAACACATTATTTTCTCTAGCAGCATAAATATCCAAAACAATAACATTATCAAATAAAAGCAAAGCATCTGCAAAATCATCTAACAAATTTTTAGTTCTACTGTATGTATGTGGTTGAAAAACAACCCAAGATTGATTATACTTTTTATTCGCAAGGGAATTAGCAGTTGCCCTTATTTCAGTAGGGTGATGAGCATAATCATCATAAACACTAGCTATATTATTAATCTTCCCTTTATATTCAAATCTTCTATGTGCACCAGTAAACTTAGATAAAGCTATTTGTATATCATTCTTACTTATACCATATTCAGTAGAAAGGCTTAAACAAGCCAAAGCGTTAAGAACATTGTGCATACCAGGTACTGATAAATGAATATTAGTGAAAAATTCATTTTTATAATATACATCAAACATAGCAAAGCCGTCATTATCAAAAGTAATGTTTTTTGCTATAAAGTCCGCATTTTCGTTATGAATACCATATGTAACTATTTTTGCAGATGTAAAGTTTTTTAAATTCAAACAATTTTCATCATCGGCATTCAAAATTAAAAGACCATCATCTGGTAAAAGCTTAACATATTTTACAAAGGCATTTTTTATATTTTCAAAATTTTTAAAATAATCAAGATGATCATTATCAATATTTAAAATTATTTCAGCTTTTGGACTAAATTTTAAGAAACTTTCAACATATTCACAAGCTTCAATAACAAAATGTTCACTATTTCCAACCTTGTAATTTCCGTCAATTTGTTTTAGATAAGCCCCAACTTGAATACTAGGGTCTTTTAAACCTTCTAAAAAACAAAGTGATACCATTGAAGTTGTTGTTGTTTTTCCATGTGTTCCAGAAATACATATTGAATCTTCATAGCAACGTGTTAAATCACCTAAAAAATCTGCTCTTTCAATTGTAGGAATATTTAATTCTTTTGCTTTTTGCATTTCAGGGTCATCTTGTTTTACAGCAGCAGAATAAACCACAACATCAGATGTTTCAACATCTTCTAAGTTGTGTCCAACTGTAACTTTAATTCCTAATTGTCTTAATTTATCTAATGTTTCAGAATCAGCTCTATCTGAACCAGTAACGTGAAATCCCCAGTTTAGCAAAATTGCAGCAATTCCGCTCATACTAACTCCACCAATTCCTATCATATGAATATTTTTGTATTTTTTTATATTATCTATGTTTGGCATTAAAAACACACTCCTCTTATATAACGTGTAAATTATATAATTTTATTAGAAAAAATTCAATAGTTTATTGAAAAATATAGTGTAATATATGCATAAAATAATATATAGGTTACAATTATCAAAAAATAGTAAAAAGAAATAAAAAAATTTAATACAAATAAAAATAATATCAAATTAACAGGTAGAAAAAGTTTTACAAAATTTTTGTAAAAAAAAGAAGGAAAAACATTTTTTATGAAGAATATTATAATTGTACATAAGATTAAACGGATATGTACAAAATATTATAAAACATAAGGAAGGAAGGTGCACTAAGATGCAAATTACAGACGTACGTTTAAGAAAAGTAAATTCAGAGAACAGAATGAAAGCTGTTGCTTCTGTAACATTCGATAACGAATTCGCAGTTCACGATATCAAAGTTATCGAAAGCCAAAACGGATTATTCATAGCTATGCCTAGCAGAAAAACTCCAAACGGAGAATTCAAAGATATAGCTCATCCAATCAATGCTGAAACAAGAGAGAAAATTCAAAAAGCTATTTTAGAAGCTTATGAAGCTCCAGAAACAGAGGAATCAGCAGAATAATTGATAAATAGAAAAGCACTTTCGAGTGCTTTTTTTGGTATCTAATATTCGATTGCCATTGGGGACGGACCTTTTTGGCAATTTATTGCCAGAAAGCACCGTCCCCGTTGACAATTTATTGCCAAAAAGGTCCGTCCCCAATGGCAATTTAACAAAATTAGCAAAAAAGCTTGAAAAATGAGCAAAAACATAATAAAATAAATAATAGTGACAAGTTATTATAACAAAAATGAATAGGAGAGAGCAATGTATTTAATAGTAGGACTTGGAAATCCAGAAGAAGATTACAGCAACACAAGACACAATATGGGATTTAATACAATTAATAAACTAGCTAAACAATATGAAATTGAGCTAAATAAAAAGAAGTTCAAAGGATTGTATGGAACTGGAATAATAGAGAATGAAAAAGTAATATTGCTAAAACCGCAAACATTTATGAATTTAAGCGGAGAAAGTATAATAGAAGCAATCAATTTTTACAAAATAGAAGAAGATAAAATTATAATTATATATGATGATATAGACACAAAAGAAGGTGCAGTAAAAATAAGAAAGACAGGTGGCCCAGGGACTCATAATGGAATGAAGTCAGTAGTGGAACATATCAAAACAAGAAATTTTGCGAGAGTAAAAGTTGGAATAGGAATGCCAGAAAATAAGGATGATTTAATAAATTATGTAATAGGGGCAATTCCAGAAGAAGGGAAAGAAATTTTAGAGAGTGCAACAACGAATGCAAAAGATGCGGTTGTGGAAATTATAAAAAGTGGTGTGGACAACGCAATGAATAAATTTAATTAATGATGTTTTTGGGGACAGAGAAAAAACATCGGATAAGGATGGGAAAAATGACAGAATTATTTATACAAAAAAATGGAATTAATAAACAGATAGCATTAATAGAAAATGAAAAGTTAGTAGAGTATTATGAAGAAGATGAAAATACCAATAGACGTGAAGGAAATATTTATATAGGTATAGTAAGAGATGTAATAAAAGGAATGCAATCAGCATTTGTAGATATTGGGACAGAGAAGAATAGTTTTATACATTTAAAAGATATATTGCCTAAAATAGATGAAACAAAAGAGAAATATGATGAAAACATAAAAGTTTCAGATATAATCAAGCAAAACCAAAAGATTTTAGTGCAAGTAAAAAAAGATAGCAACGAGAAAAAGGGTGCAAGAGTATCAACACATATCAATTTGCCAAGTAAGTATTTAGTGCTTATGCCAAATACAGATATAATTACAGTTTCTCAAAAAATAGAAGATGAAGAAGAACAAAAGAGATTAGTTAAGTTGGTAAGAGACAATTTAAGTGCTGGAAATGGTGCAATAATAAGAACATCTGCAAAAGGAAAAGAAAAAGAAATTATAGATGATATAAAAAATATTGAAAACAAATGGAATGAAATTACACAAACTAGTATAAATCCAAAGCTAAATAAGGCAAAATTGTTGTATAAGAGCGAGAATATTATAGAAAAAATATTATTAGATTTGAGTGCAAAAGGAATTGACAGAATAGTTGTAAATAATAAGCAAGAACACGAAGAAATTGCGAAGATTATAAAAAATAACACAGAACATCAAAATGTAAAGATAGAAATAAATAATCGAGATATTTTAGAAATATATGATTTAAACAAGCAAATAGAGAAATCTCAAAATAGAAAAGTATGGCTAAAATGTGGCGGATTTATTACAATTGATAAAACAGAAGCATTAACAGCAATAGATGTAAATACGGGTAAATTTACAGGAAATAAAGACTTACAAGAGACAATTTTTAAAGTTAACAAAGAAGCTACAATTGAAATTGCAAAACAGTTAAGGTTAAGAGATTGTGGCGGAATAATAATAATAGATTACATTGATATGCAAAAAGAAGAAGACAAACAATCAATTGAAAAATTACTAAAAGAAGAATTAAAAAAAGATAGAACAAAAACACAAGTTGAAGGTTTTACAAGGTTAGATTTAATGGAAATGACAAGAAAACATATATGTAGCCATAAGGAGTAGAAAATGAACGTAGGATTTGTACATTTAGGATGTAGTAAGAATTTAATAGATACAGAAACAGCGATAGGAAAATTCAAAAGTAACAATTATATAATTGTAAATGATGAAGAAAAAGCAGATATAATAGTTGTAAATACATGTGGATTTATAGACTCTGCCAAAGAGGAAGCGATTAATACAATTTTAGAAATGGCAGAGTATAAGGAAAAAAGATGTAAATACCTAATAGTAATGGGATGTTTAGTGCAAAGGTATTATGAAGATTTACTAAAATTATTGCCAGAAGTAGATTTGTTCATCAAAATAGATGAATATGACAAGCTATGGGAGAAAATCGAAGACCTAATAAAAAGAGACATAGTAGAAAAATCGAAAACAAAAACATCAACTAAAATAAGCGAGATACCAGTAATGCCAATGTTTCAACAAAAGGAATTTTTAGATAGAACAATAACAACAGGTCAAAATTTTGCATACCTAAAAATTGGAGAAGGTTGTAGCAATAGATGTACATATTGCGCAATTCCATACATAAGAGGCCCATTTGTAAGCAGACCAAAAGAAGACATTATAGAGGAAGCTCAAAAATTGGCTGAAAAAGGAATAACAGAGTTAATAATTATTGCGCAAGATACAACAAAATATGGAGTTGATTTATATGGAGAAAGCAAATTAGCCGAATTACTAGAAAATCTATGTAAAATAGCCGGAATAAAATGGATTAGATTTTTATATACATATCCTGAAGGAATAACAGACGAATTAATTGATGTTGTAGCTAAAAATGAAAAAATAGCAAAATACTTTGATATACCAATTCAACATATATCAGACAATATATTAAAGAAAATGAACAGAAAAACAAGCAAAAAGAACATAACACAATTAATTGAAAAAATAAGAAACAAAATACCAAATGTAACACTTAGAACAAGCTTAATAGTAGGCTTCCCAGGAGAGACAAATAACGAATTTGAAGAATTACTACAATTTATAAAAACAGCAAAATTTGATAAATTAGGAGTATTTCAATACTCAAAAGAAGAAGGAACACCAGCAGCAAAATTACCAAATCAAATACATGGAAACACAAAAAAATCAAGATATAACAAAGTAATGGAAGCACAACAAAAAATATCAAGAGAACAATTAGAAAAGAAAATCGGAACACAATGTGAAGTGCTTATAGAAAACATATCATTTGACAATAAATATTTCATTGGTAGAACAATGCAAGATGTGCCAGATATAGACGGACTGGTATATATAAAAAATGACGAAACAGAAAAAGAAAATCAAATTTTAAATATGTATAAAAAATGCAAAATTACTGATGTGAGCAATTATGATCTAATGGGTGTTTTTGGGGACAGACCTTAAAAACACCCACTAGATATAACTGAAAAAAGTAATGTTTAAAGCTAAAAATGAGGGTGTTTTTAAGGTCTGTCCCCAAAAACACCCTGATTTAAAAAGGAGAAAGTAAAAATATGGAAGAAGTATTAGATAAAATGAGAGAACTTAAATTCAACAGAGAGAACGACTTTATAGAAAAAGGGCAAGATAATAAAAAGGTGGCAAACGTAAAATATCTTGGAGTTATAGAATATAATGGAGAGCCAAAACAAATCTACTTGTTGCTTGAGCAGGAAGAAAAGGAAGATGGAACTACAATTGATATTGAGAGATATTACACAGAAGACGGCGAATTTTTAGGTGGAAATAATAAGTCAGACCAATACGATTTTATAATTTTAGCAAAAGAGCATCAAGATGATGAAAAATTGTTAAAGAGTTTACAAGATTTAGATAAAGACGGAGAGATAGATTTAAATAAGTTGGAAGATGAAAGGCTAGAAGAGATTGCATTGGCATTAGGTATAAGTAAGGAAGAAATCAAAAGAATGTCTGAGATTGATGCTGATAAACAAATTGATGAAAAAGAAGATAGGAAAGAAGAAGCAGACGAGTCTATCAAGCAAGACGATGAAAAGGAAGTATTAACTAAAAAACAAATGGAAAAAGTTTCTGCTAAAACAGAAATAAACACAAATCAAAAAGTAACAGATTATGAAACAATGGCATCATTATTAAATGTGCAAGACAAGGGTTATAAGAAAATTGCGATTATAAACTCAGATAGCTTTAAAGATTCAGGAAACTCTACAAGATTTTCAATAGTTGGTGTAAAAGAGGACGGTACTGCTGAAAGAATTGATACATTAGAACAAGGATATGGAGCGACACCTACAAAGTCAATTAATTCATTAAATAGAGATGGTACTGAAATAGAACAAGAGCAAGTAAATTCAATATTTAAAATAAAGGGCGAAAAAGAGAAACAAATAGCTGTAAAAATAGGTTCAATGGGAACAATAGAAACAAGTTTGGTGAGAACACCAGCTCAAGACAATCAAGAAGCAATAAGCATACCAATAGAGACATCTAACATAAGACATACAACAAGAGAGACAAGAGAACTTATGAATGAGAAAAGAAACCCAAGAGTAAAAGAAGAAATAGAAAGAATAAATGAACACGAAGAATTAGGCTGTAATCCTACAATTAGAGACATAGACGATAATGAATACAATGATACACATACTCATATAGAAATAGATGAAGAATATTTGGATAAATGTGCTGACAAAATATTGGAGAATGATAATGTTGCAAATGTTTATAACAAAAATGATGTAATAAACAAATTGAAAGAAAATCTAGAGGCAAACAAAATGCCAGATACAGATGAATTGATAGAAAAAGTGGAAGACCAAATGGAACAAGATGCAGAAAATGAACATGAAATGCCACGGACATAATAGATAAAAATAAGGAAGGACTTGATTATTTAAAATCAAGTCCTCTTTTAAAACTTTGGATTTTTTGGGACTGTCCCAAAATGTCTGTGAGCGAAACTTTTTTGGCCTGTCCCAAAAAGTTTAGAATTTTGGTTCAACGTGTACAACAGTTTTGTAAACTTTATCTAAGCCAGATACAGAAGTTTCTAAATTGTCTGCAAGTGTATGGCTATCAAAAGTAGACATATTTCCGTCAACGCAAATAGTTATAAAAACTAAAAATTTATCACCAACAGGTGTAGAGACAATATCTTTTATTTCTTGTATTTCATTAAATCCATTTGCAATATCTAAAATTAATTCTTTTGTTTTATCATCAACACTAATATCCATTAAAACATTATAACTTTCAATGAAAATAGCAACACCAGTGTAACAAATCCAAATTGAAATTCCAATACCAACAATACTATCAAACCAATAAATATTAGCTAAAGTAAGCAAAACAGAAATTAATGTAAAAGTAGTTACAATGCAGTCGTTTTTATGGTCTTTCATATTAGCTTCAAGTAAAATGCTATTGTGTTTTTTATAAGCATATTTAGTGTAGGCAAAAAGGCAAAGTTTAGTAACAATTGTTACAATACAAACACCAACTAAAAACCAAGAGAATTGAAGTTTACTTCCATATATTAATGTTATTACAGAATCATATAATAGTTTAGCAGATACCAAAATCATTGATATGCTAATAAACATCGAGAAGATGTATTCTGCTTTTCCGTGACCAAAGTTGTGGTCTTCATCATTCGGAGCGCTTGCAATCTTATTCCCTATGAATGTCATAAGTGAGGCGAAGATGTCTCCTGCACTGTTGACACTGTCTGCTATCATTGCTTGACTATTGCTTAAAAATCCAACAGTTGCTTTTATTATTAATAAAAATATATTTCCGATAATGCCAAAAAATCCGGCTTTTTTAGTTATTTTAAATTTTTCTTCCATTTAAAGTTCAATCCTTTCAACCAATAATTATAAGTTTTAAAAATATTATAACATAATTCTAGAAAAATTTGCAAAAAAAAACAAAAAGTGCTATAATTTAATAGTACGAAAGTAAAATCGGGAGGAAAACAATGGGAATACTTATGTTAGTATATATATTAATATTTATAATTTTTGCATTAGTAGCATATGCAGTACTACAAATAAAACTATTTGGAATGAAAGTAAAAGATTTTTGGAGCTTTATAGAAGCAAACCAAATGTTAGATAAATTATATAGATTTGCAAGACAATACGAAAGAATGTCGCCACAAGAACAAATAATATATCTATCAGAAGCGGAAAAAATATTTAAAGCATTTGATAGTGTACCAAATGAATTGTGGGAAGAAGAATATGACAAATATAGAGAAGTACTAAGTAAATACAAAGATATAAAAATGTTAAGATGGGCATCAACATCAAATAAAAGTGGATAGTTTTATTATCCACTTTTTATATATTCAAAATTATATCTTTGAAAACATAACACATAAAGACATATAAGCACATCTGAAAGCCTTTTTTGAAAACAATCTAGTTTTCAAAACTTCTGCTGTCTCTGACATTGCACAATATTTATCAACAAAAGTCAATATAAAACCTTCAAAAGATTTTGGAAATGCAATTGTTACAGGCCACATATGTTTTAAAATGATATCTTTTTCTTTTTCATTTAAATCAAATAATTTGCAAGCATTAGCACAAGCAGTTTTTCCATGGGTAAAGGCATGCAGACCTTTTCTATCAGGTTGCCTTACTCGCCAGTCGTACAAAAATAAGTCGTGTAACATGGCTGCTCTTGTTGCTGATTTGTAGTCTAAATTGTATTTTTTGCATATTAAATAACAGTAATATGATGCTTGTAGACAGTGGTCATAACAGCTGGTTTCATAGTGCTGTCTGTAGTTTTTCATCTCTTGTACGGTTTCGTTATTTATTATTGGAGTTAGAATGCTTTTGAATTCTTCGTCCTGTTCAATTAATTCTTTTATATATTGCTTCATGTATATAACCTCTTTTAATTTTATATCCTACTCTTTTATTATATCACTATTAAATTTATATTGCAAATAGCTTCTTTTTTATTGTTGTAACATAATTGTAACAATAAAAACAAACCATAAATGTTGAACTACAATTAAAACTGTGATATTATTTTCGTATATTATAGTATAAAAATACACAAAATAAGCAAAAGAGAAGGGGAGAAAAATGTTTAAAAAGAAAACAAACAAAGGTATAACATTAATAGCGCTAGTAATAACAATAATTGTACTCCTAATACTTGCAGGAGTGGCAATTGCAACATTGACAGGAGACAATGGAATACTAACAAAAGCAGCACAAGCAAAAAATGCTACAGAAAAAGCAAATGCAAAAGAGAGAATACAAATAGAAGTAATGGGAAGTTATGACCAAAGTGGGAAATTAGACGCAAACACACTAATTAGTAATCTTAATAAAAATATTCCAGAAGCGACAATAACAGGAGAGGATTTTCCAATAACAGTAACATTAGACGGAAGTGTTTATAAAGTTGACAGTGAAGGAATTGTGAAAGAAACAATAATCGCAGACAGAACAGGAATAAAAGTAGGGGACTATATCAATTATGAACCGGATTCTACGTCACAAACAACATATTCAAAAGATAATTTAGTAGAAGATATAACAGGTTCAACAAGTAATACAGAGGATATTACTAGAGATAGTTTAAAATGGCAAGTATCAAGAATATATGCTGACGGAAGTATGGATTTAATAGGAAGTCCAAGCCAAATAATATATTTTAGAGATGCAACAGGATATAATAATGGAGTATATGTAATGCATGATATATGCGAAAAATTGTATAGTAGAAACGGAATAAAAGCAAGAAGTGTAACATTAGATGACATGGAGAGTTGGTTAACAGATGCAGGAAAAGCAGCAAAGAATAAGTATATAAGTGACCAAGTTTCAGGATTATCGGCAAATGACTATATAGAAAAAGTAAATGCAGATAATAATACAGTAACATATAAAAAAGATAGGTCATATTATCCAAATTTATATGCAAAAGAGAATGGCTCTGGAATAAATACTGAGGAAGTAAAGAAAGATGGAATAAAAGATACAAATAAAGCAGAATTAGATAGAACAACAGGAACAACAGCGGAAAAGTCATATAAACAAGCAGATAATTTAACAACAACACAAACATATTATTATATACCAATAAATAGTACAAATTATGGAGACGGATCAAAAGCATTAAGCAAAGGTACTTATTATTGGGTGGCTTCGCGCTATGTTAGCTGTAATTCGAACTATGCAGGCTTTGGGTTGCGCCTTGCTCACACGTATATGAGCGGTTATGATATGTTCCACTCAGACAGCGATGGTGATGGGAGCAACTATCGTTTGCGCCCTATAGTTTCGCTAGGATCTGAGGTTCAAGTAACAGCAAGTTCAACAGCTGCAGAAGAAACAGGAACTCCACACACAATAACTAAATATTAAAATCCTGATAACCGGACGAAATTAGTGAAAGTCAGCAGGGAGTAGAGAAACACAATAA
>CATGLK010000016.1 GCA_949538735.1 uncultured Clostridia bacterium
AATGTCAGCGTAAAAATTCCACGCTTTTGTGTCCAAAAACTTGACATAGATTCAGCAAAAGCGATAAAACAAATGGTAAAAGAAATGATAAAGAACAATATGGATGAAGAACAAATAATTAAAATAACTAAAATAGACGAAAAAGAGTTACAAAAACTAAAAATGGCATAATAGATAATTCGAATTGATACTATAAATAAAATCGCAATTTTTAAATTGTATATTTGAAAATTGTGGTTTTATTATGTTTTTGAACAACAAATTGTAGCATTTTTAGCAAGTTTTTTATTTTACCATATTGACGTTTTACGACATCTACTATAAAATATAAATGTGAATAAAGAGACAAAAAATGTAAATACTATAAAAGATAACAAAGAGATACTTGTTGACGTAATTCATGTATAAAGTATAAGATATAAATGCAAAACAAAAGAAGGGAGTTTTAAAAAATGAGAAAACAAACAAATGAGAAAGGAATTACACTAATAGCGCTAGTAATAACAATTATAGTATTATTAATATTAGCACGGAGTAACAATAGCAACATTAACAGGAGACAATGGAATAATAGGAAAAGCGGGAGAAGCAAAAGAAGCAACTAACAAAGCAACAGCATTAGAAACAATAGAGCTGGAAGCAATAGGCGCTTTAGATAGGGGCGGAGATATTGAAAAAGAACTATTAAAAACAAATTTAGAAACAAACCTAAAAGCTAAAACAGAAGACTATGGAGACAACTTAATTGTAGATTATGCAGGATATAAATTTTTAATAGAACAAGACGGAAATGTAATATTTTGGGACGGTGAAGCAACAGTAGCAAATGCACCAAAATTAACAAAGGGAATGATACCAGTAAAATACAACGTTACAAGTCAAAAATGGGTTATATGTTCACAAAATGATGAGGGGTGGTACAGCTATACTCAAGAAGATAAAAAATGGGCAAATGTAATGTTATGTGACGGAAAATATAACGAAAGTACAGCAGTTGGAACAGAAGTAGCAGAAGAAGATTTAGGTAGTATGTTTGTATGGATACCAAGATTTAGCTATAAAATAACAAAAGGTTATCATCAAAATAGTGGAGAACTAAATGTACAATGGGTAAGTGGCAAAAGTTATTCATATGTAGATGAAACAGGAGAATTAAAAAAAGCTAAAAATGGAAATGATGAAGGAGTAATAACAACTTCAGGATATACAGATTATGTGGTACACCCAGCATTTACAGACGGAAGTAGTAACGAATACAGCAATGGAGAATGGAGACAAGAAATAACAGGAATTTGGGTTGCAAAATTCCAAGCTGGAATATACACAACAGATAAGGATACAAATAAAAGAGTAGCTGAAGTAAATAACTATTATTATCCAGTGTTTAAAGGAAGAAAATATGGATATAACTATGTAACAGTATCAGAAGCATATAAACTATCGTTAGGTTTAAGTAATAAAGAAAATCCATATGGATTAACAGCAACATCAAATAGCCATTTAATGAAAAATAGTGAATGGGGAGCAGCAGCATATTTATCAATTAGTCAATACGGATATTCAAATGGAAGTAGTAATAACGAAAAATACAAAAATAATTTAAGTATTGTAAGTTATAACAACATAGGAACAAGTCCAGTATCAAATCCAAATAATAGTGGATGGAAAATAATAGGAATAACAGGATATTCTGCAAGATCAGGAAAAGCAGCAGAAAATGTTATGACATTTACATCAACAACAGACTTTACAGATAGTGTAACAGGAACAAATGGAACATCATATGCATGGAATAATGTAGAAACAGGAAAAGATGTAGGAAATGGAACAAAATCAAGCACAACAGGAAATATATATGGAATATATGATATGGGTGGATGTTTAGCAGATTACCTTTCAGCGTATGTAAATGCAGAAGGGGTGTCATCTTTAGCAACACATGGTGGAGCATTTGCAAACGGAAAATCAACATATTTAGCAACAGCATATCCATATAATCCAACAACAACAGACTATAAAGATTTCAATTCAGCATATCCAGGATTTAGTAAAATATTTGGAGACGCAATTTATGAAGTTTCAAGTAATGTAGGAGGAGCTAATGCTTGGTTTGGGCAAATATTAGAAAACGATGCTGGCACAGGAGAAGTTTTCTTCCCGCGTGGTGGGCCTTGGAATGCTACGGGTGGTGTCGGGCTAGTGCGGCTTGTATGACGATGCTGGGCATGCAACTTCTAGTTATGGCTTTCGTAGCGTGCTCGTAGCCGAGTAGTTTGCAAATATGAGTAATAAATATAGAAAACACTTTCAAATTATGGAAGTGTTTTTTTAAAAAACAATAGACAAATTATTGATAGAAATATATAATTATAGTAAATTATGCAAAATAAAAAGGGGAAAATATGAAAAAAAGAAAAGAAATAGGAGAATGTTTAGAAGAACTATTAGTCAGATTAAGAAAAGAAAAAGGTTGGACCCATATGGAAGTTGCATCAAAACTAAAAAATAAAGCAATAACAGAAAAGGATATAAAAAAATGGGAAATAGGACTAAAATATCCTGACTTAGATATGATTTATGAACTATCAGAATTATATCAAGTTTCAAGTGCAGAAATAATACAAGCAAAAAATAACAGCTATGAAAAAGGGATGGCATCTATAAATATGTATACCATAAAATGGATTTGCTATATATTAAATGTATCAATATATGTTGGTGGAGTGCTTTTAGTAGCATTCTATGTACTAGCATTTGCCTTTGCTATATGGTTTTTAGTAACTATGGCAGGCCAAGTTGACAAAAATTTAGTATAAAAGATGTTATGGTAGGGGCTGTTTTTATTACAATTTCGTAAGCTATTGTAAGACAAATCGATGGCAAGTACTTTTAAATTTAATTATAATTAAATTAAAAGAAAGCCAAGGTGATAAAAATGAAAACAATAAAAAAAATAATTCTCACAATAATATTAGTATCAATAAGCATAGGACTATTAGTAGTAGGAAATGGCTATGACATGTACAAAGAAGCAATAGAGAAAGTACCATTAAAAGAAAAAATAGCAGTAATAAAAGAAAAAGACGAATATACAAAAATAGAAGAAGTACCACAAATATACCAAAAAGCAGTAATATCAGTAGAAGACCACAGATTTTATGACCATAAAGGAATAGATGTAATTGCAATAGGAAGAGCAGCAATTAACGATATAAGAGCAATGTCATTTGTAGAAGGCGGAAGTACAATAACACAGCAAATAGCAAAAAACATATATTTTACTCAAGAAAAGAAATTTACAAGAAAAATTGCAGAAGTGTTTATGGCTTTTGAAATAGAAAAAAATTATGATAAAGATGAAATTCTAGAAATATACTTTAATACAAGTTATTATGGAGATGGTTATACAACTGTGAAAGAAGCGTGTAAGGGATATTTTAATAAGAATTTAAATGAGATGACAGAGTATGAGGCTATATTGTTGGCTGGAATTCCAAATGCGCCTTCAGTGTATGCTCCTACTAAAAATCCAGGACTTGCAAGGCAAAGGCAAAAACAGGTGATGGAGAAAATGGTTAAGTATGGGTATTTGACAGAGAAAGAAGCAGAGAAGATAATTAATGAAAAATAAAATAATAGATAAAAAGCTGCAATTAAAAATATTGCAGTTTTTATATGTACAAAAAATAAAAGTTATGATAATATGGAGCAGAAAGATTACAAAAAGAAAAAAATGGACATAATTTAACTAAAAGAAGTCTAAGGAGGAAAAAGATGAGTGAAGAAAACAAAACAGTAGACAGTATGGAAAAACTAGAAGACTTGATTATTAGTGTAAAAAAAGCCCAAGAAAAATTTGCAACATACACACAAGAGCAAGTCGACAAAATCTTTTTAGCAGCAGCAATGGCTGCAAACCAAGCAAGAATACCACTTGCAAAAATGGCAGTAGAAGAAACAGGAATGGGACTAGTAGAAGATAAAATAATAAAAAACCACTATGCAGCAGAATATATTTACAACAAATATAAAGATGATAAAACATGTGGAGTAATAGAAGAAGACGAAGCATATGGAATTAAAAGAATAGCAGAGCCAATAGGACTAATTGCAGCAGTTATACCAACAACAAATCCGACATCAACAGCAATTTTTAAAACATTAATAGCTCTAAAAACAAGAAATGGAATAATAATAAGTCCACACCCAAGAGCAAAAAAATCAACAATAGAAGCAGCTAGAATAATATTAGAAGCAGCGGTTAAGGCAGGAGCACCAGAAGGAATAATTGGCTGGATAGATGTTCCATCATTAGAATTTACAAATACATTAATGAAGTCAGCAGATACAATTCTTGCAACAGGTGGACCAGGAATGGTAAAATCAGCATATTCAAGTGGAAAGCCAGCACTAGGAGTTGGAGCAGGAAATACACCTGCAATTATAGACGAATCAGCAGATATTCTTTTAGCTGTAAATTCTATAATTCATTCAAAAACATTTGATAACGGAATGATATGTGCATCAGAACAATCTGTAATAGTATTAGATAAAATTTATGATGAAGTAAAAGCAGAATTTGAAAGAAGAGGTTGCTATTTTTTAAATCAAGAAGAAACTGAAAAAGTTAGAAAGACAATAATTATAAATGGAGCATTAAATGCTAGAATAGTTGGGCAAACAGCACATACAATAGCTAATTTAGCAGGAATAGAAGTACCAAAAGAAACAAAAATATTAATAGGTGAAGTAGAAAGTGTTGAACTATCAGAAGAATTCGCACACGAAAAATTATCTCCAGTTTTAGCAATGTATAAAGCAGAAAGTTTCGAAAATGCGACAGAAAAAGCAATGCACTTAATAAATGACGGTGGACTAGGACACACATCATCACTTTATATAAATACAATTACAGAAAAAGAAAAAATCGAGGAATTTTATAAAAATATGAAAACGTGTAGAGTGCTAATAAATACACCTTCATCACATGGAGGAATAGGAGATTTATACAACTTCAAATTAGCACCATCACTAACACTTGGTTGTGGGTCTTGGGGAGGAAACTCAGTATCAGAAAACGTAGGAATAAAACATTTATTAAATATAAAAACAGTAGCTGAAAGGAGAGAAAATATGCTTTGGTTTAGAGCACCTGAAAAGGTATATATAAAAAGAGGTTGCTTGCCAGTAGCCTTAGAAGAGTTAAAAAATGTAATAGGAAAGAAAAAGGTATTTATAGTAACAGATACGTTTTTATTTGAAAATGGATATACAAAGCCAATAACAGATAAATTAGATGAAATGGGAATAATGCATACAACATTCTCAAATGTTGAGCCAGACCCAACACTTGCAAGTGCAAAACAAGGGGCAGAGGCTATGAATGACTTTAAACCAGACTGCATTATTGCAGTTGGTGGAGGCTCAGCAATGGACGCAGCAAAAATAATGTGGGTATTATACGAACATCCAGAGGTAGATTTCATGGATATGGCTATGAGATTTATGGATATCAGAAAAAGAGTTTATACATTCCCTAAAATGGGCGAAAAAGCATACTTTATAGCAATTCCTACATCAGCAGGAACAGGTTCAGAAGTAACACCATTTGCAGTAATAACAGACGAAAAAACAGGAACAAAATATCCATTAGCAGATTATGAATTAATGCCAAAAATGGCAATAGTAGATAGCAATATGATGATGGATGCACCAAAAGGACTAACATCAGCATCAGGAATAGATGCGGTAACACACAATTTAGAAGCATTAGCATCAATGATGGCAACAGAATATACAGACGGATTAGCAATAGAAAGTTTAAAAAATATATTCAAATATTTACCAAGAGCGTATGAAAATGGAGCAAATGACCCAGAAGCAAGAGAAAAAATGGCAAATGCAGCAACAATGGCAGGTATGGCCTTTGCAAATGCTTTCCTAGGAGTATGTCACTCAATGGCTCACAAATTAGGAGCATTCCACCACTTACCACACGGTGTGGCAAATGCAATAATGATAAACATTGTATTAAGGTTTAACAGCGCTGAAGTACCAACAAAAATGGGAACATTCCCACAATATGACCATCCAAAAACATTAGAAAAATATGCATATGTTTCAAGATGCCTAGGATTTGGCGGAGAAACAGACGAACAAAGCTTAGAAAATTTAATCAATGCAATAGAAGAATTAAAAGAAAAAATTGGAATTAAAAAGACAATTAAAGACTATGGGGTTGATGAAGCATATTTCTTAGAAAAGTTAGACGAAATGACAGAGCAAGCATTTGATGACCAATGTACAGGAGCTAACCCAAGATTACCACTTATGAGCGAAATCAAAGAAATGTATTTAGAAGCATATTATGGAGGTAAACAATAATGTATATAAATTTAGATAATCCAATAGTAGAAAGAAAAACGAAAACTGTATATAAAGACAATGACAAAACAATAAAATTATTTGTAGAAAATTACTCAAAAGCAAATATTTTAAATGAAGCTCTAAATCAAGCAAGAGTGGAAGAAGGCACAGAACTAGCTGTACCTAAATTAATAGAAGTCAGTAAAATAGACAATAGATGGGCATTAGTATCAGAACACATAGAAGGGAAACCACTTGATAAACTAATGGAAGAACACCCAGAAAAAGAAGACGAATATCTAAATAAATTTATAGATGTTCAATTAGAAGTGCTATCAAACAAAGTGCCTTTGTTAAACAGAATGAAAGAAAAATATAGAAGAAAAATAAACGAAACAGAAATAAATGAAAATACAAAATATGACCTATTACAAAGATTAGAAGGAATGAAAAGCGAACTAAACTTATGCCACGGTGACTTTAACCCAAGTAATGTTATTATAAAAGAAAATGGTACAGCATATGTAATAGACTGGGCACACGTAACTGTTGGAAATAGTGCAGCAGATGCCGCTAGAACGTATTTGATATTTTCACTAGAAGACAAAGAAACATTAGCCGAAAAATATTTAAACTTATTTTCTGAGAAAAGTGGAATTGAAAAATCAAATATTCAAAGGTGGATACCTATTGTTGCAGCTGCTCAACTTGCAGATGGCAATTGCGATAAAGAGCTGCTTAACAAATGGGTTGATGTTATAGAATATCAATAAATCTTTTTAGAACAGGGCAAAAAGGAGAGAAAATTTTGAAGAATATAAATATAACAAGAAAAATTACACAAGGAATGTATGTATTAACAACAAAAAATGGAGGATGCATAGTAGATGCAGTATCACAAATAAGTAGTAGTAATAATCCATTAATATCAGTTGCTGTGATGAAAAGAAATTACACAAATGAATTATTAAAGGTAAACGACAGATTTGCAATATCAGTATTAGGTAATGATGTAAATCCAGAAATAATAAAAACATTTGGATTTAATTCATCAAGAGATGTTAATAAATTTGATAAGACAGAAACAATTAAAATAGAAGATATAGATATTATAAAGAATTCATTAGGCTATATGATTTGTGAAATAGTCGATAAAATTGAAAATGACACTCACACATTATTTATAGGAAAGATAATAGAAGCGGATATTTTTGAAGATACAGAACCTATGAGTTATGGTTATTATCAAGAACATAAAGATGAATTGCTAAAAGTTACGACAGAAAAGGGAAAGACCGCTTGGATTTGTACAGTATGTGGGTATGTTTATTATGGCGAAGAATTACCCGAAGATTTTAAATGCCCTTTATGTGGAGTTGGAAGAGAATTCTTTAAGAAGAAAGAATAAATTAGCATTGGTAAATATTTTGATAATATTAGCGATAGTTTTGGCTGTGGCATTAATATTGTACAAAGCTATAAAAGGTAAGAAGTGTAGCAGTTGTCCATATTGTAAGTCTTGTGGGAAATAATAAATAAAAAATTCAAAAGAACTTTTTGGGACAGACCAAAAAAATTTATTGACAAAGTGAATAAAAAAGTAGTATAATAAATATATTAAGAACAGTAATCATCTGATTACTAATAGGGAGTTCTTACTAAAAAAGAACGAGTTGAAATTAGGTAAAGTTCAAGCCTTATAAATGAACTGATTTAAAATTAGGTAATGCTTAGCCTTAAAAGTAAGCAGTTTTAAAATAAAGGGGCACATTTGAAAAGATGTGCTCTTTTTGTACTTTTTAAAGAAAGAGGTAAACATGGAAGAATTATTATTTTATGTTGTTGATAGAAAATATATACAATATTTAAGTGAGTTCGAGAAACATATAAGCTACAATAAAGATGACATAGGGCATAGTAGACCATATTTAGGAATTGTGTTGAAAATAGAGGACTATGAATATTTTGTGCCTTTATATTCATATAAAGAACATTACAAAAGATACAAAAATAATCCTAGTTTTTTCTTTGTAAAAGATAGAAAAGATAGACCACTGGCAATTATCAAATTTTCAGCAATGATACCTGTACCTAAAACAATAAATGTAACAGAACTGTTAAGATATGAAGAGCAAGATAAAAAATATAAAGATTTAATATCAGCAGAATATAGATACATCAATTCAAACAAAAGCGAAATTTATAAAAGAGCAAATAAAATGTATGTAGCAGTTACACAATATAAAAACAGCTTTTTAAGAACTATCGCTTGTAATTTTAAGCTACTAGAAGAGAAAAGTATAGAGTACAAAGAAAATCACGATAAAAATTGAACAGGTTATTGCAAAATATGCAACAACTAAACAAAACATTATTTTTAAATGGACAAAAACTTAAATATGTATTACAATATTACTTGTAGAAAAATAAAAGGAGAAAGCAAAATGTTAAATCAATTCTCAAGAACAGAACTACTAATAGGAAAAGAAGGAATAGAAAAATTACAAAAAGCAAAAGTAGCAATATTTGGAATAGGAGGAGTAGGTTCATTTGTAGCAGAAGGACTAGCAAGAACAGGAGTAGAGCACTTGGTATTAATAGACAATGACCAGATAAGTATAACAAACTTAAACAGGCAAATAATAGCAACAACAAAAACAATAGGAAAAAACAAAGTAGACGTAATGAAAGAAAGAATACTAGAAATCAATCCAAATGCACAAGTAGAAACATATCAAGAATTCTATATGCCAAGTTCAGAAACCCAAATAATAACACAACACCTAACATATGTAGCAGACTGTGTAGACACAGTTACTGCAAAAATAGAAATTATTATGCAATGCAAAAACTTAGGAATTCCAGTAATATCATCAATGGGAACAGGAAATAAGCTAGACCCATTAAAATTTGAAATTACAGATATTTATAAGACAAGTGTATGTCCATTAGCAAAAGTTATGAGAAAAGAATTGAAAAAAAGAAATATAGAAAGCTTGAAAGTGTTATATTCAAAACAAGAACCAATAAAAATAACCAATAATACAGAATGTTTAGCAGAAACAAAGAAAGCACAAGTACCAGGAAGTATATCATTTGTACCATCTGTTGCAGGATTAATAATTGCAGGAGAAATTGTAAAAGATATTATAAAAGGTAATGAATAGGAGTGATAAAAAATGGAGTATAGATATAGACCAGAAGGGGTTTGTTCAGTTGAAATGATATTTGATATTGAAAACAATATTGTAAAAAAGTTAAAAATAGTAGGTGGATGCCCAGGAAATACAGTAGGAGTATCAAAATTAATAGAGAATAAAAGTATTGATGAAGTAATTAGTTTACTCAAAGATATACAATGTGGATATAAAGGGACTTCTTGCCCAGACCAAGTAGCAAGAGCATTAGAAAAGTATAAATTGCAAAAATTGAAATAAATAATTCAAGGGACGATTGAGCATAATAATGCAGGAATTATAAAATTGCCAGGTACAGAATTGAAGAATTCTATTACTGGAGAAACAATATATACACCGCCTCAAAACGAGCAAGAAATAAGAGAATATCTAAAAAATTTAGAAGATTTTATTAATAATAACGAAGATGGTATAGATCCATTAATAAAGGTTTGTTTAATCCATTATCAATTTGAAAGCATTCATCCTTTTTATGATGGAAATGGAAGGACTGGAAGAATACTTAATATTCTTTACCTTGTATTAAATAACTTAATAGATAGTCCAATTTTGTACTTAAGTAAATATATAAATAAAACTAAACAGGAATATTATAAGTTATTTAATGAAGTTAGAGATAATAATAATTTTGAGGATTGGATTTTATACATCCTAAAAGGCGTTGAAATTACTTCTAAAGAAACAATAGAATTAATCGAAAAAATTCAAACTGAAATTAAAAACTACAAAGAAGAATTTAGAAGTAAATTACCTAAAATTTATTCAAAAGAATTATTAGAAAGTTTATTTTATGAAGTATATACAAAGATATCATATATAGAAAAAACATGCGATGTGACAAGAATTACCGCAACTTCCTATTTAAATCAATTAGAAGAAATAGGACTTTTGGAGTCTGAAAAAATAGGTAGAGAAAAGATATATAAAAATGTTAGATTAATAAAATTGTTATCTAAAAATTAGTTTATATATTTAAATGTACGAAAAATATTGTCACTATCTAAAAAAGAGATAGAAAGGTGGAGAAAATAGAAATGGAAGAACAAATAAAAGTAAAATTATTAGTTGATTTAACAAGATATGCAGATGGATTAGTAGCAGGTTCACAAGGATATACAATAGGGAGTAAAGGAATGTGGAGTAGAGCAAGTGATAATTTTGTAACAGTGTGTTTTCCAAAGATAGCTACTTTAGATGTATTATGGAAATCATTAGAAATTATAGATGAAGAGTATTTAAAAAGAGCAGAAGAATCTGACAAAAAATGGAAGGAACAGTTAAAAACTGCCAGGTGTGTTGAATTGCATACTGGCCCTAGAGGAGGATTTCGTTCTTTGCAATTTGAATATCTGAGTAGTAATAAAATAATAAACCATTATTCAAATGGAATTAAAAGTGAAGCAGATGGTATAATGGAAATTTTTAAAGCGAACAATATTAAAATTAGAAAAGTAGTAGACAATTAGAACTAACTAAATAAAGTTTTTCTATAAAAATATTAAAATAGAAAAATGCCATATAATTATGAAAAATCAAAATTTTAAGGTGATATAAATATGTCAATGTGGAATCCATGGAGGGGCTGTAAAAAATGTAGTGATGGTTGTTTACATTGCTATATTCATAAAGGAGATTTCAAAAGAAAGGTTGATACAAATGAAGTAGTAAAAACAAAAGACTTTGAAAAGCCAATAGAAAAATTAAAAAATGGAAATTACAAAATGAAATCTGGAATTGTTTATTTATGTTTTTCTACTGACTTTTTAATCGAAGAAGCAGACAAGTGGAGAAATGAATGTTGGAAAATGATTAAAGAAAGACAGGACTGCACTTTTTTGTTTCTAACAAAAAGAATTGATAGATTTATGAAATGCATTCCAGATGACTGGGAAGATGGATACGATAATGTAGTTGTATGTTGTACTATTGAAAATCAAAAAAATGCAGATTATAAATTATCAATTTTTAAAGATTTGCCGATAAAACATAAATGTATAACAGCACAGCCATTATTAGAGAAAATAGACATTGAAAAATATCTTGATAATGTTGAATTAGTTGTAGTGGGTGGAGAATCTGACATAAACGCTAGGGCATTTAATTATGACTGGGCATTAGATATTAGAGAACAATGTATAAGAAAGAATGTTAATTTTGAGTTTAGACAATGTGGGACTTATACCATAAAAGATGGAAAACAATATAAAATACAGACAAAAGACTTGTGTAGACAAGCAAAATTAGCTAATATTGATTATAAAAAGTAATCGCTAAATTACAAATTATAGGGAGAAATAATAAAATGGAGAATTTGGGATTTTCAATGCTATGGTATTGGATAGCATATTTCATAGTTACAAGTATAGGAATATTGCATACAATTTTTAATATTGTAATATTACACATGAAATCAATGAAAGATAGTCCAGGTATGGGAGAAGGATATGAAAAAACAAAACCTTGGCATCCTTTATATAATATCATTATATTTCCTATATTTGCATATCTATATTTTAATGGATTGGAGACAATAACTTTATCAAATGTTATTGCTACATCAATTATTTGGGGAACAATAACAGTTATATTTGATGTAGTTCGGATGGGTACTAATCAAACATCCTTGGTCTTTATCATTTAAAGAGTTTTATATTGATTATCAACCTTGGATAACTTTAATATACATAACAATATATGCAAGTCCATTTATAACTTATGGAATTATGAGTTTATTATAATAAAATGTTTTGTGCAAAATGTAAAGTTTAGGTTGCATTTTGCATTTTTTCATAAAGTGCAACCGAAAGTTGATAGAATTTTAAGAAAAACTACACTACAATAAAAGATGAAGGAGGAGTAGTCTAATGAAATTTGGAGAAAATTTATATAATTTAAGAAAAGCAGCTAAAATGAGTCAAGAAAAGTTAGCTGAAAAAATGAATGTAACAAGGCAGAGTGTATCAAAATGGGAGAATGGAGAGAGTTATCCAGAAATGGAAAAAATAATGAAATTATGTGATGTGTTTCATTGCAAAATAAACGATTTGGTACACGAAAATATGGTAGATATAGATTCATTAGATGAAGATATAAAAATGAGTGTAGTTAAATTTAAAAAAGAAAAACAAAAAAAGATTAAAGGAATAAGTAAAGCAATTTATATACTTAGCAGAATTGGAAAGATTGTTACAACAATAGCAATTCCAATAATAGTATTTTTGCTAATAGTTACACCTATATTTATAAGCAATATAGAACTAAAAGATAACACTATTGTATTTAAAGGAGCAAGAATAGATGACAAAATAACCATAACAGAAGAAAAATCAAATGATGGTGTAACTTTACAACTAAAAGCAAATGGTATTTTAATTGCAGATGAAAAAAATCAAGATACAATTTTACAAATGAAAAATGTATTAGAAAACAATTCTAAAGGACAAATAATAGTTTTTCTAGAATTAGGATATGTATGTTTAATAATTTGCTTGGTATTATATAGAATGACATTAAGTAGGTTAGAAAAATTATTTATAAATATAAATGAAGGAGATACACCATTTACATTAGAGAATGTTAAATACATCAAAGAAATAGCAAAACTTATGATTATAGCTTTGATTTTACCTAGCTTTGGTGGAGTTGTATTTGAAAAAATACTAGCAACTGATTTAGGTGTGGATTTTGAACTATTTGATGTAATACAAATATTATTCTTATTTGGAATATCATATATCTTTGAATATGGATATGAATTACAACAAGATACAAAGGCCAAAATGTATGGGGAGGTGTCTGAAAATGAATAAAAATGGATTTATAAAAGAACTATCTAAACAAACTGGATATGATGAACAAAAATGTATTTTAATAAATAATGTTATAGAAAATTATTTTATATTTGGAAGAAAGAATAAAGATAAAATAATTCGAGATTTGCAAGTTAAAGCTAGTTTAAGCGAAGACGATAGTGAAAATGTATATGATATTTCAATGAAAATAATTACTAGAGAAATAAAAAATAAAATAAAGCATCCATTTAAAAGCCAAAATTAGTTATTTCGTAGAAATGGAGGAAGTATATTAGGAGCAGGAAGTGTTGTTACAAAAGATATACCATCAAATGTAGTTGCTTATCGGAAATCCTTGCAAAGTTATAAAGAAAATTTTGTAAAAGAAGTATCAACAAAGTTAAAAGTAGTCTACTGATAACCATTTTCTTTTGCGTTATTATAATGACAAGTTGGGAGGAAAGGTATGAAAGAAATAAAAAAAGAAGAAAGAAATGAAACTTTAATTAAATCACTATTAAATGTATGGGAAAGTTCTGTAAGGGCAACACACCTATTCTTATCAAATGAAGAAATTGAAAAAATTAAGCAATATGTACCACAAGCATTAAGTAACATATCTAACTTAATTATTGATACAGATGAAAATGAAAATCCTATTGCTTTTATGGGAATTGAAAATCAAAAACTAGAAATGTTATTTATTACTTCTGAATATAGAGGTAAAGGCATTGGTAAAAAAATGCTTTTATATGGAATCGAAAAATATAAAGTAAATGACCTTGCAGTTAACGAAGATAACCCACAAGCAAAAGGATTTTATGAACATATGGGATTTAAAGTTTATCAAAGGAATGAATTAGATGATCAAGGAAATCCATATCCAATTTTATATATGAGATTAGAAAAATAAATTAGAATATGTAAGGGAGATTATTTTTGTAATTTCTCTTTTTTTGCTTGACAATCAAAAAATAAAATAGTATCATTGTATTATGCAAGTAATACAATGATAGAAAGGAAAGAAAAAGTGGAGTATATTTTTGATAATGAAAGACCAATTTACATACAACTAGTTGAGATAATAAGAACTCAAATTATTTCAGGGAAACTACAAAAAGGAGAAAGATTACTATCTGTAAGAGAGCTAGCACTTACAATGAAAGTAAATCCAAACACAATGCAAAAAGCACTAGTAGAACTGGAAAATGAGGGCCTAGTTTATACAGAAAGAACAAACGGAAAATTTGTAACAGAAAACGAAGAACTAATTGAAAAAGTAAAAAGAGAATTGGCCAAAGAAAAAGTAAATACATATTTAAACAGTATGAAAAATATAGGAATTAACTTTGAAGAAGCCATCAATTACTTGCAAGAACTAGGAGGAAAGTAATATGGAATTAGTACAATGTAAAAACTTATACAAAAAATTTGACAATCAAGAAATTCTAAAAAACATCAACTTAACAATTCCAAAAGGAAAAATTATAGGCCTACTTGGAAAAAATGGAATGGGAAAAACAACATTAATAAAACTAATAAATGACTTACTAACACCAACAAGTGGAGAGATTTTAATAAACGGAAAAAATCCAGGAGTACAATCAAAAAAAGTAATATCATATCTACCAGAAAGAACATATTTAGATAAAGGTATGACTGTAAAGCAAGTTTTAAAATACTTTGAAGAATTTTACGACAATTTTAATAGAGAACGTGCAGAAAAACTTTTAAAAGACCTAGACTTAGAAATTAATAAAAAAATTTCACATATGTCAAAAGGTATGCAAGAAAAACTACAATTAATATTAGTAATGAGTAGAGAAGCAGAACTATATATTTTAGATGAGCCATTAGGCGGTGTAGACCCAGCAACAAGAGATTATATATTAGACACAATACTATCAAATTTTAAAGAAGGTGCAAGTGTTCTCATTTCAACTCACCTAATTGCAGATATTGAAAGGATATTAGATGATGTTATATTTATAGACAAAGGTGAAATTAAACTGACTTCATCTGCTGATGAATTAAGAAGAAAAGAGAATGCAAGTATAGACGAAATATTTAGGAGGTCTTTTAAATGTTAGGAAAATTATTAAAATATGATTTAAAATGGATATATAAAGTAGTAATAGTTTTTTATGCTTTATCATTTATATTTGCTATTATTACAAGAATATGCTTTAGCATAGAAAACTCAGCTTTATTTGGAATTTTAGGACAAATAGCCGCCGGATTTACTATAAGTATGCTTGCAAGTAGTTTGATAAATGGAATAATGAGGTCTTGGGCAAGATTTATTATAAATATTTATAAAGACGAAAGTTATCTAACACATACATTACCAATTGAAAAAAGACAAATATATCTATCAAAAGTTTTAGCAGCTATAATTTGTATATTTGTAACAGTTGTGGTTGCATTAGTATGTTTATTTATATGCTACTATTCTAAAGAAAACATAGAATTTTTGAAACAAATCTTAGAGTTAGCTGCAAACACCTATGACACAACAGTTATTAATTTATTATTAGTAATTTCATTTATATTATTCCTAGAAATAGTTTTTGTAGTTTTAGTAGGCTATGTAGGAATTATAATTGGACATAGAGCTAATAAGAACAAAATGGTTAATTCAATTGCAACAGGATTTGGATTATATATGTTTACAAATGCTTTATCTTTATGTCTTGTTGGTTCGATAGCTATGTTTAATAAAGATATTATGAATTTAATAAATACAATGGAGATTATAAATATTGATGTGATTAAAATAATTATGATATCGGCTATTGCAATCTATATGTTCTATAATGTTGTTTATTATTTTATTGGAAAAAGATTGCTTGAAAAGGGTGTTAATGTGGATTAGAGTGTAAAACAAAAATTGTGATAGGAGTTAATTTGACTCCTATTTTTTGTATTTATTAATTTAAAAAATAAATTAATAAAAAAATATTGACAAAGAAGTAAATTAGAGGTAAAATACAAACAGCAGTTCAAATGGAGAAATAAATATAGTCTAAAAGTAGAAATATAAGTAGCAGGAATTAAATTTTAGAGAAAGGATGTGTACTTATGGAAGAGAAGAAAAACGAGATTATTTTATTTGAGAATCAGGGGGTGAAATTAGAAGTAAATTTAAAAGATGAGACAGTATGGCTTACACAAAAGCAAATGTCTAAATTATTTAATAAGGACAGAAGAACAATAACAAGACATATTCAAAATATATATAAGTGTGGAGAATTAGACGAAAATTCAGTATGCTCATTTTTTGAGCATACTGCTGAAGACGGAAAAATATACAAAGTTCAATATTATAATTTAGATATGATTATTTCCATTGGATACAGAGTAAACAGTAAACAAGGTGTTGCATTCAGACAATGGGCAAATAAAATTCTAAAAGACTATATGTTAAAAGGATATGCTGTAAACCAAAAAAGATTAGAATACTTAGAAAAAACAATAAAACTAATAGACATAGCAAACAGAATAGACGAAAGACTAGAAAACAACGATGCAAAAGAAATACTAAAAGTAATAGGCGAATATTCAAAAGCATTAGACCTATTAGACGACTATGACCACAGAACATTAAAAAAGATAAAAGGCAATACAGACGAAAGAAAAATAGAATATAGTGAATGTATAGACATAATAAATAAACTTAGATTTAACGAAGAAAGTACACTATTTGCAGTAGAAAGAGACAAAGGATTACAATCAATAATTGGAAACATATATCAAAGTTTTGCAGGACAAGATATATACCAAAGCATTGAAGAAAAAGCAGCAAACTTTTTGTATTTAATAGTAAAAAATCACGTTTTTGCAGACGGAAATAAAAGAATAGCAGCAACACTATTTATATATTTCTTAAACTTTTATGGAATTTTATATAAAGAAGATAAACAAACAATTGATAATAACACATTAACAGCTTTAACTTTATTAATTGCGGAATCAAATCCAAAAGAGAAAGAAATAATAGTAGATTTGGTAATGAACTTCTTAAATAATGAATAAGAAATAAAATTAGCTAGAGCATATACAATTATGTAATAGCTAATTTTATTTTATGAAAAAATCATAAAAAGTATTGACAGTTGAGTATCTATTCACATATAATACAAGTAAAGTTGAATGAATACTCAATTATAATATAAAAAGTAAGGAGGCAATCAAATGTCTAAAAATGAATTTATATGTGATTGCAATGTAATCCACCAAGATGTGGTTGATAAAACAACAAAAAATATGCTAGAAGAAGACACATTTAATAAATTAGCAGAATTTTTCAAAATTGTTGGAGATACTACTAGAGTAAAAATATTATTTGCATTAGACAGAAACGAAATGTGTGTATGTGATATTGCAAACGTATTAGGAATGAGCAAATCATCTATTTCACATCAACTAGGAACATTAAGAAGAAGCGGAATTGTTAAATGTAGAAAATCAGGAAAAGAGGTTTTTTATATGTTAGACGATGACCACGTAAAAAAAGTATTTGAAATAGGTGTAGAACATATAGAACATAAAAAATAGGAGAAAAAATAGTATGAAAAGTAAATTTAAAATCAATGGATTAGACTGTGCAAATTGTGCAAATGAATTAGAAAGAGCAATACAGAAGTTAGACGGCATAAAAAATGCAAATATAAATTTTATGGCACAAAAAATGGAACTTGAATATGACGAAAATATAAAAGAAGAAATCATAATAGAAGTAAAAAAAGTTATAAAAAAAGAAGAGCCAGACGTAACAATAGAAGAAGTCGGCAAAGCTGTACCAATAAAGAAAAAAGGTGTTAAAATTATACTTGCAGCCATACTATTTTTTATTGCAATTACAATAAAATTTAATAACGAATTAATAAATAATACAATATTTATAATATCTTATATTATTGTTGGATTAGAAATTGTAAAAAAAGCAATACTGAATATTATAAAAGGAAAAGTCTTTGATGAAAACTTTTTAATGGCAGTTGCAACATTAGGTGCATTTGGAATTGGTGAATTTCCAGAGGCAGTAGCAGTTATGCTATTCTATCAAGTAGGAGAATTATTCCAAAGTTATGCAGTAGACAAATCAAGAAAATCAATTTCAAAATTAATGGACATTAGACCAGACTTTGCCAATGTAGAAAGAGAAGGAAAAATTCAAAAAGTAAACCCAGAAGACGTAAAAATTGGAGAAATAATTGTAATTAAACCAGGCGAAAAAGTTCCATTAGACGGATATGTAATAGAAGGAAAATCAAGTTTAGACACAAAAGCTTTAACGGGAGAAAGTTTACCACGAGAGATAACAGAAGGAGAATTAGCATTAAGTGGCTCAATAAATTTAAATGGTTTAATAAAAATTGAAGTGACAAAAGAATATGGGGAATCAACAGTAAGTAAAATATTAGACCTAGTAGAAAATGCAAGTAGCAAAAAATCAAAATCAGAAAACTTTATTACAAAATTTGCAAGATATTATACACCAATAGTCGTAATTATTGCAGTTATACTTGCTATAGTACCTCCACTTATTATAAAAAATGCGGAATTTTCGGTTTGGCTATATAGAGCATTATCATTCTTAGTAGTATCTTGCCCTTGTGCTTTGGTAATCTCAATACCACTAAGCTTTTTTGGTGGAATTGGTGGGGCTTCTAAAATGGGAATCTTGATAAAAGGAAGTAACTATTTAGAGCAATTATCAAATACTGAAATAATTGTATTTGACAAAACTGGAACATTAACAGAAGGAATTTTTGAAGTACAAAAAGTTAATGCAATAGATATGACAGAAGAGGAATTACTAAAAATTACGGCATATAGCGAAAACTATTCAAATCACCCAATTTCTTTATCAGTAAAAAAAGCCTATGGCAAAGAAATTGACGAAAAACAAATTATAAAAACACAAGAACTATCAGGACTTGGAATTTCTGCAAGAATTGGAGAAAAAGATGTACTAGTAGGAAATGAAAAATTAATGAGAGAAAATCAAGTTGAATTTACAAAGTGTAACGAGATAGGTACAGTTCTATATGTAGCAATAGAAGGGAAATATGCAGGTTATATATTAATAGCAGATAAAATAAAAAAGGATTCAGTAAAAGCAATTAAAGACTTAAAGAAAAATCAAATTAAGCAAACAGTAATGTTAACAGGAGATAGAAAAGATGTTGGAGAAAATGTAGCAAAAGAACTAGGGCTAGATAGAGTTTACACAGAATTGTTACCAGACGGAAAAGTAGAAAAAATGGAAAACTTATTAAAAGAAAAAAGTGAAAAGGGTAAACTAGCATTTGTAGGCGACGGAATAAATGACGCACCAGTTTTGGCTTTAGCAGATATAGGTATTGCAATGGGTGGACTTGGCGCTGATAGCGCAATAGAAGCAGCAGATGTTGTACTTATGACAGATGAACCATCAAAAATTGTAGACGCTATTCACTTGTCAAAAAGAACAATGAGAATTGTTAAAGAAAATATAGTGTTTGCTATTTTCGTAAAAGTACTTGTATTGGCATTGAGTGCATTTGGTTTATCAACTATGTGGGAAGCTGTATTTGCAGATGTTGGGGTTTCTGTAATTGCTATTATAAATGCTTTAAGAGCATTGAAAGCAAGATAGTGATTGTAGCAGTTTATATCGTTATAGGTAATAAGAACTTGTTATAACATAAAAATGTAATTGAAAATTAAATAAAATTGTAATATAATTTACACAGTTAATATCAAAATTAGCAGGAATGCTAGGTAGGAGAACTGCTAAATAACTATAAGAATTTCAAAATGAAAGGAATGTAAAAGTATGGAAAAAATAATAATTAAAGTAAATGGAATGGTTTGTGGAGGATGTGAAAAGAGAGTAAAAAACGCATTAGAAAATATAGAAGAAATTAAAAAAGTAGACGCAAACCACAAAAAAGGAACAGTAACAATATCTTTGAAAAACGACATAGAAACAAGAATTATAGAAGAAAAAATAGAAGACTTAGGATTTGAAGTTGTAAAATAATGTCCAATAGGGACGTTTCCAAATGGATAAAAATGTCCAAAAAGAAACGTCCCCAATGGACACAATGGATAGAAAGGAATGTTTGCAAATGAAAAAGATTATCTTAGCAATAGGCGGAATGACGTGTAGTGCTTGTTCTAACGGGCTTGAGAAATATTTAAGTAAGCAAAAAGGCGTAGAAAATGCATCAGTAAATCTAGTAATGGCAAATGCAACAATAGAATATGACGAAAACATACTATATCAAGAAAAAATAGAAGAGTTTGTAAAACAAGCAGGGTTTAAAAGCTTAGGACAATTTAAAGAAATAAAATTAGATAAAAAAAGTAAAAAAGAAAAAATAGAATTTACTATTTTTTCAGTTTTAGCAATCATTTTAATGTATATTTCAATGGGTCATATGGTAGGATTACCAACAATAAACGTAATCAACCCACATATCAACCCAATAAATTACACATTTACATTATTAATACTAACAATAGCGTTTATGATATATGGATTTGACATATTAAAAAATGGCTATAAAAACTTAATCCATTTAACGCCAAATATGGACACACTAGTAGGGATAGGTGTAATAAGTAGCTTTTTATATAGTTTATATGGTATGTTTATGATATTAAAAGGTGAACACAGTTATACTATGGACTTATATTTTGAATCAGCTGCAATAGTTATTTATTTTATAAAATTAGGTAGATATATTGACGGAATTAGTAAAGACAAAACAAAAGAAGCGATTCAAAAGTTAGTAAAAATAACTCCGGATACAGCTGTTATAAAAAGAAACGGAATAGAGAGAAAGGTTACACTAGATGAAATAATCAAAGGAGATATTGTTGTAAGTCGACCAGGGGAAAGAATTGCAGTTGACGGAGAGATAGTCACAGGAAAAGCTCATTTAGATGAATCTTTTATAACAGGAGAAAGCAAGCCAACTTCAAAAGAAAAAGGAAGTAAAGTAATTGCAGGAAGTATAAACTATGACGGATATTTAGAATATAAAGCAGAAAAAATAGGAAAAGAATCTACAATATCAGAAATAGTAAGATTAGTAGTAGAAGCAAGCAACACAAAAGCACCAATTGCAAAAGTTGCAGATACTGTAAGTGGTTACTTCGTTCCAGCAGTTATTGGAATTGCAATATTTACATTTTTTGCATATTTAATAATTGGACAACCATTTAGCGTAGCATTATCAACATTTGTAACTATTCTAGTAGTTGCCTGCCCTTGCAGCTTAGGACTAGCAACACCACTTGCAATTGTTATAAGTGAAGGAGTATGTGCATCAAAAGGAATACTTGTAAAAAAGAGTGAAATTTTAGAAAATGCGCAAAAAGTAGATACAATTGTATTTGACAAAACAGGAACATTAACTTATGGTAAATTGAAAATTGCACAATTGATAAATTATAGTGATATAAAAAATGAAAAACTATTACAATTAATAGGAAGTATAGAAGCAAAATCTACACATCCAATAGGAAAAGCATTTACAGACTATTTGGAAGAAAATAAAATAGAAAAAATCCAAATAGAAGAATTCGAAAATATAGCAGGATTAGGAATTACTGCAAAAGTAAACAACGAAAAAATTATCTTAGGAAATTCAAAAATACTTGATAAATACTCTATACAAAACAATTATTTAGAAGATGAGCGTAAACTAGCTCAAAATGGAAATAGCATAATATATGCAGTAAAAGAAAATAAAATAATTGCACTTATTGGAGTAAATGACATAGTAAGAGAAAACGCAAAAGAAGTAGTAAATAGCCTAAATAAAAACAAAATAGAAACAATTATGCTAACAGGAGACAACGAAGAAACAGCTAAAAAAATTGCAAAAACAATAGGAATAACAAAAGTAATAGCAAATGTAATGCCACAAGAAAAAGCTAATATGGTAAAAAAATTAAAACAAGAAGGCAAATATGTTATGATGTGTGGAGACGGAATAAACGACAGCCCAGCACTAGCAAGTGCAAATATTGGAGTAAGTGTAAACACAGGAACAGACATAGCAATGGATTCATCAGATGTAATATTAACAAGAAATGACTTATCTAGTATAATGAACTTAATTACAATTAGTAAAAAAACAATTAGAAATATAAAACAAAACTTATTTTGGGCATTTTTCTACAATAGTTTAATGATACCAGTAGCAATAGGATTGTTTAAATCAATAGGAATATCAATAAATCCAATGCTTGCAAGCTTTGCAATGATATTCAGTAGTATTACAGTAATTTTAAATGCACTAAGATTAAGATAAAACTTTTTGGGACAGGCCAAAAAAGTTTCGGAAAAAGACGTTTTGGGACAGGCCAAAAAAGTTTCAGAAAAAGATTTTTTGGGCCTGGCCCAAAAAATCCAGAAAGGAAAAAATATGAAAGAAACAGGAAATATAGGAATTTTTGACTCTGGCATAGGTGGAGTTACGGTATTAAAAGAAATAATAAAAGTTTTGCCAAATGAAAATTATATTTATTATAGTGATTCTAAAAACAATCCATATGGAGATAAAACTGACAAAGAGATTTTGGAAATATGTGATAATATAGTGCAAATGTTATTGAAACAAAATTGCAAAGCGATAGTTATAGCGTGCAATACAGCAAGTGCAAAAGCAGTTGGATTTTTAAGAGAGAAATATCCGCAAATTCCATTTATTGCAATAGAACCAGCATATAAAATGGTGCACGACTATTCTTATGAAAAGCCAACATTAGTTATGGCCACAAAAGGTACAATAGAAAGCGAAAAATTTAATCTTTTATATCATAAATATGATAATCATAAAACTGAATTGCTAGAATGTGTTGGATTAGCGGATATAATAGAAAATGGAGATAAAGATCAAATTGAAAAATATTTGCAAAAAACATTAGGAAAATATAAGGGAAAAATAGAAAATGTCGTTTTAGGTTGTACTCACTATCCGCTAGTGCAACACGAAATTAAGCAAGTTCTAGGAGGGGATATTAGATTTTTTAATGGTGCACCTAATTTGGCTATTCATTTAAAAGATGTTCTTGCTAAAAATGATTTGTTGCATAATAATTTAGGAAAAATTGAATTTATAGACTCTCAAAATTTACCAGAAAAGAAACAAAGATTTTTTAATATATTACAAACTAGTATGAATTAATTATACTAGTTTTTTGTTTAAAAAGACTGTATATTATGGCAAAATTCGAGTTCACAAAAAATTCACGAAAAAAATTAGCACTAAGTATTGACAAGTGCTAAAAATGGGTATAATATATAGAAAGTTAGCAAACAAAACCAAAGAGTGCTAAAAACAAAAACTAACAATTACAAACTAAAAAGAGGTGAAAAGGTTGTTAGACGATAGAAAGAAAAAAGTATTACAAGCAATAGTAGAAGAATACATAAACACAGCAGAGCCAGTAAGTTCAAATGCACTAACCAAAAGTTATGGGCTAGATTATAGTAGTGCAACAATAAGAAACGAAATGGCAGACTTAGAGAAAAAAGGTTTTTTGGACAAAACACATACATCAAGTGGAAGAATACCATCAGCAAAAGGATATAGATACTATGTAGATGAACTACTAAACGACAAAGACATCAGTTTAGAAGAAATAAAATATATAAGTGATAAACTAGAAAATAAAATAAACGAAATAGAAGACTTAACAAAAATAACAGCAAATACAATATCAGAAGTAACACACTACACAACAGTATCAATTGGTCCAAAAACAAATACACAATTAATAGAAGAAATAAAATTTGTGCTGTTAGGTTCAAGAATGATGATGGCAGTGATATTAACAGACACAGGGCTTGTAAAAGAAACAATAATAAAATTTGGCGAAGACATAAACGAAAAACAAGTAGAGACAATAAACTATATGTTCAACAAAAAATTAAAAGGTGAACCAATAGAAACAATAGACAGGCCATTAGAAGAGTATTTATATGACGAAATGACATACAGTGTAAATGTAATAAAACCAATAGTTGAGCAAATAAAAAAAGTAATAGAAGAAGATAACAAAATATATTTAGAAGGAACAAACAAGGCATTTGACTTACCAGAATTCAATAGCTTAGAAGTTGCTAAAAACTTTGTAAACATATTAGATACAAAAGAATTAGTAGCAGATATGTTAAACTCAGGATTTGCGGAAGATATAAAAGTTTATATTGGAGAAGAAAGCGAAAGGGAGCAATTAAAAGATTTTAGTGTTGTAACTTTTAAACATAAAGTAAATGGCAAAGACCTAGGAACAATAGGAATTATAGGACCAAAGAGAATGGATTATTCAAAAGTAATTTCAGTTATGAAATATATAAACCAAAAATTAAATGGTAATAATTAAAAGAAAGAAGGTACAAAATGGCAGAGAAAGAAAAAAAAGAAGAATTAGAAAAAAATGAGACACAAGAACAAAATACAGAAATGATACCAAAACAAGACTATGATGAATTAGACGATAGATATAAAAGAATATTAGCAGAATTCGAAAATTTCAAAAAAAGAAGTAGCAAAGAAAGAGATGGATTGTATAATTCAATTCTTTCAGATGTGGTAGAAGTTATTCTTCCAGTTGTAGATAACTTGGAAAATGCTGCAAAAGCTGAGACAGCTGATGAGAGCTACAAACAAGGTGTAGAACTTGTTTTAAGACAATTTAAAGATGTTTTAAATGCTAAGGGAGTTGAAGAAATAAAGGCAGTAGGAGAGACTTTTGACCCAGAGCTACATGAGGCGGTTAGCAGTATTCAAGATGATAGTCTTGGAGAAAAGGAAATTGCTCAAGAGTATAGAAAAGGCTACAAAATAGGCAGTAGAGTTATACGTCATAGTATGGTAGTAGTAGCCAACTAAAATAAATTTGTTATTAAACTTAAAAAGATACTTTAAAAAATGGGATGGAAAAGTATCATAAAAATAAAAAAGAAAATGAAAAATGATGTTTTTTTGCTCCGTCCCCAAAAACATCAAAAGGGAGGATTTTAAAATGGGAAAAATTATAGGAATTGACTTAGGAACAACAAACTCATGTGTAGCAGTTATGGAAGGTGGAGAGCCAGTTGTAATACCAAACGCAGAAGGTAACAGAACAACTCCATCAGTAGTTGCATTCTCTAAAAATGGAGAAAGATTAGTTGGACAAATAGCAAAACGTCAAGCAGTTACAAACCCTGACAATACTGTTATTTCAATCAAAAGAAAAATGGGAACAAACGAAAAAGTTGATATAGAAGGTGATAAATTTTCACCACAAGAAATTTCAGCAATGACATTACAAAAATTAAAAGCAGATGCTGAAAATTATTTAGGACAAAAAGTAACACAAGCTGTTATTACAGTTCCAGCATATTTTAGTGATAGCCAAAGACAAGCTACAAAAGATGCAGGAAAAATAGCAGGACTAGAAGTTCTAAGAATTATAAATGAGCCAACAGCAGCAGCTTTAGCTTACGGTATGGATAAAGAACAAGATCAAAAAATTATGATATATGACTTAGGTGGTGGAACATTTGATGTTTCTATATTAGATATAGGAGATGGAGTTTTCGAAGTTCTAGCAACAAATGGAAATACACACTTAGGTGGAGACGATTTTGACGAAGCAATTATCAACTACTTAGTAGCTGAATTCAAAAAATCAAGTGGAGTTGATTTAAAAGCTGATAAAATGGCAATGCAAAGATTAAAAGAAGCAGCTGAAAAAGCAAAAATCGAATTATCAGGTGTACAACAAACACAAATAAACCTACCATTTATTACAGCAGATTCAACAGGACCAAAACACTTAGATATTACATTAACAAGAGCTAAATTTGAAGAATTAATTCGTGATTTAGTAGAAGCAACTGCTGGACCAGTTAACCAAGCTTTAAAAGACGCAGGATTAACACCAAATGATATACACAAAGTATTACTAGTTGGAGGTTCTACAAGAGTTCCAGCTGTTCAAGAAGCAGTAAAAAGAATTACAGGAAAAGACGCTGATAAAGGTATAAACCCAGATGAATGTGTTGCAATTGGTGCAGCTATCCAAGGTGGTGTATTATCAGGAGATGTAAAAGACTTAGTATTATTAGACGTAACACCATTATCACTAGGAATTGAAACATATGGTGGAGTATTTACAAAACTAATCGAAAGAAATACAACAATACCAACAAAAAAATCACAAATATTCTCAACAGCAGCAGATGGTCAAACATCAGTAGAAGTTCACGTATTACAAGGTGAAAGAGAAATGGCTGCATACAATAAAACATTAGGAAGATTTCAATTAACAGGAATTCCAGCAGCACCAAGGGGAGTACCACAAATAGAAGTAACATTTGACATTGACGCTAACGGAATTGTACACGTATCTGCAAAAGATATGGCAACAGGAAACAGCCAAGATGTATCTATCACAGCTTCTACAAACTTAACAGACGAAGATATTGACAAAGCAGTAAAAGATGCAGAAGCTCATGCAGAAGAAGATAAAAAGAAAAAAGAAGAAATTGAAGTTAAAAATAATGCTGAAAGCTTAGTATATAACAGTGAAAAGACATTAGCAGATTTAGGAGACAAAATAAGTGGAGAAGAAAAAGCAAAAGTTGAAGCTGAAATTGAATCTACTAAAAAAGCTCTTGAAACTAATAATACAGAAAAAATAAAAGAAGCAACAGAAAAACTAACAAAAGTATTCTACGAAATGTCAGAACAACTTTATAAAAACGCAAATCCAAATGCAGCACAAGGTGCAGCTGACCCAAATGGAGCAACAGCAGAAGGACCTAAAACTGATGAAAATGGTAATGTTTATGATGCTGATTACAAAGTTGAAGAATAAAATCGAATGAAAAACTTCGTCTTACTTCGTTAAGCTACGAAAAAAATCTTTCGATATACAAACGTATTATCTTAAGATTTTTTTCTTGCTTGCCTAGTAATACTTGTTTTTGATTCGATTTGCAAAGAAGTTGGAGGAAGAAAAATGGCGCAAAAGAGAGACTATTACGAAGTCTTAGGGGTAAATAAAACAGCAACAGATGATGAACTAAAAAAAGCATATCGTAAACTTGCAAAAAAATATCATCCAGATGCAAATCCTGATAACAAAGCTGAAGCCGAAGCTAAATTTAAAGAAGTAAATGAAGCTTATGAAAACTTATCAGATCCACAAAAAAGAAGAATGTATGACCAATTTGGACACAATGGACCACAAGGCTTTAATGGAGCTGGTGGACCATTTGGTGGCCAAGGTGGATACTATTCTTATTCAAGTTCTGGATTTGACGGCTTTGGAGATTTTGGAGATTTAGGGGATATATTCTCTTCAATCTTTGGAGGTGGATTTGGTGGAAGAACATCATCAGCTAAACAAAGAGGACCACGCAAAGGAGCAGACCTAAATGTAAGAATGGAAATTACATTTGAACAATCATTTCTAGGAGTAGAAAAAGAAATTGTAATAACTAGAGATGAACAATGTAATCACTGTCATGGAACAGGTGCAAAACCAGGAACATCACCTGTAAAATGTCCAACATGTCATGGAACAGGTCAAGTTACAGGAGTACAAAACACCATTCTGGGTCAAGTTCAAACAACAAGAACTTGTACAAACTGCCGTGGAACAGGTGAAGTTATAAGTGACCCTTGTGAAGTATGTAATGGAAAAGGTAAAGTTAGAAAACAACCTAAAATAAAAGTTAAAATACCAGCAGGAATAGATGATAACCAAACAGTAGTACTTCGTGGAGAAGGTGAGCCAGGAGAAAAAGGTGGAGCTAAAGGAGATTTATATATTACTGTAAAAATTAAAAGACATAGCATTTTTACAAGAAAAGGAAACAATGTGTTATGTGATGTACCAATAACTATAACTCAAGCAACACTTGGTTCAGATCTTGAAATTCCAATGGTTGACGGAAGTAAAGAGACATATAAAATACCTGAAGGTACACAAACGGGAACAAAGTTTACTATTAGAAATAGAGGATTTAAATCTATAAATTCTAATAGTGCAGGAGATTTTATTTTTACTGTTAATGTACAAACACCTAAAAAACTAACCAAAGAACAACGTGAATTACTTGTTCAATTGGCTAAAACGATGAATGAACAACCACCTATTAAAAAACGTGGATTGTTTGGATAGAGAACATATATAGAAGTAGTTAATATTGCTACTTCTATTATTGGTTTATATAAGTTTAATAAGCGATGTCGAAATTTGTCAGATTTTGCGATGAGTTTTTTGATAAATTTTTGTAAAAATCTTGCAAAAGAGAAAGAATTTTGTTATTATATGGAAAGTAATAATATTGCTACTAATGTTGCAATAAAATTCTAATTAGAAAAACAAATTAAATCAAACAAATTAAAATCAACTTTGAGAAGATTACAATTTAAAATCAAATAAGTTTTGATATAAGTTATTTTTTAAAACTAAAAATCAAAACTAAATCGAAATTAAAACCCAAAATTATTAACCAAAATAAAAAATGTGTACACAAATAAAACCGCAATAAAAGCAGCAACATTCTTACTAATAAATAAAAATTTACACCAAAGTATTGTCAAAAGCAAAATATTGGTGTATAATAAGAAAGGAATGAACATTACATAGCACATATGAAATTCGAAAAAACAAAAGAGAATGAATATGTAGATATGGGGTATAGTAATGAAGAAGAACTAGCAACAAATGACTTGGAAATGCACTTTATAGAAATACCAAAATTTGAGAAGAAAAATCCAGGAGCTAATACAAGGTTAGAACAGTGGCTTTGGTTGTTAGCAGGAAGGGAGGAAAAGTTAGAAATGGCTAGAAAGAAGAATAAAGAAATTGATAAGGCCATAGATATAATAAACCAAATGAGTATGGACGAAAAGGAATGGAATTTGTACATATCGAGACAGAGAGCGATTTGGGATTATAATACAGGTATGAGAACAGCTAGAGAAAAAGGATTAGAAGAAGGAATAAAAGAAGGAAGAGAAGAAGGAGTAAAGGAAGGTATAAAAGAAGGTGCAAAACAGGAGAGACTAGAAATTGCTAAAAATATGTTGAAAGAAAAAGTTAATATTGAAGTAATAGAGAGAGTTACAGGTTTAACAAAAGAAGAAATAGAGAAATTGAAAGAAAATAAATAGAACAAGAAATTATCTTAGAAAACACAAAATCTAAGATAATTTTTTTATGTTATAGGAAAGTTCTCCTTTCCTATAACATAAAAATGCTACAATCGCTATTGCCTTCGAGATTTTCTCATTACATTCGAAAACTCGAATCGGCGAGAAGAAAAGGTGACAAAGCCACTTTTCTTGCCCAAAAAAACAAAATAAAAAATTAATTAGCGTAATACTTGTTGACGTAATTTATTTTAAAACGATAAAATATCAATGAGAAAAAAACAAAAGAAAGGAAGAAAAAGAAAATGCAAAAAAGAGCAAAAACAAGCGGAATTACGCTAATAGCACTAGTAATAACAATAATAGTATTACTAATATTAGCAGGTGTAGCAATAGCAACACTAACAGGGGACAACGGGATACTAACAAAAGCAGTACAAGCAAAAGATGCAACAAGAGGAGGAGAAGTAAAAGACTATGTAAGAATGGCAGTAGCAGAAAACGTGGTGTTAAGATAGATTTTGGACACGAAAGCGTAGAGATGTTATAATAGTTTTA
>CATGLK010000017.1 GCA_949538735.1 uncultured Clostridia bacterium
ACCTGCGACCTCATGGTCCCAAACCACGCGCGCTACCAACTGCGCTACACCTCGATATTAGCATTCACAAATGAACGCTAATATATAATATCACAATTTTAATAAATTTGCAACAACTTTTTTATATTTTTCAAAAAATTTTTATTATTTTTTTGTTTTCTCTTGAAAAATACTGTTTAAAACGTTATAATATTAGAGTATTTATATTTGTGCCTGTAGTTTAGCTGGATAAAATGCGAGCCTACGAAGTTCGAGACCGGGGGTTCGAGTCCCTCCAGGCACACCAAAACTCTCAAGATTGCTTGAGAGTTTTATTTTTGCTTTTTCTTCGTTAAATTTTGATAGTAGTATAACGTTTCTCAATTAGATTTGTCAGCCCATTTCTTGTGATTTTAGAATATTTACTCGTGTGCAACTGATAATTTGATTTCATTATTAGAAAAGATAGTTTCTTCTATAATTTCTATAGCCTTAATTGTATCATTAAAACTTACATTTTTTGAATATTCATGTTTTTGAGAATAATCTATCCATAGCCTATTTAAAAATGGATTATTTTCTAAAGTTTTGATTGTTTCTCTTATATTTCGTAGTTCAGTTATACTATTTCTAGCTGAAAAAGTTCTAATAATAGCATATGATAAAATTTCTTTATCTATGCTATCCCATCTATAATTAACAAAAAAGTACAAATCGTAGTAATCTTTCATTCTACTATTTGTTATTTTTCTTTCTAATATCGACTGTAATTTTTCGGCAATAATAGTTTCTCTATTGTAAGATAAAATGTCTATGTAAGAATTATCAAATAACTTTTTATACTTGTATTCAATTGCTCTAGGTGTAATAACATCTCCAGTTGAAACATCCATATGAAATTGTACCTTTATATTTTCATATGTAGCAATTATTTTGAATTGGTAACCACCATAATATTCTTCTTGTTTTATTTCTTCAACTTTCTCTATTTTAAATGTGACATTATCTCCAATATCCATATTTAAAACCTCATTAAGTATTTCTAATAATTTCTCTTTGTCTAAATTAATACCTGTTATATTAGTGTCTATATCCATAGTGGTCCTTAAATTTATTCCCATTATTGAAGATAATAGCAAACCACCTTTTATAATAAAATTCTCTTTATATTCTGATTTTGATAATCTTTCTAGCACTCTTTCAAACATATAATTTTGCAATACTTGTTGAATTGAAATAGCATTTTCATTAGCTATATTTCTAGCTTTATCTTTTAATGATTTTGCATTTTTTATCATATAATCCACTCCATTACTTCTTCTAATTTTTTTTCGCATTTTAGTTTTTTTGCATATTCATATATTTTATTTATATCTGCTTTATTATTTTTAATAATGTTCCTAATAAATTTATTGCTTTGCTCTTTGTCTATACCTGTATTTCTCCCCTTAATAATATCACATACTGTTCTTTCAATATTGTAAGACTTAACATTAAATCCATGTGGAGTTTTTACTGTAATAACTCCCATATTAAGTAGTTCTTTTTTTATATAATGAACTCTAATATAGTCTGGAAATCTCTGTTTATTATATCCACTATATACAGTTACATCTACCTTATCTGGAGTTCTTTCAGTTTCTCCTAAAAAGTACATAGCTGTATTGTATGAAAAAATAGTATTACTAGTTTTCATTTGAAATATATAAAATTCATCTTCTATCATATCACTTGAAATATAGATTCCTTTTTGTATTCTTTCAATAATTCCATTTTCTACAAATTGCTTTATATGTACTCTAGGAATACCGATTTCTTCAATTTGCTTTGTTGTAATTATTCCATTATTTTGTTTTAGAAGTTTTCTAATTTTTTCTTCCATGATTCCACCTCTTTACAATTGTACTTATATTATACTATATTTAAGTACAATTGTAAAGTAAGTCTTATTATTTTTTTATTTGTATACTGTAGTCTTTCAGTTATAAATTTTAATTGCTTCCTGTTTATTAGAATTATACAACATTCAAATTTTGATATACTTTTATAAAATTTTTTGATATAATCTGTGTTAGATAAATAGTAAGTTGTCGCTTACTTTTCTACTGGAAATTTGAAAGACAAATTACAATTTGATTAATACGAAAAATCACAAGTCATAGATTAGTTTGAAACATAACTAATCTAAATTATATTTAACTATTTAGAAAAAAATCGAAATACTTATTGACTTTTACTTTGTAAAATATTATAATCTATTTAGATATATATCTAAATATCGTAAGTGAGGTGATTATTTTGGGAATGTCAGAAACATTAAAAGCAATTAGTGATCCTGTAAGAAGAGAAATACTTGAACTATTAAAGAATGGAAGAAAAACAGCAGGAGAAATATCAAGTAACTTTAACTTAACAGGAGCGACAGTATCCTATCATTTGTCAAACTTAAAAAAAGCGAATCTAATAACTGAAACAAAACAAAAGAACTTTATATTTTATGAATTAAATAGTTCAGTGTTTGAAGATGTTTTAGTTTGGATTTATAAGTTGGGAGGAAATAAAAATGGAAAAGAAAAATAAAAAAACATTAATTTTAAGTGTAATTATATGTTTATTACCAATGGTATTAGGTATCGCTTTTTATAGCAAATTACCAGAACAAATGCCAATTCATTTTACAATAGGAGATGTGCCTGATAATTATGCACCAAAGAATTTTGCGTTATTTGGAATACCACTAATTATGGCTATTGTTCAAGCAATATGTTTGATAGGCGTTAATATAAAGGCCAATAAATTAAAAAATGATGAAAAACCTAAAATATTAAAAATAATGGAATGGTTTATTCCTATTGTAACAGTATTAATATATATAATTATGATAGAAGTGCCACTAGGTAGCACAGTTTATGTTGGAAAAAGTATATTCTTAATTTTAGGAATATTATTTATGATTATAGGAAATTATCTTCCTAAAATGAGTTATGAAATAGGAAAAGCAACATTCCATCCAATGCCTAAAAGTGAGAAATCATTTAGAAAAATGAGCAAAATTATGGGATGTGGATTTATTGTAATAGGAATAGTTTTCTTAATAATGATTATATGGGTATAAAAACAAAAAAGTGATATAAACACAAAACACATCATATAAATATATGGGGTGGAATACATTGATAATAAAAACATTGAAAGTAAACAAAAAGTTGATTATTGGAGCAATTCTATTATTAGTAGCAATTGCCTCAATAACAATATATTATACATTTGCAAATAGTGAAAATACTGAAAATGATACAAAAAAAGAAAACAAAAAAGACTTTATAAAATGGGTCGATTTTAACGTAACAGCAGAAGCAATGAACTTAACCGCAAAACTTGATATAAACTCACATACCAAAAATGAAGAGATAAAATATAATTGGATAGAATTACTAGCTTATTTAGCTTGCAAAAATGGTGGTAATTTCAAAAATTTTAAGAAATCAGACTTAGATACCTTAGTTGCTAAAATTAAAGATGGTGAAACAATAGAAAGTCTAACTCAGGATTTAAAGTTTTATGATTATTATTATGAAAGTTATAGTGCTGTACTTTCAGGTTTTATTGGCAACTATTCTATTGAAACAGAAAATTCTAAAAGTCAAAGTGCTGACAATGGAGAACCTAAAGAAACTCCTGAAAATAGTCTTGAAAGTGATACAAAAACTCCTAATAATACTTCAAATTTTGAGCAAAAATATGGTGTAAAAGCCTTTCTTCCAATAGCCAAAAATTATTCATTTAGCCACTATGATGATTTTGGAAATTCTAGGTCTTATGGATTTAAAAGAACTCATTTAGGAAATGACTTAATGGGAAGTATCGGTACACCTATTGTTGCCGTAGAATCTGGCGTTATTGAAAATTTGGGTTGGAATCAATATGGCGGTTGGAGAATTGGTATTAGGAGCTTTGATACTAAAAGATATTACTATTATGCACACTTGCGAAAAAATCATCCTTATGCTGAAGGCTTAGAAGCAGGTATGGTTGTTAAGGCTGGTGATGTTATTGGCTATCTCGGCATGACTGGTTATAGCACAAAGGAAAATGTGAATAATATTAATGTTCCGCATTTACATTTTGGTATGCAACTTATTTTTGATGAGTCTCAAGTTGATAGCCCTAATGAGATTTGGATTGATGTTTATCAGATTATTGAGTTTTTAAAACAAAATCGTTCCGAGACTTTTATGTCTAATAAAGAAACTAAGGATTATTCTAGAAAATATGATTTTATGGATGAAAATTTTAATGAGTGATACTTATACAAAAATAGATTTATATTATTTTTATTACCTTGGTGTCGCACTCGCACAGCTCGTTTGGTCGCTTACGCGGTAATTATAACATAATATAAATCTATTTTTGAACATTCTATTTTTTCCCTAAAGTTAGTTTTATCTGCTTATTAATCTTTCCCCTACTCACATCCAAAACCACTTCATCACCAGGCTTTTTAGTATAAATATACTGTCTCAAATCATTCATAGTATTCAAAGAAACACCATCAATAGAATTAATAATATCCGCTTCCTTAAGCTCAGTACCATCAGCTGGGCCATTTTTAGTTATCTGCACCACATAAATTCCTTTATTAAAATTAGACTTTATATTGTCGTCAATATATGGCACAACTTCCCTATCATAAGCATAAATTCCAATTGTCGCTTCTTCAAAAATATTAGATTGCTTTAAATTATCAATAATTGGTTTTATTATATTAATAGGAATAGCAAAGCCAATCCCCTCAGCAGTAGAAATCTTCACAGTATTTACACCTATAACTTCCCCATTAGGATATATCAGCACTCCCCCACTGTTTCCCGGATTTATCGTAGCATCTGTTTGAATAAGATCTGTCATATATGAACTTTTATTTTCTTCTTCTATTTTTATAGTCCTATTTTTAGCACTTATAATCCCAGAAGTAACAGTTCTTCTAAACTCAAAACCGAATTGGATTTCCTATTGCATATACCGTCTCCCCTACTCTTATACTACTTGAATCTCCAAGGCTAACATACTCCAAGTTTTTTGCCTCTATTTTAGTAATTGACAAATCTAAATCTACATCGCTCCACACAACTTTTCCGTCATATGTTGAACCATTTTCTAAAGTGATATAACACTTACTATACTTTTCTCCTGTCACATGACTATTACTTACAATGTATCCATCTTCTGTAACAATAAAACCTGTCCCTAGCCCTAATTCCGCTTCTGTACTTTTAGATAATATACTATTCCCCGCATTTTTTAATTTTGATATTCCCACTACACTTTTTGTTGTTTTCTCTAAAACATCTGCTACTTTTGTACTGTTTTCTTCAACTTCTTCCACAGTTTGTTCTTTTTGTGTGGATAATGTTCTCGTAGCTGTATAGTTTTCGTTATTTATTTCTATTTTTTGGTATGTAAAATATACATAGAACCCAAAAATCCACAATACCATTGCAATTATTGCTAGTACTATAAATTTTGTTTTGCTTTTTTTCTTCTTCATCTTCAAATTGCTTCACCGCCTTACATTTATTCTTTCCATATATTTCACTTTTTAAACTCTGCATTTTTTGAAGATTTTTGGGGAGATTTTTTGGGACAGTCCCAAAACGTCCGCGAGTAATTTTTTTTTGGCCTGTCCCAAAACGTCCGCGAGTGAAACTTTTTTGGCCTGTCCCAAAAAGTATTGACATTTTCCGCTAAAAAGCTATATAATTTGACTATAAAATATAATTTGGAGAAGTAAATGAAAAAGGAAGTATATGAATTAACAAACCCACAAAAAAACATATGGGAACTCGAACAAATAAATGGAGATGGAACACCCATAAATCATATAATGTCAGTGCTAAAATTAAACAGCAAACTGGATGAAGATTTATTGGTAAAAACAATGAATAAAATTATAGAGAAAAATGATTCTTTTCATTTAAGATTTATTAAAAATGGAACAAGTCTATGTCAATATGTTGAAGATTATCAATACGTGCCTATTGAGACAAAGCATTTTGATACAGATGATATTTCTAGTGCGATTGAAGAGTATCAAAATTTAGAACTTTCTTTGAACAAATTGTTTAGTATTTGTCTTGTTTTTACACCTTGTTCTTCTTATGTTTTGTATAAGTCTCATCATATTATAGCTGATGCTTGGAGTATGTCCCAAGTTGCTGAGCAGATTAAAGATTTTTACGAAAAGTTGCAAAGAAATGAGCAAGAAGATGCTTTTGAAAAGCCTAGTTATCTTCCTTTTATTGATAGAGAAAAAGCTTATTATGAGAGTAATAAGTTTCATATAGATGAACAGTTTTGGAATGATTATGTAGCAAAAATACCTTCTACAAAGTTATTTCAAAATTCTGATTATTTAAAAAAGGACGGAAAGCGTTATATCCAACCACTTGATGCTGGTTTGTTTAACTCTATTTCTGCTTATTGCCAAGAAAACAGAATTACAGAGTATGCCTTCTTTTTAGGGATATTGTCTATTTATTTTAGCAAGATTTATAATTTAGAAAAAGTAACATTTGGTACACCTTTTTTAAATCGTCAAAAGAGATTAAAAGAACTTGAATGTACTGGTATGTTTGTATCAACTTTACCTTTAATGGTAGAAGTTGATACTCAAGATACCTTTTTGTCATTGTGCAAAAAAATATCATCAACAAATATGTCATTATTTAAACATTCTGGCTATCCTTATCACAAAATACAAGAAGCCTTTTGTAATACTGCAAAAGATAATTCTGGTTTGTATGAAATTGGATTTTCTTATCAAATTAATAAACAAGAAAATGCTATGGAAAATGAAGATTTAGGAGAATGTAGTTGGCTATTTTCAGGGCAACAAAATAATCCTTTGACCATTCATTTAACGACTTTAAATAATGATAAAGTTTTGAATTATGATTATTTATTTACTTGTTTTACAGAAGATGAGATTAAAAAGATGAATTCTTTCATTTTGCATATAATTTCTCAAGTTTTGAAAGGCAAGTCAAATCTAATTGATATAAATCTTTTAACAGATGAAGATGTTTCAGCTTTAACAGCTTTTAATTTGACAGGTAATATTGAGAATTCTAACGAAACTGCAATTTCTATTTTTGATGATGTTGTAGCAAGATATCCTGATAATATTGCTATTTTGTATGATAATAAAGAAATTACTTATTCTGAGCTGAATAAAAAAATTAATAATATTGCAAAAGCTTTGCTTAATTTAGGAATTACTAAAAACGTACCAGTAGCTCTATTTTTAGATAAAAGTATTGATATGATTGTTGCTATGTTTGCAGTTTTAAAGGCTGGTGGCTGTTATGTGCCTATTTTGCCAGATGAATCCGCTTCTAGGGTCGAATATATTTTAAATGATTGTAAGCCAAAATGTATTTTAACACACAAAGACTATGATACAAAAATTCCAACAAAATCTGTTATTATCAACTTAGATACTTACGGATTTAACGGTTTTTATGACATTTCTGCAAATAAACCTTCACCAGAAGATACTGCATATATAATATATACATCAGGTTCTACTGGTAACCCAAAAGGTACTATGGTTATGCACAAAAATATAGCTGGTTTAAAAGCTTCTATTGAAAAAGACGCAGTTTTGAAAGCAACTAGCAAAGATATATCAATTTCTCTTTTAAAATATTCTTTTGATGCTTCTGGAATTGATATTTACAGCTCTTTGCTTTTTGGTGGAAAGCTTGTTTTAGTAAAAAAAGAAGATGAATTAAATCCTGAAAAAGTAATTAGAATTATGGAACAAGAAAAAGTAACAAGGTCTTTCCTAATTCCAAAGTGGCTTGAACATATTGCTGTTCAAGATAAATTGCTAAATGCAGATTTATCTTCACTTAAAATTCTTGGAACTGGTGGAGAAACTTTAAAACCTTATATTATAGAAAATTTACTTTCCAAATATAGCAATTTAAAAGTCTTAAATCTTTATGGCCCTACGGAGACAACGATGTTTACAACTTATAAACAAGTAAGTGTTTTTGAAATCAAAAACAACTACTCTTCAATTGGTAAGCCAATATATGGTTCTCGCCTTTTAGTTGTTAACTCAAATTTGGAAGTTATGCCTATTGATACCAAAGGTGAGCTTGTAGTTTATGAAGATGAAAATTCTATTCAAAATATTGCAAAAGGATATTTGAATTTACCAGAAATTACAAAGGCTCGTTTTGTAGAAGTTTACTCTCCTATCTTAGGAAAAACTGTAAAGGCTTATAGAACAGGAGATATTGTTAAAATTAACAAAGATTTAGATATTGAATTTATTGGTAGAAATGATGATGTTGTGAAAGTAAATGGTGGTTATTTAGTTGCTTTAAATGAAGTTCAAAATAAAATCCAAAAATTACTTGGAAATAATTTTGAAGTATACCCAATTGCCGTTCCTTATAAAAACACAAAAGCAATATTCTTGTTTTTGACTAAAAAAGAAAAAAATATCAATTTATATAATATAAAAAATTATATTAATAGTAATATTTCATTTTATATGAAACCTAAAAAAATCATTGAATTAGAAGAATTTCCACGTAATTCTTCTGGCAAAATAAATCGAAAAGAATTAGAAACTTTGGCACTTAACTATTTAGAAAAAAATAATAACAACCGTGTTGCGCCAAAATCTGATTTAGAAATTGAAATATATAACTATGTTAAAGAATTGATTGATTTAGACGAATTTTCTATAACTGATGATTTAATTGAAGATTTAGGAATTGACTCCCTATCTTTAACAGCTATTTACACATATCTAGAAAAATATAACATACTAATTCAAGATATATACAACAATTCAAACATAAAAGATTTAGCAAAATTTATTGAAAGCAATTCTTCTAGCCAAGCAAAACCTGACTTAACTGGCATTGAAGATATTCAGATTTTAAATAATGTTAAACAGTTTGATTTAAGTACTGTTTTAATTACTGGTGTTACAGGATTTTTAGGTATTCACTTATTAAGAAACTTACTTTTAAATGAAAATACTGAAAAAATTTATTGTGTAATAAGAAATAAAATTAATTTGAATGGAAAAACAAGATTGCAAAAAATGATTGATTTCTATTTTGCTTCTGACGAAAATCTGTTAAAATTAATTGAGCAAAAAGTAACAATTCTGAACGGAGATATGACAAAAAATCAATTAGGATTGGACCAAAATACATATTCAAAAATCAAGGAAACTGTAACTTGTGTTATTAACAGCGCTGCTAATGTAAAACATTTTGCAAAACCTGCTCAAATTTATAAAGATAATGTACAAAGTGTTATTAACTTAATTGATTTTTGTGGAGATAAAATATCTTTGGCACATATTTCGACTTTATCAATTGCAGGATTTAAAGGAGATTTGACTAAAAATAAAATATTTGATGAAAACACTTTGTTTATCAACCAAGAGTTTAATAACAATCCTTATCTAGTTACTAAATTTGAAGCTGAAAAGGAAATATTAAAAGCTACTAAAAGTGGACTAAATGCTGTTATTTTTAGATTAGGTAATATTATGCCAAGAGTCAGTGATGGTGTTTTCCAAGAAAATGCTAATCAAAATGTATTTTTAGCTTCTCTTAAAGCTATTATTAATAGTAAGGTTGTTGCTAAGGATTTACTTGGTTTTAAATTGGAATTTAGCCCTGTTGATGAATGTGCTGATATAATTTTAGGTTTATTAAAAAATAGTTCTTCAAATTCTATTTATCATATTTTGAGCAATAAAGAAATTACTATTGCTGAATTGAAAACTATTCTTAAATTTTTAAATTGTGATTTACTAGATGTTGATTTAAAGACTTTTATTGATGAAATTAAACAAAGTGCAGATGAATATACAAAAGAATACATTTTGGGTACTAATACAAATATATATTCTCAAGATATTACTTTATCAAAATTAGAAGAATTGAACTTAGAATGGGCTTCTGTTGATATTCAATATGTACAAAAGATTTTAAATATTATAAAAAGGTTGTGATGTTTTGAAAGAAAAATCTACAAAAGAATTAAAAAATTTTAAATTAAAGTTTATAGCAATGATTTTACTTGTTGACTTAATCGCTGTTGTGGTTGTTTACTTTATTATGCCATTAGTGCAAAACTTCCCACCACTTTCTGAAAACATTGCTTTTCAAAGGGAAGTTCAACCACTTACTCACGTCCAGCAATATACTGTTGTTTATATACTTGGTATATCTGTTCACCTAATTTCATTTAAGATATTGATGAGAAGAATTTACAAGTATTTAAACAAACATTATCGTAAAGAAAAAATTTCTTATCAGGAAATTAAACAAGTTAGAAAAGATTGTATAAATATTCCGTATAAAGTTTTCTTTGTACAAATGATAACAATTACATCTATTGGAATTATCTTTAACTTTATAATGCTTGCAACTGCATTTGCAATACTGAGATTTACACTTATGATTATTGCTATCGCTTCTATAATCTCAATTATTTTGTTGATTGTATCACAGAAATTTTTATATAATGTTATTTTGACAACATATGAAATTTCTAATACATATGAGAAAAATATTGGATATAGAATAACAAATTCCCAAAACTTGTTGTTCCAAATGGTTCCTTTTATTGCCGTAATATTGATTGTTATTTCTTTAATTGGATACTCAAAAACTGTTCAACAAGAAGGATTTTCAACTGGTAATTATTACAAAGCTTATATGCAATCAAAAAATATTACACCTGAACAGGTTAATATGGAGAACTTAAAACAAACTTTAGATACAATACCGCTTCAAGACCAATCTCATTATTACTTTATAATTTCGCCAGATGATAAAGATATTTATGTATCTTCTCCTGACGGTGTTGTAAGTGATTTCGTATTAAGTTACAGAGATTTCTTCTACGATGAAACTAATGGTTTCTTATATGAGAAATTTGGTATTGATGAACAATTATATGCTATGAAATTAACAGACTTAAACGGCCAAACTTGGTATATTGGTTATAAATATCCTGTCATTGATATGGATTTACTTGTTTACTACTTTACACTTATAGTAATTTTCCTAATAATATATATAGTTTTATTGTTGATATGGTCACGTAATATATCTAGTAACTTAATAAAAACCACAAACAGCTTAAAAAGTATTGTGGACACTGAAAATATCGATAAAAATATGATACTTCCAGTCGCTTCAAATGACGAATTTGGAGACTTGGCATATTACTATAATAAAATTCAAGAATTAACTATCAGAAACGTTGAACAAATTCACGATAACCAAGAAACATTAATGGAAAAAGAACGTTTAGCATCATTAGGACAATTAATTGGTGGAATTGCACACAACTTAAAAACACCTATAATGTCAATCTCTGGTGCAGCGGAAGGATTACACGATTTAGTAAAAGAATATGATAATTCAATAGACGACCCAGAAGTAAACAGTCAGGATCATCACGAAATAGCAGGCGACATGAACACTTGGATTGAAAAAATCAAAACACATACAGAATATATGTCAGATGTAATAACAGCCGTAAAAGGCCAAGCTGTTACACTTTCAAACGAAGACGATATATCTTTCACTGTTGGTGAATTGTTAAAAAGAGTTAATATTTTAATGAAACACGAATTAAAAAACTCTATTACATATCTAAATGTCGCAATGAAAACTGATGAAAACTTAGCAATTAATGGTGATGTTAATAGCTTGGTACAAGTAATTAATAATATGATATCTAACTCTATTCAAGCCTATGGCGGAAAACCTGAACAAAATATAGATTTAGTCGTTGAACGAGATAAAAATAATTTGTTAATTTCTATAAAGGACTATGGCTCTGGAATGCCTAAAAAGGTTAAGGATAAGTTGTTCAAAGAAATGATTACAACAAAAGGTAAAAACGGTACTGGACTTGGCTTGTATATGTCTTACTCAACTATTAGAGCTCATTTTAATGGTAATATTTCTGTTGAGTCAACCGAAGGTGTTGGAACTACATTTATTATAACTTTACCATTATGATGTTTTTGGGTGTTTTTGGGGACAGACCTTAAAAACACCCTATAAATTTCTAATATTTGTGTAATTTAGTTAAATGAAAAAGAAGGTGTTTTTAAGGACTGTCCCCAAAAACACCTTCTTCTATCTTACTTATATTTCTCTTGAATTGCTTTTATTTCGTCAAAATGATTTTCTAATATATCTAAGAAAACATCAGCTAGCTTAGGATCAAATTGAGTTCCTTTACATCTTTTAAATTCTGATATTACAACATCCATTGGCAAAGAATCACGATAAGTTCTTCTAGAAGTCATCGCATCAAAACTGTCTGCGATAGCTGCAATTCTAGCTAAATATGGAATGTCTTCTCCTTGTAATCTTCCTGGATATCCTGTTCCGTCATATTTTTCATGATGATGTTTTACTATTGGAATTATATCGTGGAAAATTGTTGCTGTTGACAAGATGTGTGCTCCAATTGATGGATGATTTTTTATTTCTGAATATTCGTCATCAGTCAATCTGCTCTCTTTTTGTAAAATGCTGTCAGGCACACCAATTTTTCCAACATCATGGAATAATCCGCCTATACGTAAAGTATTTAAGGTTTCTTCTGGTAAATTTAGATATTTTCCTAGCAATACAGAATATTCTGACACACGGTCTGAATGTCCACGTGTATATGAGTCTTTTGCTTCAACTGTATATCTTAGAGTTTGCACACTTTCTAAATATGCTTTTTCTAATTTTTCGTATGTATCTGCTAGTTCTCTATTTATTTTTTTAATTTCGTTCATCTGTTTAATTGATTTTATTCCTGATTCAATTAATAACAATAGTTGGTCAAATTTGTCGCTCTTTTCGCAATATCCTTGTATGTCAAGTCTTCTTATTGTGTCTAATGGTGGCGCTAAATCTTTATGTCCTGTTAATAATAGTATGTATAGTTCTTTGTTGAATTTTCTTATTTCTTCTACTACTTGGTCTCCATGGATTGGCGTCATTATGAAATCTAGTATCATTAAGTCGAAGTGCTCATTTTTTACCATTTCTATTGCTTGTTCTGGGTCTGTTGCTCCGACAAATTCATATCCTGATCTTTTTAGGAATATTGATAAAGAGTCGATGATCCCTTCTTCGTCATCTACTGCTATAATTTTGTAGTTTTTATTTTCGTTGTTTTCTAAATTTTGCAATCCTTTTCTCATAGTAATACCTCTTTTTTAGTATTTTTCTACATTATATTAATAAAAATGCTAAAAATCAAGTTTTTTAGTAAAAATTATGGGTGTTTTTGGGGACAGACCTTAAAAACACCCACTGTATATAAAATATAAGATAGAAAAGCAAAAAGAAAAACAAGGGTGTTTTTAAGGTCTGTCCCCAAAAACACCCAAGAACATCAGACTTTCATTGATAGTCCTACTTTTTGTCTTTCTGTATCTATTTTTATAACTTTAACTTTTACAATATCTCCAACAGAAACTATCTCAGAAGGATTTTTTATAAATTTATCACTCATTTCTGAAATATGAACAAGACCATCATGTTTCACACCAATATCAACAAAAGCTCCAAAATCAATTACATTTCTAACCGTTCCTGTAAGCACCATGCCTTCTTTTAGATCTTCAAGTTTTAAGACATCTGAACGTAAAATTGGTTTTGGCATATCTTCACGTGGGTCTCTACCTGGTTTTGAAAGTTCTGCTATAATATCTGTTAATGTCATTTCTCCTATTTCTAGTTCTTTTGCCATTTTTGCTACATTTACACTTTTTAGCTTATTTCTTATTTCTTCTAATTTTTCTTTATCTTTCAAATCTTTTTTATCAAATCCCAATTTGTTTAGAAGTTTCTCTGTTGCTTTATAACTTTCAGGGTGAACCGCGGTTACTTCTAATGGATTATCACCGTCAAATATTCTTAAAAATCCTGCACATTGTTCATATGCAACTTTTCCTAACTTAGGAACTTTCAATAATTGTTTCCTATTTTTAAGTTTTCCATTTTCGTCTCTATATTTTACAATATTTTTTGCTATTGTATTATTAATTCCAGCCACATATGAAAGTAATGATGGTGTTGCAGTGTTTACATCAACTCCGACTTTGTTAACACTGTCTTCTACTACGCCTGTAAGGCTTTCAGCTAGTCTTTTTTGATTTACATCATGTTGATATTGTCCAACTCCAATTGCTTTTGGGTCGATTTTTACTAGTTCTGCCAATGGGTCTTGCAATCTTCTTGCAATTGATATTGCTCCCCTTATTGATACATTTATGTCTGGATATTCTTCTGTTGCAAGCTTTGATGCGGAATATACTGATGCCCCCGCTTCGCTTACTATTACATAGCAAACTTCTCTATTGGTTTCTTTTAGCATATCAGCAACAAACATTTCTGATTCTCTAGAAGCTGTACCATTTCCAATTGCTATCATATCAATTTTATGTTTTTCAATTAATTTCAAAAGCTCTTTTTTAGCATTTTCAACATCATTTTGTGGCGCTGTTGGATATACTGTTGTATAATCTAAAACTTTTCCAGTATCGTCTATAACTGCAATTTTACAACCTGTTCTATATGCTGGGTCAAATCCCATAACTGTTTTACCTTTTATTGGTGCACCTAATAACAATTGTTTTGAATTTTGTCCAAAAACTTTAATAGCTTTTTCTTCTGCCTTTTCAGTTAAATCTGAACGAATTTCCCTTTCAATAGAAGGTTCAATTAATCTTTTAAAACTGTCTAAAATAGTCTCTTTTAGCATATTAGTAAATTGAGTTTCTCCTTTTATAATATCTCTTTCTATATACGCTAAAATTTTCTCTTCTGGCTTAGCTAATTTTACTTTTAAGAAATCTTCCTTTTCTCCACGGTTTATTGCCAAAATTCTATGACTTGGTATGTATTTTATAGCTTCATTATAATCATAATACATCTCATAATTTGATTTCTCTTCTGGGTTTGCAGCTTTTGTCTCTACTAAACCTTCCCTGTAACATTGTCTTTTGATTTCCTTTCTATATTTGCTATTATCAGAAATATTTTCAGCAATAATATCCAATGCCCCTGCAATTGCATCTTCTGCGGTAGCTACAACTTTATCTTTATTCTTTTTATCTTCATCTGATAATTTATCAATATTTACATACTCTTTTGCAATTTCTTCAATTGGCTTAGTTTCCTTTTGTTCCATAATGATATCTGCCAAAGGCTCTAAACCCTTAGCCTTAGCTACTGTTGCTCTTGTCTTTTTCTTTTGCTTATACGGTCTATAAATATCTTCTACTTCTGCCAAAGTTTTACTAAGTGCAACTGCTTTTAAAGTCTCATCTGTTAGCTTGCCTTGCTCATCAATAGAATTGATAACTTCTTCTTTTCTCTTTTCTAAATTTCTTAAGTAATTTAATCTATCTCCTAATTCCCTAAGGGTTTCGTCACTTAATCCACCTGTCACTTCTTTTCTATATCTCGCTATAAAGGGAATTGTGTTTCCTTCATCTATAAGCTTTATTGTGTTTTCTACTTGATTTTCTCTTATTTTTAGCTCTTCTGCTATGGTTTTAATAATTTTTTCCATTGTTATTTTTTCTCCTTTTGGGTGTTTTTGGGGACAGACCTTAAAAACACCTTCTTATTTTTTCTCAATTTGCTTTTTATTATATCAGTTATGTACCATATGATGTCAAGTGATTTTTAACTTTTTATCAACTTTTGTATTGATCCCCTTGTTATCTCAAAAAAATTCATCATTTCTATATATTTTACCTTTTTCTCTTGTTTTAGTGTAAAAATTAAATCTTTAAAAACTTCTCTTTTAGTAAAAACTTCAAATAAACTATATTCATTTTCCTTTAAAAACATAGCTATTCCATTTGTTATTACTTCTTTTATATCTTTTTCGACATCTAAAAATTCTATGTCGTAGTTCACATTTTGACATATATTCTCGTAGTCTTCTTTGGTTAAAAATTTGTGGAATTTTTCTTCTTTTAATTTTTTACAAAAATAATTGTATGATGAAAATTTATATTCACTGCACTTATTTACCATATGTGCTTTAACTGGATTAAAATGAATGTATTTTATACATTGAATTAAATATTTATGACTGTTTATTGGCTGACTTTTATATCTATCTCTATATACATGCCCTACTCGCCCTTTTTCCATATAATTGTAATAGCATGCATATGCTGTATTCGTTCTTTGCATTAATTTTGACAACTGTTCAATCTTATCTACTTGAAGTAGAAAATGTACGTGATTACTCATAATGCAATACGCTATAATTTTTATATCTGTTTCTTTTATAAATTTTTTAATTAAATTAATATATTGATATATATACCTTGTTTTACCAAATATATTCTCTTTTTTATGTCCTTGTATCATAACATGAAAAAAAGAAGATTTTAAATTTTCTCTTGATAATCTTGAAATAATTATCCCTCGCTTTCTTTTTTTATTTATGAGGGTGTTTTTAAGGTCTGTCCCCAAAAACACCCAAAAAGTTTTATTCAACTCCTAAATATTCATTATAAGAAACTTCCCTGTCTATTACAGTTCCATTTTCTTTAATATCAATTATTCTATTTGCAACAGTTTGAGTCAATTCGTGGTCATGTGATGTAAATAGAATATTTCCTATAAATTTTTTCATTCCTTCATTTACAGATGTAATACTTTCCATATCCAAATGGTTTGTTGGTTCGTCAAATATTAGGAAATTAGCACCAGATAGCATCATTTTTGACAATACACATCTTACCTTTTCTCCTCCTGATAGCACATTTACTTGTTTTAATGCTTCATCTCCTGAGAATAGCATTCTTCCTAAAAAGCTTCTTACATATGTTTCATCAGGGTCTTTTGAATATTTTCTTAGCCATTCTGTTACGTTTTCATCTGTTTCAAATAAATAATTGTTGTCTTTTGGGAAATAGTTTTGAGTTATTGTTGTTCCCCATACTAATTCTCCTTCGTCTGGTTCAATTTCTCCTGCTATTATTTGGAATAATACTGTTTTTGCAAGTTCATTATCTGCTAAAAATGCTATTTTATTTCCTTCTTTTACATCAAATGATATTTTGTCTAATAGTTTTACTCCGTCTACTGTTTTTGATATATTTTTCACTTGTAAAATTTCTCTTCCTGGCTCTCTGTCTGGCTTAAAGTCTACATATGGATATTTTCTATTTGAAGGTTTTATTTCATCTAACTCTATTTTCTCTAATGTTTTCTTCCTTGATGTTGCTTGTTTTGATTTTGAAGCATTTGCACTAAACCTTGCAATAAAGTCTTGTAATTCTTTAATCTTTTCTTCTTTTTTCTTGTTTTGCTCTCTTGCTTGTTTTAATGCTAATTGGCTTGATTCATACCAGAAATCATAGTTTCCTGGATATACCTTGATTTTTCCAAAGTCTACGTCTGCAATGTGTGTACAAACTTTGTTTAAGAAATATCTATCATGTGATACTACTATTACTGTATTTTCAAAGTCCATTAAAAAGTCTTGTAACCAGTTGATACTCTTTAAATCTAAGTCGTTTGTAGGCTCGTCTAATAAAAGTACATCTGGATTTCCAAATAAACTTTGTGCTAATAAAACTTTTACTTTATCCCTTGCTTCAATTTCTTTCATAAATTTATAATGATTTTCTGGAATAATTCCCAAATCATTTAAAAGTATTGCTGCATCTGACTCTGCATTCCATCCATCTAATTCAGCAAATCTTTCTTCTAATTTAGCAGCTTTCATTCCATCTTCTTCTGAAAAATCAGGCTTTGCATATATTGCTTCTTTTTCTTTCATTATGTCATATAATTCCTTATTTCCCATTATTACTGTATCAATTACTGTGTAGTCTTCATAGGCAAAGTGGTCTTGTTTTAAAACTGATAATCTTTCGCCTTTATCTATGGAAACATCACCTTTACTAGGTTCGATTTCTCCTGACAATACTTTTAAAAATGTTGATTTTCCTGCTCCATTTGCTCCTATTATTCCATAGCAATTACCTTTTCCAAATCTTATATTTACATCTTCAAATAATACTCTTTTTCCAAATCTAACTGTAACATTGTTTGCACTTAACATTACATCTCCTCCTTAACTTTCGGTATTATACACTATTTTTCCTTATTTTTCAAGTAGTTGTTGCGGGTGTTTTGGGTGTTTTTGGGGACAGACCTTAAAAACACCTTTTATATACCCAATATCCTATTATTTATTATTCAAAACTCAAGGGTGTTTTTAAGGTCTGTCCCCAAAAACACCCAAAACATATCTTGAATTTTGTCGATTTTTATGATATTTTGTTGTTAATAAAAAATGAGGTGATTTATTTTGAGAAGAAATTCTAGAAATAGAAATATACGAAACAAGAAAAAGCAAGATATAGACTACAAAGCAGCGCGAAAAGAGCTAAGTATTTTTATTATTATTTTATTGATTTTACTAATTTTAGTTAGCATATTTTACTTTTTTAAAAATAGTAATTTATATAAAAATATAGTTGAAACTTCCAAACAAGAAATTGAAAACGAAAAACGTTTAGAAGATGAAGCCAAAGAAAAAGAGAAAAAGGAAAATACCAAAGAAGAAACTGACACAACATTTACCTTAGCTGCTATTGGAGATGTAATGTGCCACAATACTCAATACATTGATGCATATAATTCAGATACAAATGAATATGATTTCTCTTATGTTTTTGATGAAATTAAGTTCTATACTCAAACTGCTGATATAGCGGTTGGAAGTTTAGAGACTTCTTTTGCGGGTGAAGAGCGCGGTTATAGCAATTATCCAACCTTTAATACTCCTGACAATTTAGCTTATGCTTTAAAAGATATTGGTATTGATGTTCTTTCTACTGCTGGTAATCATTGTTTAGATATGGGATTTAGTGGTTTATCTCGAACTATTGATGTTTTAAATGATGCTGATATTGCTCATCTTGGCACATATAAAACGCAAGAAGAACAAGACCAAATTTTATTTAAGTATGTAAAAGGTGTGAAAATTGCATTTATTAACTATACTTACGGAACTAATGGAATTCCAGTTCCAAAAGACAAAAATTTTTGCGTTAATTTAATTGATAAAGATTTAATAAAGAAACATATTGATACTGCAAAAAGCCAAAATGCTGATATGATTGTTGCTTGTATGCATTGGGGTACTGAGTATAGAACAACTGCAAATAAAGAGCAAAAAGATTTAGCGGATTTTCTATTCCAAAATGGTGTTGATATTATTTTAGGAAATCATCCACATACATTAGAGCCAATGGAAAAGAAAACGGTAACTTTGGAAGATGGAACAACAAAGGATTGTTTTGTAATTTATGCTTTGGGTAATTTTATATGTGACCAAAGGTTAGAAAATACTAGAAACTCTATTATTTTGAATTTGACTATAACTAAACATCTTGATGGAAAGATTTCTATTGATAAAGCTGATTATGTTCCTATTTATATGTATAAGGATGTGAGTAAAAAGGTTAAAGGTATGAAATTGATTGACATTAATAAGACTATTGAGACTTATGATGCTGGTCATGATAGTGCTGTAACTCCTGAATTATATAATTTATTAAAATTAGAGTTAAATAAAATTATTAGTATTATAGGAAATGGATTTTAACTCTTGACATTCTTGGCAAAAGGTATTATAATTTTTAATGTACCTTTTGTATATATGGGTTATTAGCTCAGTTGGTAGAGCAGCGGACTCTTAATCCGAAGGTCCGGGGTTCGACCCCCCGATGACCCACCATACTAAAAATATTCAAAGAAAAAAATTTAAAGGGGGAATTATCCCCCTTTAATTTAGTTTTGTTTCGGTTTAAGTAACGCGAAATAGTGTTCAGCGCTACTAAAGCACTCGACGGAACGCATAAGGCACGTCTTTGTAGTTCTTGAGATTAGTATGACGATCATTTAAATTTAAACCTCCATTGTAAAGGCTTGTGGGTGGAGTATTTATACCGAGATCAGCAGAGCCACCAAAATAGCCAGTCATTCTATTTCTGAGTTTTATAATTCTTACACGTGGAAGTTTATCACTCTTGTAGATTAAATCATACACTGATTCTCCATTACAAATTCTCATCTGCAACTCTAAATCACAAATGACTTCATCACACATTCCATCGCCTACAGCTTTACACATATCTCCCATTTGAGGTACAGTTGTCCAAAACCAGTTATGATCAAAAATATAGGTTTCAATCAAGCGAGTATATCGTCTGGGACTCAGACTAGCGATTTCATTCGAACTTTCGAATCTCTTCCAAAGTCTTTCACCATCAATTCCTACCTCAATACACTTGCGATAGATTTCGTCTCTGTTTTCATCAATAACATTTCTGTCAATGCGAAACCATTCTCCAACCTTCAGTTCCTTTGTAATTGTCTCGCCATCCTTCGGCTTGGATTCAATTGCCTTTTTTGAAACTTCCTCCTTCAAAAGTCTTTCATAATCTCTAACAAGGTCTTCCAAAGACATTCTCCGACCATCAGAAAGTTCTACATGCATTTCCTCTGCGCTTTTCTTCACGGACACATTAGTCATATTTTTTCCTCCTGCTATTTAAAGCAAAATGCTTCCTATTTTCTATTTTAACATAATCCCCCCACTTTTTGCAAATATTATACATAATTTGTTGCATTTCAAAAAAGTATTTTGTAAACTTCCTTTTTGACTTATTTTTTATTTTATACTCTCTTTCGTGTTAAAACAATTCCGACTATTGCTCCAATAAAAATAATAGGTGATACCCTAATAAACAGCCATTCGAATATATGGAAATCAACTCCTAAAATTGCTGTTTCAGGATTGCTATAATCCCAAGCTAAATATGGACTTTTTAACAATATTAGGGCTATGAAAGTTATAATTATAATTACGCATAACAAAATCAATAGCCAATGAATTATTTTTCTTCTTGTATTATTTCTTTTGGATAATTGTAAATTTATTATCTCTAATTTTTCAGAAATCGCTTTTAAATTGTCAACTTCACTCTCTGAAATAGTTTCTCCAAGCAAAGTGCTTACAGGTGTTTCCAAAACCTCTGATATTGAAACTAGCATTTCTGAATCAGGAACTGACAATCCTTGCTCCCATTTAGAAATTGTCTGTCTTACCACATTTAATTTGATAGCAAGTTCTTCTTGTGAAAGTCCTTTTGATTTTCTTATTGATTTAATGTTTTCTTTTAACATTTTAAACAACTCCTCTCTACAAACTATTATATAGAGAATAGCTCGTTGCTACAAGCAATGCTTATTAACATTCAAGATTTATAGCCATACTTTGTACATTATCGCTCTAATTATTTTCTTTAACACTCTTTATATTTTGTAACTCAAATCTATATTTTTGCTTTACATTTGGATATTTTTTATGGTCAACTTCTGAAGCAAACATATCATAAGGTCTTATATATAGCCCTGTATCTCCATATAATGCTCTATATACTACATATTTTTCTCTTGTTTCACTGTGGATTGCAATATCCTCAACTAAATATAGATCTCCTTTAAAATGTTTATAAATTGATTTTGTTTTTATTTCATTCATATTTTTATTCTCCTTTACCTAATTAATTTTTACATTATATTTATCCACTTGTCAATAACTTTTCTATCATCTCGGAATAAAATAATAATATAAACTAAATAAAATGAGGTGAAAATATGTTAAAAAAATTATTCAATACTGCCAAAGCAGAAATAAATGGCGGGAAAAAATATCCAAAAATAAATGGAACTGTAACATTTAAAGAAACAAAAGAAGGAGTACTAGTTACCGCCAAAATATATGGACTACCTACGGCACAAGGAAATTGTGGTGGAAAATTCTTCGGTTTCCACATTCACAATGGAACTTCTTGTACTGGAACTAAAGAGGACGAATTTGCAAATAGTGGTCCACATTATAATCCTGATGACTGCCCACATCCTTATCATGCAGGCGATTTGCCACCATTATATGAAAATAACGGCTATGCCTATATGTCTGTTTTAATAAACAAATTTAAAGTTAAAGATATAATTGGAAAAACTATAATTATTCATGAATCTCCTGACGACTTTACAAGTCAGCCAAGTGGTAATTCTGGAAAGAAAATTGCTTGTGGTGTAGTAGTCTAAAAAATTGACAAATTCGTTAAATAGCGGTAAAATATTAATATTGAATAAAATAAGGGGTGATGGATTTGCTAAAAATATATAACACAAATTTAGAAACAAATGAATTAGAAGAAATTAGAGAATTTAAAAAAGGTGCATGGATAAATTTAGTAAATCCATCGGAAAATGAAATAAAAAAATTATGTGAAAATCTACACATAGAAGAAGACTTTATACGTTATGCTTTGGACTATGAAGAAAAAGCCAGAATTGACCAAGAAGAAGATGATGATACCACACTTTTCATAGTAGACGTACCAATTATAGAAAAAAAAGAAGATAGTGATGTTTACACTACAATGCCACTTGGTATGATAGTTGTAAGAGATGATTTTTTTGTAACAGTATCTTTAAGAAAAAATAAAATAATTGAAAACTTTGAAAAATCAAAAATAAAAAATTTTCAAACATATAAGAAAACTAGATTTATCTTTCAAATACTATACCAAAATGCATCATATTACTTAACATACCTAAAACAAATCAACAAAGAAACTGAAATTGCAGAATATATATTAAAAAACTCTATGAAAAATAAAGAGCTTTTAAAATTATTAAACTTAGAAAAGAGTTTGGTGTATTTTACGACATCATTAAAATCAAACGAAATAGTTATGGAAAAAACTTTAAGAGGAAAAATTGTAAAATTATATGAAGAAGATGAAGAGATACTTGAAGATGCAATTACTGAAAATAGACAAGCCATAGAAATGGCTCAAATATATAGTAATATTTTGAATGGCACAATGGATGCATATGCCTCTATAATTTCAAATAACCTAAATGGGGTTATGAAATTTTTGACTTCAATTACTATTATTTTAGCTGTTCCAACTATGATTTCAAGTTTTTGGGGTATGAATGTTGGACTACCTTTACAAAACAGCCCTTGGGGATTTGCAGTTATGGTTATTGTTTCAATTCTTTTAACACTAGGTGTTTCTTGGTGGCTAAAGAAAAAAGATATGTTAGATTAAAACTAAATAGGTCTCGATTATTTTAAATCGAGACCTTGTTTTTATTCTCCTTCTGTTCCTGTTGATGGATTTTCTGGTGTTACTGGTTCTGTTGGTGTAGTTGGTTGTTCAGGAGTTGTTGGTGTTTCAGGTTGTGTCACTGGTGGTGTTGGCTCACTAGGCTTTGTCGTTGGTGTGTTTGCTGGTTGTTGTTGATTACTTGTTGCACCCTTAGTTCCCTTCACAATTATTCTTGGCATTGCATCATATGTATCTCTTGATAGCAATTTTGTTGAAATAACTTTTCCATTTAATTTTTTTGTAATATATGTTTCTGTTTTTTGCCCATTTGCACCTTGTTGTTTTACTTTTTCTGTTCCAACTGGTAAAGAGCTATCTTCTTCATATTTTGTTGTTGGAGCAATTGTTGAAAGTACTTTTGTACTAAATGAAAATGTATATTCTTCTGCTTCTTTTATTCCATAAATAGAAACTGTTGCAATTCCATTTCTTGCGCTTGCTGATATTCTTACAGGATATTTTCTTGTATTTTTAAATCTAAAATCTGTAACTCCATATACAACTGTTGCATCTCTTCCTACTGGTATATAAGCTGTTGTAAATTGATGATTTCTTCTTTCTAGTACTTCTAAATTTCCTTCTAATACCGCATTATATAATGTAGAAGAAATTTGACATATTCCTCCACCTAATCCGTCAACAACTTCTCCGCCTACATAAATTTTTCCGTTTCTATATCCAGCTTTAGCTGTTCTCTCTCCTAAAGCTTTGTTATAAGAAAATGTTTCGCCTGGTAATATCACTTTTCCATTTATTTTTTGGCAAGCTATCATCAAATTTGTTGACCTGTCTATATTACTTGAATCATATCTAGTTGTATATGTTGATAGTCTATCTGGAAATGCTTCATCTCCTATTTGACTTAATGTAATTTTTGGTTTTGTAATTGTTAATTTGATTACATATTCCTCTTTATCTTCTGCAAGTATTGCCTTTGCCGCTTCTAAGTCAAAGCTTATTCCTTCTACTTCTGGGTGAACTGTAAATGGATTTTTTGTATAATATGCATCTTGTGCTTCTCTACAAATTTCACTATGAATTTTCTCTATATCAATAGGCTCTGGCTCTTTTTCTTTTACAGGAATTTCAATATAATCTTCTTTTATTTCTACACCTTTTAATCTGTCTTTTACTTTTTCTAATAAATTCTCTGTGTCTATTACAACGCCTTTTTTGCCTTTGCTGATAATTAGTTCATCATCTTCTACTGAATAACTTGAATCTAGCACTAATCCTGGCAATTTTACTCCAATATCTTCTATTGTTTGCTTTGTTATTTCTTCGTTTAGCGCCATATTTACATCAATATTTTTCTTCCCTATTAAAGTGAATAAAATATCATAATTGCTTATAAAAATATTTTCTTTTCTTCCTACTAAATATGCTTCTTCTACTGCTTTATCAATCTCGTAATTTACTTCTAATATTTGTGGATTTAGGGTTGTCTCATATTCTTGATATTTTACATCAATCTCTTTTTCTTTTTTCTCATTATATATAGCTTCTAATTTACCTTTTGCTTCTTCTTTTGATAGCCCTGATACTTCAATTCCTGATATTGATACTCCACTTACAATTTTTTCATTAGTTAATGTGACTACTGCAAAAATTGTAGAAACTGCTATTGCAATTATTATTAAAACCGCTATTAATATTCCAATAACTAGTCCTTTCTTTCTTTTTGCTTTTTTAGGCGCTCCCATATCTTTCATTGATTTTTCTTGCTTTTTAGGTTTATCCTCTACTTTTTTAAATAATGTATTAGCTTTTTCAGGTTCTTTTTGCTGAATTGGTTTTTTATCATTTTTTTTGCTATCTTCATTCTTTGTTAAAACTTCTTCCTTCATAAAAAATCTCCTTCTTTTATTTTCTCTACCTAAATATTATCACAAACTATCTTTTTTGACAATATTTTTAATCTTTTTTTATAGTTTTTGATAATCGCTCTAATCCCTTATTTAATAGTATGTTTAAGGTTTTGAATTATTCGAATTTTAAAAAAGCAAAAAAATTGTCAAAATTTTTCAAAAAAATACTTGAACATTGTAAAATTTAATATTATAATGATATAAGCAAAAGATAAATAAGGAGAGAAAATAAATGGAGTTAACAAAGAATATATTCTTTAACACAGATAAATTAGTAGAAAATAGTAAAGTAAAAATCTCATATATCGGAGAGCTTTTTAAAAATGCTTCTGAAGAAGTAACAATTCACTATGGTTTCGGTAATAATTGGGATAATGTAACAGATATAAAAATGGAAAAAACAGAATTAGGATTTCAAGCTGAAATAAACCTATTAGAAGGCGAAACATTTAACTTCTGTTTTAAAAATGGAAATGACGTTTGGGACAACAATAATGGACAAAACTACATATTCCCATTAGAAAAAGTGCCAACAGAATTATTAGTATTAGATGATGAACCTGTTGCTTTAGGAAATGCAAGAAAATTAAGAAGGTCTTATTTATGGAGCAAAAAAATACGTTTAGCAGTATACAAAATAATAACATACCTTCCAAAAATAATTTCTGGGAATTATAGAAAAAAACTTACAAGTGCAGATAATAATGAATAAAAATCAAGGTGTTTTTAGGGACAGACCTTAAAAACACCCTTATTTTTTATGATGTTTTTGGGGACGGAGCAAAAACATCATTTTTTATGTTATAATCCAGCCACCATTTACAGAAATAATTTGCCCAGTAGTATAGCTATCTTCAATTAGCCATTTTACACATTTGGCAACATCTTCCGGTTTTCCTATTCTTTCTAACGGAATTTCTTGCTCTATTTCTTTTATTTCTTCTTCACTAAACTTTGAATTCATTTGAGTTTTTATCATTCCAGGTGCAATCGAATTTACTCTTATATTTGAAGGTCCAAGCTCTTTTGCTAACGCTTTTGTTAATCCATCCATTCCAGCTTTTGAAACTGAATAAATTACTTCTAATGCTCCACCAACTAAGCCCCATGCAGAAGAAATATTTATAATACATCCACATTTGTTATGAACCATATTAGGTATCACTTCTTGTGACATTGCAAATGCTGAGTATAAATTAGTATTAATCACATTGTTCCAATCGTCATCTGTTTCGTCTGTAAATAGCTTATATTCTGATATTCCCGCATTGTTGATTAATATATCTACTTTTCCATATTTGTTTATGGCATAATTTGCTAATTCTTTTGCTTCTTGTCTTTTTGATACATCTGCTTTTTTTATGTCTATTTCAATATTTTCTCGTTCTAATTCTTCTTTTAATTTGATTGCTTCTTGTTCTGATTTATTATAGTTCGCTATTACTTGTATATTTTCTCTTGCTAGTGTTTTGGCAATTTCTCTTCCTATTCCTTTTGAAGCACCTGTTACTATCGCAATTTTCTTCATATCTTTTTACCTACCTTTTCTATATTGCATAATATATTGTAACATTTTTATTTAAAAAAATCAAAAAAAAGCCAATAACTAAGATTATTTCAAAGCTACTGACAATTTGGAGCCACTTCCCAGATTCGAACTGGGGACCCCCGCATTACAAGTGCGGTGCTCTGGCCAACTGAGCTAAAGTGGCAATTTATTAAATTGGTGACCCGTACGGGAATCGAACCCATGTCTCCGCCGTGAAAGGGCGGTGTCTTAACCGCTTGACCAACGGGCCTTATATATAAAGAACTAAATAACTTTGTATTATTTAGTTCTTTTTGGTGAGCTATCCGCGACTCGAACGCGGGACAACTTGATTAAAAGTCAAGTGCTCTACCACCTGAGCTAATAGCCCA
>CATGLK010000018.1 GCA_949538735.1 uncultured Clostridia bacterium
CGGGCCCCCGTCAATTCCTTTGAGTTTCAACCTTGCGGCCGTACTCCCCAGGTGGGATACTTACTGCGTTTGCGACGGCACAGAATGTTTATCACATCCTACACCTAGTATCCATCGTTTACGGTGTGGACTACCAGGGTATCTAATCCTGTTTGCTCCCCACACTTTCGTGCCTCAACGTCAGTTACTGTCCAGAAAGTCGCCTTCGCCACTGGTGTTCCTCCTAATATCTACGCATTTCACCGCTACACTAGGAATTCCACTTTCCTCTCCAACACTCAAGAAAATCAGTTTTAGTTGCAGTTCCTCAGTTAAGCCGAGGGATTTCACAACTAACTTAATTTCCCGTCTACGCACCCTTTACACCCAATAAATCCGGATAACGCTTGCTCCCTACGTATTACCGCGGCTGCTGGCACGTAGTTAGCCGGAGCTTATTCTACAGGTACTGTCTTGTTTCTTCCCTGTCTAAAGCAGTTTACAATCCGAAAACCTTCTTCCTGCACGCGGCGTCACTGCGTCAGAGTTTCCTCCATTGCGCAATATTCCCGACTGCTGCCTCCCGTAGGAGTCTGGGCCGTATCTCAGTCCCAATGTGGCCGTTCAACCTCTCAGTCCGGCTACTGATCGTCGACTTGGTAGGCCATTACCCCACCAACTATCTAATCAGACGCAAGCCCATCTATCAGCGGATTGCTCCTTTCCCTTTTGTACCATGTGGTACTCAAGGCATATGCGGTATTAGCAGTCATTTCTAACTGTTGTTCCCCTCTGATAGGCAGGTTGCTTACGTGTTACTCACCAGTCCGCCACTAACCGCTCTCAATCTAAAAGAATGAGTTAAGTTCGTTCGACTTGCATGTCTTATGTGCGCCGCCAGCGTTTATCCTGAGCCAGGATCAAACTCTCTTGTTTTTGGTATTTATATTTATTACTTTGCAGTAATTTATAAATCAAACTTAAAGTTTTAATCAAGCTCTTTAAATGCTTCTTGCTTTTTTCTTTATTGAAAAAACTTTTAAAAATTTTACTTGTTCAGTACTAATTCTTAGGTTAAAGAATTATACCGTTTTGGTTTATTCTCTAAAGGATTTTATTGTTTACTTTTCAATGTACTTTTCTGTTCCGATGTGCGGAACGATTTTTATTATACATTAACTTTAATCCTTTGTCAACACTTTTTTTGATTTTTTTCAAAAAAATTTTTTAACAATTTTTACCTAATTTAATTTTTCCTCATTTCAAGCCTATTTCGTGGTGCAAAGGCTCAAGTAATTATTTTATTTTTTGAACAAATTATGAATGTGCCTTGCTCCTCCAAACACACCCAAACCACAAAATATCAAAAAAGAAACGCCCCATTGAACATATTAATTATGGGAACGTTCCTGTTTGTCTTTTATTTTACAATCTCCATTATAACATATTTAACCAAACCTGTATCATCATTTTGTACTTTTACATTATATTTATTTCTTTCTTCTTTTTCGACAAAGTTCTTCAATACATTTACATACTCTTCATTATTTTTATTTCTATCAATTTCAATTTTCAATTCTGTGTTTGAAACAATTTCAAGATTAATTATATTTTCTTCAAACATTTTAATAGTTTCTAGCATTTCTTTGTCACTTAGTTCGCCTACTTTTAGAAATTGGAATTTCGAATTAAATCTATTTTTCTCTGCTTCTGTTAGCTCTCCGCCTTCCAATATAGTTTTATCTTTTATAATCCCTAATGTTTTCTCAACTTCTTGTATATCTTCCATATTTATTTCTTTTTTTACATTTTCTAATTTCTCATCTAAATTTTCTTTAACTTTATTTAAGATATTATCTAACTGTTCTTGCTCTAAGGTATCTAGTTGTATACTATTTTTATCAATTAATGTAACTTGTTTTTCAAATTCTTCTACCTTTTCTATTTTTTGTGCAATTTTAGCTTCAACTTTATAATCATTTACTTCATATATCATTGTTGTGTTTTTAGAAGTGTTCTCTTTTACGGTCTCTATATTTATTTTATATGGATCTCTTTGCTTTTTATCTTCTATATTAATAACAAATTCATTTCCATCATTTTTTATAGCAAGATTTTGAACTTCAGTTTCCTTTTCTTTTCTGCTAAATTCTATATATTTTCCTTCATTATCAAACACATCCATATCTATTTGATAATCAGCTGTTTGTATTGATGTTCTTACTGTTTGTTTTGCGTTTTCATATATAATTATTTTGGTTTCTTCGCTTCCAATATTATTTTTTGTGATTTCTTCAATCTTTTTATCTATGTCAGATGTAAATTTACTTTTCAAATCAATTGGTTCTCCCAAATATGGATTCGCCACATTGATGTATTCTTGTAGATTTTCAATTCTTTTTAGTATTATTTCATCTTCTTTAATAGTTTCTAAAAGTTTTATATAAATATTGTTTAATTGTTCTTTAGTTAGCGTTAGTGTATATGCATTTACAAATACAGGTCTTTCATTTATTGTTATTTTCTGATTTTTTTGTTTTTCAAATTTTCCTGTTGATACATTTTCACTTATTACTTTTGTGTATTTTTCTTTCAATGTTTCTATTTCTTCTTCGTTGAATTTGAAATCACAAAAAGTGTTCTCAGTTTTCTTTATCTCTACTGGAATTTTGTACCAATCTTCTTTTAACATATCAGTTTTTTCAAAGAAACTTTCTATGTTATTTTCTTCTAATAATAAATATTGATTAAATAAATCTGAAAATTTTATTCCATGATTATTCCCATCTTGTATATATTCAACATTCATTACCTGTTCATTTTTGTTTAACAACTTCACATTTTTATAGTCATATCCACTTTCTTTATCTGTTTGACCGTCTAATGTTATTTTTAGATTATTTATTGAATTATCTGTATTTTCAGATGTTGTTCCTATATTTTCTGTATAGTTTACTCTGATTTCAGTACTTTCTTCGTATTTGCCATTAATAGTATTTTTATTTTCGAAAGTTTCTACTATTGTTTCTAAATTTTCAGCATTTTTGCCCATATATTTCAAAAATAAAGTTTTATTTGATTTGAACATATCTGTCAATAGGTATATTGCAACAAATGCAGCAAGCATAAGTATTATAAATATTGCTACTACAATAATAATCATTTTCTTTTTTTCTTTTTTGGTCATCATATGTTTTCCCCCATTTATTTTTTTCTTAATCTTTGTTTTACTGATTCATATACTACTATTCCAGTTGATACAGATGCGTTTAGTGATGTTACTTTTCCTTGCATTGGAATTTTAACTAAAAAGTCGCAATTTTTTCTAACTTTTTCACTCATTCCGCTTCCTTCATTTCCTATTACAATTCCTAATGGTCCTGTTAAATCTTGATTATAGTAATAAGTATCTGTTCTAATATCTGTTCCACAAATCCATAAACCTGCTTTTTTTAGTTTATCTATCGCATCAGTTATATTTGTTACTCTAGCTATTTTCATATGCTCCACTGCTCCTGCTGACGTTTTATTTACTGTACTATTCACACTGGCAGCTCTTCTTTTAGGAATTATAACTCCATGAACACCTGCCGTTTCAGCTGTTCTTATTATTGAACCTAAATTGTGCGGATCTTCAATTCCGTCTAATATTAACACAAATGGGTCTTCGTTTTTAGATTTTGCTTCATCTAATATATCTTCTATTTCGCAATATTCAAAAGGTGGCACTATTGCAATAACACCTTGATAGTTTGGAGTACTTGCCATTTCTTCCATTTGTCTTTTATCTTTTTCTACAATTATTACCCTTTTTTCTTTTGCTACTGCAATTATCTTGTTTATTGAGCCGTGTCTTTCTCCTTTTGTTATAAAGATTTTGTTGATATCTTTACCACTTTCTAATAGCTCTAATACTGAATTTCTGCCTTCAACTTGGTCATCAAAATTTCTTTCTTGTTTCATATTTTCTCTCCTTTTATTGCCATTGGGGACGGACCTTTTTGGCAATTTTTTGCCACTGGGGACACTCCTACTCCAAAAAATCGATGTTTTTTTGCTCCGTCCCCAAATACATCACTCGTCATCCAATTTTAGTACTGATAAAAATGCTTCTTGTGGTATTTCTACGTTTCCAATTTCGCGCATTTTTTTCTTTCCACGTTTTTGTTTTTCTAATAATTTTTTCTTTCTCGTTATATCTCCACCATAACATTTTGCTAATACATCTTTTCTCATTGCTGATATTGTTTCTCTTGCAATTATTTGTCCGCCTATCGCTGCTTGTAATGGTATTTTGAACAGTTTTCTTGGTATTACTGTTTTTAATTTTTCCACCATTTTCTTGCCCCTGTCATATGCGCTATCTTTATGAACTATAAAGCTTAGTGCATCAACTGGTTCGCCATTTATATGGATATCCAATTTTACTAAGTTTGATTTTTTATATTCTTTGAATTCATAGTCTAGTGATGCGTATCCTTTTGTTTTTGATTTCAAATTGTCAAAAAAGTCATATATTATTTCATTTAATGGCATATCATATACTAGTGTGACCCTGTTTTCGTCTAAATATTTCATATCGATGTATATTCCACGTCTTCTTTGACATAGTTCCATTATATTTCCTACATATTCTTTTGGTGTTAAGATATTTGCTGTTACGAATGGTTCTTCTATATATGATATTTCTTGTTGTTTTGGTAAGTCTTCTGGGTTGTATAGTTCTATTACTTGTCCATCTGTTTTGTGCACTTTGTAAATAACTGATGGTGCTGTTGTTATTAGCCCTAAGTCAAATTCTCTGTCTAGTCTTTCTTCTATTATTTCTAAATGTAATAATCCTAAAAATCCACATCTAAATCCAAACCCTAATGCTACTGAGGATTCTGCTTCAAATTCTAGCGCTGCATCATTTAATTTCAATTTTTCTAATGCTTCTTTTAAATCTTCGTATTGACTTCCGTCTATTGGGTATAGCCCACAATATACCATTGGTGTTACTTTTTTATACCCTTTTAGCGGTTGCTCTGCTGGATTATTTTTTAGTGTGATTGTGTCTCCTACATGTATGTCTGATAGATTTTTGACGCTTGCTGCTATATATCCAACTTCTCCTGCTTTTATTTCATTTGTTGGCATATAATTTCCTGGTAAGAAATATCCTACTTCTGCTACTGTGTAATTTCTTCCAGTTGCCATTAAAGTGATTTCATCTCCTACTTTTACAGTTCCGTCCATTACTCTTACATATGCAACTGCACCTTTGTAATTATCATAATATGAGTCAAATATTAGACATTTCGCTTTTGCATTTTCGTCCCCCTGTGGTGCTGGTAGGTCTTTTACTATTCTTTCTAGTACTTCTTCTACATTTAACCCTGATTTTGCTGATATACATGGTGCATCTTCTGCTGGAATTCCTATTATATCTTCTATTTCGTGTTTCACTTCGTCTACTCTTGCATTTGGTAAGTCTATTTTGTTTAATACTGGTAATATTTCTAAGTTGTTGTCTATTGCAAGATATACGTTTGCTAGTGTTTGTGCTTCCACTCCTTGGCTTGAGTCTACTACTAGTATCGCTCCGTCACAAGCTGCTAAACTTCTTGATACTTCATAGTTGAAATCTACGTGCCCTGGGGTGTCTATCAAATTTAATGTGTATTCTTGTCCATCTTTTGCTTTGTATATCATTCTTACTGCTTGGGATTTTATTGTAATCCCTCTTTCTTTTTCGATGTCCATATTGTCTAAAATTTGGCTTTCCATTTCTCTTTTTGATAATACACCTGTCATTTCAATTAGTCTATCTGCTAGTGTTGATTTTCCATGGTCTATATGTGCTATTATACTAAAGTTTCTAATGTGTTCTTGTCTATTATTCATATTTTCTTCACTTAACGCCTTTCTCTCAATTTTTGCCAACTTTATTTTAACATACTATTTTTAAAATCACAATAGTTTTTTTAGTTTCGTATCTATCCCTGTATTCGAGCAATTTTAGTTATAGTTTTCTAAACCATTGTATAAATTATATACTTGCTTATATCCCATTTGGCACAATTCTTTTTGAGCTTTTTTGCTTCTATGGCCTGTTGAACAATACACTACTATCAATTTTTCCTTATTACAAAGCTCTTTTCTACATCTAAAACGTAATTCATACTCTGGTATAGATATCGCATTGTTAATGTGCCCTTCATTGTACTCTTGTGGGCTTCTTACATCTACTACTGTTGCACCATTTGATATCAGTTTTTGTAATTCTTCTATATTTATGTCGTTCTTATTCATTGAACGATTTAAATTTCTTGTTATCATATTTTTAAATGTTTTCCACATATCCACATCCTCCTTTCGACTTTTTATTTCAAAATTCGCCTTATTTCGCCTTATTTTAATTATATGCAAATTTATTTTTTATGATACTTATATTTCGAAATTGTTTCACAAATATTTCAACCTCTATTGCTACTCTCTGTTGGTTTCGACTTATTTTTACATTTTTCTACTTTTTTAGTTTTATTTTGCTTATTTTTATTTCAATTTTGTTTCAAAATTGTTACACCTTTCTCAGTTATGTTACTACGTTTTTTTATTTTTTCACGCGTTTTGTTGTTGATAACTTCCTGTGGAAACTGTGGATAACTTTGTGAATAACTTTAAATAGTCATTTTGAGTTCACGAGTTGTTCACAGTTGTTTGTGTTTAAAATAATATTTTTTATGTTTATTTTTCGTTTTTTATTGATTATGTGTACTGATGTTTTTGAGGACGGAGCAAAAAAGTTTTAAAATAAAAAAACTATTAAAGAGTTCTTCTTTTACTCTCTAACAGTTTTTATTATTACCCTATTTTATTACAAGAAAAGTGGCTTGCCATCTTTTCTTCTCGCCGATTTGAGTTTTCGAATAAAATGAGAAAATCTCAAAGGCAATAGCGATTGTAGCATTTTCATGTTATAGAAAAGTTTTTTCTTTTCTATAACATGAAATATATAATTGTTACTATTTCTAATATCGTAATAAATGGAAACCCAATCACAAAGCCAAGCTTTTGAGTCTTATGTCTAAAAACATACATTCCAGCGGTTGTTCCAATTCCGCCACCTAATGCAGTTATAATAAACAAAGTTTTTTCTGGTATTCTCCATGCACCTTTTTTGGCTTTTTGTTTATCAAGCCACATTATAAAAAATCCAATTAAATTTATCACAATAAAATATATTATTATATTTTGAATACTAAAAATTTCTTCAAAATTTATTTGATTTACTGGCATATTTACTTTCTCCCTTCTGAAACTTTTTTGACCTGATCCAATGATGAATTTTTGCTCTGTCCCAAAATGGACAAAATGTCCAAAAGGAAACGTCCCCAAATGTCCCAAAAGTTTAAACAAACAAACTCATTTGGTTGCTTTGGCTCATTCCTTTTAGGCAGCCATAAGTTTTAAGCAAGTCTGTTACAGAGTTACCAACCTTTGCACGTATTTTTAAATCATCTATGGACATAAATTTTCCGTTCTTCTCGAGCTTGCTCTATACCTTCTGCTGCTACTGTTCCAAGTCCTGGTATACTGTTTAGTGGTGGTCTTATTTTGCCGTCTTCTACTAAGAATTTGCTTGAGTGTGATTTATATAAGTCCATTGGTAAGAATTCAAATCCACGTTCATACATTTCTAGTACTAGTTCAAGTATTGCATACATATTCTTGTCTTTTACTGTTGCGTTGTTTCCTTGTAAGTCTATTTCCTTCATTTTGTTTTTTACTTTTTCTTTTCCAAATATCATGCAATCACTGTCAAATTCGTCTGCTCTTATTGAGAAGTATGCTGCATAATATGCTAGTGGCTCGTGTACTTTGAACCATGCTATTCTAAATGCGTTTGTTACATATGCTGCGGCATGGGCTTTTGGGAACATGTATTTTATTTTTTCACATGATTTTATGTACCAGTCTGGTACGTCGTGTTCTTTCATCATATTTTTATATTCTTCCCATTTTGCTGGGTCTTTTAGTGCTTTTCCTTTACGTACTGTTTCCATTATTTTGAATGCTGGGTTTGGTGGTAATCCCATTTTTATTAGGTATATCATTATGTCGTCACGACAACATATTGCGTCTTGAAGTGTTACTGTTCCTGCTTCTATCAAGCTTTGTGCGTTTCCTAACCACACGTCTGTACCGTGTGATAGTCCTGATATACGTATTAATTCGTCAAATGTTGTTGGTCTTGTGTCTACTAGCATTCCTCTTACGAATTTTGTTCCAAATTCAGGTATTCCAAAGCTTCCTACTTCTGAGTGTATTTGTTCTGGACTTACTCCTAATGCTTTTGTTGAGCTAAATATTGACATTGTTTCTTTGTCGTCTAGTTGTATTTTTGTTGGGTCTATTCCTGTTATGTCTTGTAACATTCTGATTACTGTTGGGTCGTCGTGCCCTAGTATATCTAGTTTCAATAGGTTTTGGTCTATTGAGTGATAGTCGAAGTGTGTTGTTACAATGTCAGAGTTTGGGTCATCTGCTGGGTGTTGTACTGGACAGAATTCGTAGATTTCTCTTCCTTTTGGTACTACTATAATTCCACCTGGGTGTTGCCCTGTTGTTCTTTTTATTCCTGTACAGCCTGATGCTATTCTTTGCGTTTCTGCTCTGTTTATTGGTATGTTTCTTTCTTCATAGTATTTTTTTACATATCCAAATGCTGTTTTATCAGCAATTGTACCTATTGTTCCTGCTTTAAATGTTGTTCCTTTTCCAAATATTACTTCTGTATATTTATGTGCTTTTGCCTGATATTCTCCTGAAAAGTTTAAGTCGATATCAGGTTCTTTGTCTCCGTTAAATCCTAAGAATGTTTCAAATGGGATGTCCATTCCGTCTTTTGCAAGTTGATGTCCGCAGTTTGGGCATTGCTTATCAGGTAAGTCGAATCCGTTTTTACAACCATAATCTGTAAAGTCTGAATATTTGCAATTTGGACATCTGTAATGTGGTGGAAGTGAGTTTACTTCTGTTATTCCTGTCATATTCGCTACAAATGATGAACCTACTGACCCTCTTGACCCTACAATATAACCGTCTTCATTTGATTTCCACACTAGTTTTTGAGCTATTATGTACATAACTGAAAAGCCATTTTTTATGATAGAATCCAATTCTTTATCTAGTCTTTCTTGCACTATTTGTGGCAAAGTTTCTCCATATAATTCGTGTGCTTTGTCATATGCTATGTCTTTTATTGTTTGCTCACAACCTGGGATATGTGGCGGACATTTTTCAGGTGATATTGGGCTTATTTGGTCACACATATCTGATATTTTATTTGTATTTGTAACAACAACCTCATATGCTTTTTCTTCACCCAAATAGCTGAATTCTTCTAGCATTTCTTCTGTTGTTCTTAAATACAATGGAGCTTGATTGTCTGCATCTTGATAGCCTTGTCCCGCTTCTAATATTCTTCTATATATTTCGTCTTGTGGGTCCATAAAGTGAACGTCACAGGTTGCAACTACTGGTTTGTTTAGCTTTTCTCCGTAAAGACACTATTTTTCTGTTTATGTCTCTTAGGCCTTCCTCATCTTTTACTGTTTCATTTCTTATTAAAAATTGATTATTTCCTATTGGCTGAATTTCTAAGTAATCATAAAAATTTGCAATTTCTTCTATTTCTTCATCTGTTTTTCCAAGTTCTATTGCTTGGTACAATTCTCCTGCCTCGCAGGCACTTCCTAAAATTAGTCCTTCTCTGTATTTTTCTAGCAAACTTTTCAAAATACGTGGCTTTCTATAAAAATAGTGTAAATGTGATAATGATACTAATTTATATAAGTTTTTTAGTCCTACATAATTTTTAGCTAATATTATTGCGTGATAAGTTTTCAATTTCTTATACTCTTCTTTTTTCGCTTCTTCTGTTCTGCTAACTTTGTCTATATCTTCTAGTTTTTCAGCTCCACGTTTTTTTAGCATATCTAGCATTACTTTAAATACTTTAACAGTTGTATCAACATCATCTAATGCTCTATGTGCTACTTCTACCTTAATTCCTAAGTTCTCAGCAATTTTTCCTAATTTATATTTTTTATAATCTGGGAATAAATCTTTTGCCAAACTTAATGTATCTAAATATGTATAATCAAATTTATATCCTAAATTTTTCGCATTTTGCTTTAAAAATCCAACATCAAATCCTGCATTGTGTGCAACTATTACAGAACCGTCAATAAATTCTAGTATCTTTGGAAATACTTTATCTATTGTTTCTGCGTCTTTTACCATATCATCTGTTATATTTGTAACTTCTGATACTCTTTGTGGTATATGCTTTTCAGGATTTACAAAACAAGCAAATTGGTCTATTACTTCTCCGTCTTTTAGTTTCATAATTCCAACTTCTGTTATTTTTTCAGTCTTTGCTGAAAATCCTGTTGTTTCTAAGTCTAACACACAATATGTTGTATCTATTGATTGCTTTTTCGCATTTTCTACAACTGGATTTTTGTCAGGTGCTAAATATGCTTCAACTCCATATAATATTTTCATATCAGGATTATCATATCCAAGCATTTTATGTGCTTCTGGGAATGCTTGTACAACTCCGTGGTCTGTTATTGCAATTGATTTCATTCCCCATTTCATCGCTCTTTTTATTAGCTCTTTTGCTGATGTCATTGCATCCATTTGGCTCATCTGAGTATGCATATGTAACTCTACTCTTTTTACTTCTGAATTGTCTTTTCTTTCTGTCCTTTTTATTCCTTCTGTTTCTACTATTGTATTTGCCATTACTGTAAGCTCATTTGAAAATGTGTCCATACTTGCTGTTCCTGCCAGTTTTATTCCTTTTGCTGATTGTATTCTTTTCATTGTCTTTTTTGCAGTTTCTTTATTTAAAAATGCCTTACAAGTTATTGTACTTGTTCCGTCATATAAGTCAAAACTAAATAATGTTTTGCCTGATTTTAATGTTCTATCTTCTGAATAGATTACTTCTCCTTGCAATGCAATTTTTCCGTCATCAACTCCTAAATCTTCTACTTTTACTAAGTTTTCAGTTATATTCATTGATGTTCCAAGTATTAATGGTGTGTCAGGTGTTTCTTCTTCCTCTGGCATTTCTGGTATATCTGCATTTGTTTCAATTATTGTGTTTGCAATTACTGTTACATCTCCTGCGTATGTGTCTAGGCCTGCTTTTCCTATTGTTTTTATCGCTTTTGCTTGTTTTATTTTTTCTATCATCTCTTGACCTTCTTTTAGGTCTTTTGCAAATGATTTTACTGTAATTGCTCCTGTTCCGTCATATAAATCAAAAATAAGCATTCCCTTGCCTGATTTTGTTTCTCTAACTTCGCTTGTTATAACTCTTCCTTCTAATGTTACTCTTCCGTCATTTGCTGTTATATCTTTTATGTTGATGTGTTTTTCCTTTGCTTTTGAAGGTTTCCCCATTATATATTCCTGTGGCTCACTCATTTCAGGAATGTACATTTCATCTTCTGGCATAGGTGGTATATATCCGTCTAAGTCTTGTGGCATAGGCGGAATATAGCCATCCATTTCTTGTGGCATTTGATAATTTGGATTACTATTTTCTTGCTCTTCTTTATTTTGATTTAACATCCTATTTTCTTCTTCAATATGTGCTACTATTTGTTCTTCTTCTCTCTTTTGCCTTTCTCTTATCGCTTTTATATCTTCTTTGTTTATCTCTTCTATCAACTCTATTTTATAGTCTTTTCCAAATAGATTTTTAAGCACTTTTGCTAGCTCTTGGTCAGTTTTTTTGGCTCTTAAAAAATCTGCTCCTTTTATGTGCATTTTTATTGTTATTTGATTTTCGTCTTCTTCTACATCACTTTTTAATAATAGCATTGGCTTTGTTAGTGGGTATTTGTGCGCCATATATGCTATTATGTTTTTCCATTCATCTTTTATTGGCTTTTTTTCTACTGCTTCGTGATAGTTTATTTTGATATCTGTACTACTAAATCTAAATCTTTCTTGTAAAAATTTTTCAAAAAACCATATTTCTTTTATTTCTATGTATTCGTCATAGTTTAGTATGACTTCTAGTGTGTTTGTTTTTTTGATTACGTTTAGTGCTGCTACTTGTGCGTGTTTTATGTTCGAATTTGTGTTGTAGTCACTAAATATTTCTCCTATTTTTTTTACTTTTTCAGCCATTACTTTTCTCTCCTTTTGCTAGTGGCTATTGTATCACATTTTTTTGATAGATAAAAGCGAACATGAAAAAATTTTTCCACTTTGTAACACATTTTTATATTTCTCATATTATATATCATACAAAGGAAAAACAAAAGAAAACATAATTGTTTCAAGCGAAAGGGGGTCTAGACTATGCCAGAAAACAGAGGATGCGGTGGATTCGGATTTGGCGGTGACTGCTGCTGGATTATAATCCTTATACTATTAATTTGCTGTTGTTGCGGTGGCGACAGAGGTTGCGGTTGCTAATCTTTAAAGCAAAAAATTGCCAGAAGGGACGGTCCTTTTTGGCAATTTTTTATTCGTGCCAACACGGATTGGCGTTCTTGGCAATTTGTTATTCGTGCCAAAAGGTTCCGCCCCATTGGCAGCCTCTTTTTTAATTTTTAATTTTTCTTATTATTGCTATTATAATAATTAAAAGTGCTATCGCTCCTGCAATACAGCTAATTATTATGGCTATATTTTTTTGCAACTCTTGTTTTTTTGCTTGTTCTTCTTTTGTCTTTGCTTCTTCATCTACCAAGCTTTTATTTACTGTTAGTTGATATGTTGCAACATTGTCTCCATTATGTTCTGAAACTAAAATTGTAATTAGATTTTCTCCTTCTTTCAAGTTGTTATTTCCTATTACTTCTGTTTCATAATAACTTTCAGTTGTTGTAATTTCTATTGGCAAGCTTGTTTCTTCTCCTATATATTTTACTGTATATTCATATTTTTCAGTATTAAATTCAGGTGATATTTCTGCCCCTTCAATTTTTAGACTTTCTATACCTTCTGCCACGTCCTCATCTTCTATATTTCTTGTACTTTTTGATGTTGTATTTTTTGTGCTATTGCTAGAGTTCGCCTTATTCGTACTATTATTTACTTTACTTGTATTTGCTCCATATGATATATTTCCTATTGCTATTATAATTATCATTAATATTGCTAGTGCTAATTTATTTACTTTCATTATTTTTCTTCCCTTCAATAAAAACTCCTATATAGAGATGTGTCCCAAAATGGACAAAATGTCCAAAAGGAAACGTCCCCAACTGTCCCTAACGGTCCCCAATATATCATTTTTTGCTTTTTTAGTCAATATTTTTTTCGACATTTGTTTACACTTTTTCCATTAAATGATATACTAAACTTAATATATAAAACGGGGTGACAAAAGATGATTGATTTACTTTCTCCTGTTGGAGATTTTGAGAGTTTAAAAGCTGCTGTGCAAAATGGTGCAGATAGTGTTTATTTTGGGGCTAATTTATTTAGTGCTAGGGCTTTTGCTCATAATTTTGATTTGGAACAACTGGAAAAGGCAATTTTATATGCAAAATTACGTGGTGTGAAAACTAATTTAACTTTAAATACTTTAATTAAGGATTCTGAGTTTGAAGATGCTATCAATTTAGCAAGTAAAGCTTATGAGTTTGGTATAGATGCTATAATTGTTCAAGATTTAGGGTTAGCTAAAAAGTTAATAAAGATGTTTCCTGATTTACCAATTCACGGTAGCACACAAATGACTGTGCATAACTTGAATGGTGCTTTGGAGCTACAAGAACTTGGTTTTAAAAGGGTTGTTCTTTCCAGAGAGCTTTCTGCTAATGAAATCGAATATATAACTAAAAATTCTGATATCGAAATTGAGTGTTTTGCTCATGGTGCATTGTGTATTTCTTATTCTGGACAATGCTTGTTTTCTAGTATGCTTGGTGGCCGTTCTGGAAATCGTGGTAAATGTGCTGGCCCTTGCCGTTTGCCTTATGAATTGCTTGAAAATGATAAGAAAATAGATAGTGGTTATTTACTTAGTACAAGGGATTTATGCAGTTTAGATTTTATTCCATTTTTTATAAAAGCTGGTGTTACTTGTTTAAAAATTGAAGGTCGAATGAAGTCTTCGGAATATGTTGCAACAGTGACTAGAATTTATAGAAAGTATATTGATTTAGCTTTATCTGATAAAGATTATGTGGTTGAAAAACAAGATAGAAAAGAGTTAATGCAAGTTTTTAACCGCGGGATGTCTTCTACTGGACATTTGGATAATTTGGAAAATAAACATTTGGTTTTTAAAGATAAACCTAATAATATGGGATTACTTTTAGGAACTGTGTCTAAATTTAACAAAAATAAAGGATATATTACTTTAAAACTAAAAGAACCTATCTGTGTTGGAGATACTGTTTCTCTACAAAACGAAACTGGAAGTTATACTGTTTCTGAACTTATGGTTGATAATAAAAATATTACAGAGACAAAAGTTGGGCAAATTGTTACTATTGGAAGGATGAAAGGTAATATTTCCGCTGGAGATAAAATTTATAAAATGTCTTCCAAAGAATTATCAACTAGGGCTAAAGAAAGTTATAGAAAAGAAAATAGAAAAATTCCTTTAAATTGTGAGGTAACAATAAAAAAATCAAAACCAATATCAATTCATATTACATCTGCTTGCAATTTGGCAGAATATAAAGATTTATCTATAACTTGCTCTTTGGATGTAATTCCTGAAGAAGCAAAAAATAAGCCTTTAAATATTGATACTGTAGTAAGCCAGGTTGCAAAAACAGCTTCTACTCCATATGAGTTTAAAAGCATCAAAGTAAATTTAGATGATAATGCCTTTTTGCCAAAGCTAAGTACTTTGAATGAATTGAGAAGAACTGCTCTTGAAAATGTGGAAAGTTTTGCAACATCAAAAATTCATAGAAATATGCCTGAAAAAATCGCAACTTCTTTAGAAGAACAAAAAAATGCAGAACTTTTAAATGAAATGAGAGCTTTTAAGACTGCTTCAACTAAGCCTAATAATTACAAAATTACTGTTCTTCTGAATTTATTGAATTTGGATTTTGATTATTCAAAATTGAAGGATATTGATGATGTTTATATTCCTTTAAAATATTTTACAAATAGAAAATATGATAATATTTTAAAAATAATTAGTCAAAAGTTTGATACTTATGTGTATATGCCAACAATTGTTAAGGGCAATTACAAAAATCTTTTATATGCAAATATTGAAATGGCTATTCAGAAATATCAAATTAAAGGTTTTGTAATTTCTAATATTTGTAATGTAAAATTATTACACGATTTATTTGAAGATTTGGACCAAAATTTTAAAATTGTTACAAATTATACTTTTAATGTATTCAATTCTCACTCTGTATTGGAGCTTAAAAAGCTTGGTGTTAGTAGGTTTACATTGTCTCCTGAGTTAGACAAGCCAACTATTGATGCTCTTGGGAATTTTGGATATTTACAAAAAGAGTTGATTGTTTATGGCAGAACTCCTGTGCTTAATATGAATTATTGCCTTCTTGGTGGTACAAATAGGTGCTATCCTGATTGCAAGTCTAAGTGTACTTCAAATAATCGATATTATTTAAAGGATAGGTTGAATATGAAGTTTCCTATTTTACCTGATAATATTCAGACTGTTACTACGGTTTATAATAGTAAGATTACTTCTGTTGTTCCTTCTGATTTTAATATTGATTTTGCTAGAATTGATGTTTTGTATGAAAGTGTTGAGGAAATTAATGACATTATTTCTACTGTTAAGTCTGGTAAAAGATTTGAAGGTAAGGATTATACAAATGGAAATTTAAATAGAGAGATTTAATAGTAAAATATTATAAAAGAAGTTAATATATAATATTCTGATTTACCTTGGTGTCGCAACTAACATAATAAAAATATTAAAGGTTAGTTGCTCCAATTCGCACTCGCATAGCTCGTTTGGTCGCTTACGCGGTAAATAAAATATTATATATTGACTTCTTTTATATATTACAGTTATTTAATCAAATTTGCTTACTACTCAAATCAATTATCAAATCCATATTATCATCTTTTGCTGCTTTGTTTTTTCTAATAGCACCACATTTTTTACATCTAAACACAATAACATATCCCTTCTTTGGGCTAATCTCTAAGCTAACTGGCTCTAAATCGCCATGACATTCTTCTTGTCTATCTCCTGGATTTTTATCAACATGCTTAGAATGCAAACAATGTGGACAATGGTTTCTACATGAATATTCTAATTTTGGCACTTTTCTTTTGCAATTGTCACATATAAATTCTTCATCTATTTCTGTAAAATTTCTACTTTCCATTTTATTTTCCTTTCAAAAACCTGCTACCAGGAATACCACTAGGGATGGTCCTATTCGGCAGATTCGTGCTACTAAGGTCTGTCCCCAGTGGCAAAAAATTGCCAAAAAGGACCGTCCCTTTTGGCAATTTTCTAATATTTAAAATTTCCGCCACCCATAAATTCTTTTAGTAATGAATTTGTTGGTACATATTCAGGTGGTATCTCTCTTATATATTTAAGCATTTCCAAAAGTCTTTGTGCTTCGGCAAATTCAGGTTCATCTTGCTTTATTTCTTCAAGTACTGGTTTTGCTACATTTTTTAGCACTCCAAGCTCATAAATTAATGATGTATTAAATATTGCATCTGCTGATTCTTGGAATGGGAATATATTTTCTACTTCTCCTTTTCCTACACTTGGCCAGCTTTCTATTGTACGTTTTGCTGAATATCCTCTAAATTGATAATCTCTTACTATCCTTCTAATTAGTCTGATATCTGCTGCTGATATTTTTGTGTATCTGTCCATATTTAATACTTTTAGTGCACTTATGTATATTTTGAATTTTTGCTCTTGTGGTATTTTGCTTGTTAGTCTGTCATTTAAGCAATGTATTCCTTCTATTACTAGCACTTCGTCTTCATGAAGTTTTATTTTATTACCATTATATTTTTTTGTTCCTTCAATAAAGTCAAATTGTGGCATTTCAACTTCTTCTCCATTTAAAAGTCTAGTTAAATGGTCATTGAATAATTCTAAGTCTATTGCTTCTATACATTCAAAATTGTATTTGCCATTTTCGTCTTTTGGGTTGTCTTTTCTTTCAACAAAATAGTTATCTACTGATATTGTTACTGGTTTTATTTTGTTTATTCTTAATTGTATTCCTAATCTTTGTGCAAATGTTGTTTTTCCAGATGATGATGGTCCTGCTATTAATATCATTTTTATTTTTCTGTCTCTTGCTATTTGGTCTGCAATATTAGCAATTTTCTTTTCATGTAAAGCTTCATCTAACATTATTATGTCTTTTATTTTTTCTTCTTCCACAGCATAATTTAATCTATATACTGTATTTATGTGCAATATTCTATGGATATCGTTATATTCATGAAGTGCCCATTTTATTTTTTTGTTTTGGATTACTACTGGCATTTCTTCTGGATTTTCTTTTCCTGGATATCTTAATAATATTCCACCTTTGTATTTTATTACTTCAAATAGTTTAATTGCATTTGTATTTGTTGCAAGTATTCCATAACAATAATTGAAGTAATCTTCACAGTAATTCATATGAATTTCTTGATTTGTTTCTAATTCATATTGAACTTTTCCTCTTAATGTGTTTTCTCTTTCAAAAAATTCTGCTGCTTCTTCTCTTGTCATTATTATTTCTGTTATTGGTACACTTCTTTTTACTAAGTCTCTCATTTTGTCATTTATTTGTTTAACTAATTTATCTGTTACTTCTATCTTTCCTAAATCACAATAAATAGCATTTGTTAATTGATAGTTTACTGCTGTTTCGTTATCAGGGTACATTTCTCTTAAAACTTTTGCTAACATAAATATTAGTGTTCTTTTATATACTCTAATTCCTTCCTTTGTAGTCATATCAATTAATTTGATTTCTCCATCTACATCTATCTTTTTATCTAAACTTACATATCTATTGTTATATACTGCTAACATTATTTGATATCTGCTTTTTTCAATCTCTTCCTTAAAAGCTTCTTTTATTGTCTCATCTTTATTTATCTCTAGTATTTTATCTTGATATTTTATTTTCATATAGTTCCTCCTTTTTTATTTTTGTTTAACTTATGTTACCGGTGCTTTATTATTTTAACCCAAATTTTTGCATAAGTCAAATTTTTGTGATGTTTTTGGGAACGGAGCAAAAAAACATCATTTGGTTATATATTTGTTTTATCTTGGATATACTTTAACTAAGATATGTTTTTAGGAGGTATTTTATGAATTTAGATAAAATTAACTTTATTTTAAATAATGATGAAAAGTGTGATGTTTTTTGTGATAATAGATGTGTTTGGATTCAAAGTATAGATGAAGCTAGCCAAATGGCTAAGGTTGGATTTGTTGATAATTTTGAAGAACGTAATGTACCTATTAATGATTTATATTTCTAATACTTTTGGGTGTTTTTGGGGACAGACCTTAAAAACACCCCTTTTTTTACTTTATAATTAAATTGATTTGCTTTGCTTTAAGGTGTTTTTAAGGACTGTCCCCAAAAACACCCAAAAGCAGCCTACAAGAACTCCTAATGTATCTATCATAACATCAGTTATCATTGCACTTCTTCCAGGGATAAAAAGCTGATGTATCTCATCTGAGCTTGCATATATAATTCCAGTTATTAAACTTATTGCAATTCTATCAAGTTTCTTTATTTCGTAAGTATTCATCAATAGCATCATTAATATACCCACTACCATATATATTGAAAAATGGGCTAATTTTCTTATTACTTTTTCTATTGTTCCCAAAACTTCTTCTTGTTTATTTTTATCTAGCTCTTGAATTTTCTTAACATTTTTAGTTACTGCTGTTGTTATTTTTCTGCTTATTCCACTTGATTTTTCTCCATTTTGGTTTGAAAATCTAAATATTTGAAAAAATGTTAATATGAGTAATATTATAAGTATCGCTCTCTTTATATTTATCTTTATATTTGTTTCCGCTTTCATTTGCTTTTTTCTCCAATGTTATAAATTTTTTGTAACATAAAGCAAGGTATGAAAATACCCTGCTTATATTTCTATATCTTCATTATTTAATACTTTTTGTGCATTTTCTGTTGTAAGTTGTTGCAATTCTTCTTCAGTTAGAATTTTTCTTAATTTTTTAAGTATTTTAGGCATTTTAGGATATACTTGTTCTACTGTGTGCACATCTGAACCAAAGAATTGGATTAAGCCTTCTTCTAATAGTTTCTTTTGAGTTTTTTGAGCTTTTTTTCCATACATTCCAATAGCGCTTCCATAGTTTGATTGGAATAAAACACCCATATCTGCTAATTCGCGTACATATTCTATATTTTCTTTAACGTATTTGTATCTTTCAGGATGTGCAATTATTGGTACATATCCTTTTTCTATTAACCTAAATACTATTTCTTTTGCGTCTATTGGCTTATTATTCATTGGCAGCTCAAATAAAACATATTTTGAATTATTGATTGTCGATGCTTTTTTTTCAGCTATTAGGTCTGCCATTCGATTTGTTATATAGATTTCATTTCCAAGGTATAATTCTATACCTTGGATGTTTTCTTTTACTTCATTTATAAGCTCTGTTCTTTGTTCTTCATCTGCTTCATAATATCTTTCTATATAATGTGATGTTGATATTATTTTTGTAAATCCTGCTTTTTTAGCTTCTTCTATCATATAAATTGTCTCATTTAAACTTCTAGAACCGTCGTCTATATTAGGCAATATATGTGAATGAAAATCTATCATATTTTACCACCTTCGTTACTACTTTGTATCTTTATTTTCTTTCATTTCCTTTTCTTTGTTAATCATTTCAATTGCCTTATTTACTTGTTCATCCATTCTAGCTTCACGCTTATAATTTGTTTTTGTTTTTGAAGATTTTGATGTTGAGGCATAATAATATGTGTCATTGTATTTTTTCCCTGATACTGGAATTTTGTTATATACTATTCCTGCAATATTTCCGCCAACATTTTTTATGTCTTTCACAACTTTTGCCAAATCTTCTTTTTGTGTTTGATTATGTGATGTAACAACAATTGTGGAATCTACTATTCTAGATAATATTACAGAGTCTGTAACCAATTTTGATGGTGTACTGTCTATTATTATTAAATCACATTGTTTTTTCAAATCTTCTAGCATATTAAGCATTCTCGTTGTTACTAATAGTTCTGATGGGTTTGGTGGTATATTTCCTGCTGGCATTACACATAAGTTTGGAATTTCTGAGGTTCTTATATACTCAGACCAATGCATTTGGTTCTCTCCACCCATTCCTGATAAATAGTTTGATAATCCTGGACTTGGCAATACTCCAAATATATTGTATTGTCTACCTTTTCTCATATCTGCATCTATTAGTATTACTCTCTTTCCAGCTTGTGCAAATGTTACAGCTAAGTTTGATGCTACCCAGCTTTTTCCTTCTCCTGGCATTGTTGATGTTACTAGTAATGTTTCTAATTTTTTATTAGAATTCATAAATTGTATGTTTGTTCTCAATGTTCTAAATGTCTCAGAAACAGGAGATTTCGGATCTCTATGTGCTATTAATTCTTTTTTTATCATTATCTTCTGCCTCCTTTGCGTTTTGTTTTTCCTCTTTCTTCAGCCATATCATATATTGGTATTGATGCTATTACAGTTAGTCCTGTTACTTTTTCAATATCTTCTGATGATTTTATTGTTGTGTCTAACATATTTAGTAATAGTACATACATAAATGCTACTACTAGTCCTGCTGCTGCAAATATTACAACATCTTTTGTATGGTTTATATTGCTTGGTGTCTCTGCAATTTCCGCCTCATCCACAACATGTACGTTTTCTATTCCATAAAATTCTTTTATTGTCTCAATAAATACTTTTGCAATTTCATTTGCTATTTTTGATGCTACTGCTGGGTCTTCATCTTTTACTGTTATCTTTATTACTTCTGTATCAGTTATATCTGTTACACTTATATTTCTTCTAATTACTTCCTCTTTTTCTGCATCTAGCTTTAAATTTGATATAACTTTTCTTATTATTTTGTTACTTTTTACTAATTCGCTATATGTTGATACTAATTTTGAGTTAATTGTTACATCATTTGTTGTTATTGATTCCCCACCTTGTGTTTCATTTGAAGATGAATTTGTTGCTAATAATAGTTTTGTTGTTCCTTCATATTTTGGTGTTACAAATCCTAATGTATATATTACACCTATTACTATAAATATTGCTGTTATTAGTATTATTTCTAGTTTCTTTTCCCAAAATATTTGTAGTAATTCTTTTAAATCTAGTTCTTCCATTTTTTCCCCCTTAATCTTTCGTTACTTTATCCTTTTTATTTTTAGCAACTGCTGTAATTATTGAATAGATAATAATTAACACTATTGCTACTACTAGCGTTATTATGCCTAGTGTTTGTACTTTATTTATTATTTCTTGTATTATTGTAACTATTGTTTTTGAAAACGCATCATTAAATATTTTTATTCCTGCAATATCTACTTTGCTTGTTATTATGTTGCAAGCTATTATTTCAAAAACTGAGCTACTTAATAGTGAGACTCCTATTGCTTGTACAACTTTTGATATTTGTTTTATGCTTGTTATTAGTATTAATACTACGTCTATACAAATTGCTATTATCGTTGCTGTACGTACTTTGCTTAATATATTTGCAACTTTATTATATGTATTATGAATTTTGTTTTCATATTCTGTATGTATTAATGTGTTTTCATATTCTTCACATATATGTTTTATAAATTGGTCAATTGCCTCTGAATTCCTACTATTTTTTACTTTCAAGTCATCTATATTTTTATTTAGATTGTCTTTTATTGGTGTTGTGTCTATTTTCTTGTTTGTTCCTTCATATATGTTTGATAACATTATATTTATATCTTGTTCTACTTTTTCTTTTGAACAGATATTATTTAATGCTGTTTCATCTAATCCTGATTGATATATATAATTTTCAAAATTTGATTCTACTAATTTGTATACTTCTTCATAAAAATTTGTTTCTTCTAGTTTGCCTATTATATAGTTTTTGTCTAGAATTGTAGAAGAAACTATTGTTATCGCTGATATTGCTATTATACATATTGTAAGTATTGCTATTAGTATAAATCTTGCTATATTGGCTATAATTTTCATTTTCTATTCCCCTTCTACTTTTCTAGTTCTGCATATACTACATATCTTTGTGTTGTGTATCCTATATTGTTAAATGGATAACATGTGTATACCATTAAGATTTCTTCTTCGTCTTGTATTGGTAATTTGTCTAAATCTGTTTCTTTTATTAATTTCATATCATATATTTTATATGTATATTCACCATATGTTGTGGTTACTTTTATTTCGTTTCCTATTTGTAATTCAGAAAATCTTCTGAATGTATTTTTTGAATTATGCCCCATATATACTATTGAGCCACCTTCACCTGGAAAATAGCTACCACTTGAATGTCCTACTCCTTTTTTTAGTACTTCTAGTGTGTCTCCAAAATATACTGGCAAGCTTGCATTTATTTTTTCTATTTCTATTGTGGCATATTTTGTTCCGTATTCTGGGTAATTTTTTAGTTTGTTTGTTTCTCCTATTGTTGTTTGTTCTTGTGCTCTGTTTTCGTTTATTGTTATTGATACTTTATTTACTAATGAAAAAATTTCTCCTATTTCTTGCCCGAAAAATAGGTATATTACAAGTATTAGTGCCCCTGTAATAAATAAAGCAACTATTATACTACTAATAGTTGCTTTTACTGCTTGTGTTAATTTATTATTTTGCATTTGCTATTCTTTTTTTTGTTACTACACCGATAGCAAGGGCAATTATTGCTACTACAGAAACACCTATAACTGTGTTTACACTGTTTCCTGTGTATGCTAGTTTTCCACCGTTTAGTGATACTGTTTCTATTAGTTTTCCATCTTTATTGTATATTTCTACTGTTCCTTTTTTGAAAACTAATTTAACATCTATTAGTTCTGCTGCTGATTGTGCAATTGCTTTAATTTCATTTTTTTGTGCTGTTGTTAATTTTGTGTAATCTGTTACTCCTGCTTTTTCCATTACAGCTATTGCTTCGTCAGCTTTTGCTAATATTGCATCTGCTTGAGCGTCTGTTACTGGGTTTTCAGATAAGTATCTTTCTACTTTTACTTTATCTGCTGTTGTCATTCCGTATTTTGCTCCTTTTGCATATAGTTTGTCAGCTAGTTCTGCTGATGTTGCTGCGTTTGCGATTGTTGCAAATGCCATTACTAACATTACACATAGTGTTGCTATTGTTAATACTTTTTTCATTTTTCATTCTCCCTTTCTTTTGCATATTCTTCCCTGATTATATCATTATTATTTTTGATATGCAATACTTTTTTCTTATTTTTTTATTAATTTTTTTGGTAATTTATGGGTGTCTCTTTTTGCGCTATTTTTCGGCTTTTTCAGCTGTTTTTTGTTCTATTTTTTTATCTGTTTGTGAGTGTCTTTTAGTTTAGTCTCTCGCAAATAAATCACGAGTATATATTTTCTCACTAACATCGCTTAATTCTTCATTAACACGATTTACAATAATAACATCACTCATTTTCTTAAATTCTTCTAAATCTTTAATAACTTTGCTATTGAAGAAATTATTTTCTTTAAGTGTTGGCTCATATACTACAACTTCTATGCCTTTTGCTTTTATTCTTTTCATAATCCCTTGAATTGCGCTAGCTCTAAAATTGTCTGAACCACTTTTCATTGTTAGTCTATATACTCCAACAATTTTAGGATGTTTGCTTATAATTTCGTCTGCAATGTGGTCTTTTCTTGTTCTATTACTTTCAACTATAGCACTTATTAAATTCTCTGGAACGTCTTTATAATTTGCCTTTAATTGTTTTGTGTCTTTTGGTAAGCAATATCCGCCATATCCAAATGAAGGATTATTATAATGTGAACCTATTCTTGGGTCTAAGCAAACTCCATCGATTATGTCCTTAGTATTTAGACCTTTTAACTCTGCATATGTGTCTAATTCGTTGAAATATGCTACTCTTAGCGCTAAATAGGTGTTAGCAAATAGTTTTACTGCTTCTGCTTCTGTTGAGTCCATAAATTTAACTTCTATGTCTTCTTTTAACGCTCCTTGTTTTAGTAATTCCGCAAATTCTTCTGCTCTTTTAGATTTTTCACCAACTATTATTCTTGATGGATATAAATTGTCATATAACGCTCGTCCTTCTCTTAAAAATTCAGGGCTAAACATTATATTGTCTATATTATATTTCTCTTTCATAGATTTTATAAAGCCTACTGGTATTGTTGATTTTACTACCATTGTTGCGTCTATCTTCATACTAATTACTTTTTGTATTATGTCTTCTACACTTGATGTGTCAAAATAGTTTTTTTGGTCGTCATAGTTTGTTGGTGTGCTTATTATTATATACTTTGCTCCTTCAAATGCTTCTTTGTAGTCTAGTGTTGCTTTTAGGTTTAGTTTTTTTGTTTTGAAGTATTCTTCTATTTCTTTGTCTTGTATTGGTGATATTTTGTTGTTTATTTTTTCTACTTTTTCTGGTATTACGTCTAACGCTATTACTTCATTTTTTTGACTTAGTAGTGTGGCTAGTGATAGCCCTACATATCCTGTTCCTGCAACTGCGATTTTCATTTTTTTATTTCCTTCCTATACTAAATTATTTATATAATCTTTTGTAGCAGTATCACATTTTTTTATGATACATGGGTTTCCCATAACAATTGAGTTAGGTGGCACATTGCAATTTACATATGAGTTTGGCGCTATTAAAACATTGTCACCAATTTTTATATTTCCCACAATCACTGCATTGATACCTATCCAAACTTCATTCCCTATAATTGGTGTACCTTTTCTTTTTCCTCTATTTTCTTGTCCTATTGTTACTCCTTTATGAATGTTACAATTCTTCCCTATAACTACATTTCTATTAACAGTTATATTATATGCATGTCCTATATAAAGTCCTTCACCTATATTTTTAGTAAATATGAATCTATGTCAAGTTTTTGGACACAAAAGCGTGGAATTTTTACGCTGACAT
>CATGLK010000019.1 GCA_949538735.1 uncultured Clostridia bacterium
GTTTTTTGAAATTTTTAAGAATTAATCTTGAATTAAATATTCTAATTAAATATTTCAGCTTATAAAATTAAGCTTTCACAAATTTTTATAAAAATTTTTTGATTTAAAGAATTTATAAAAGTATATAAACTCTGTGTTAACACTTTTGTACTATATCAGATTTTATATACTTTTTCAATATTTTTATTTAATTTTCTTCAACTTTTCATCGCAAAATTCGACAAATTTTGACAAATCTCATGCCAACAGGGACGGTTCTCTATGGCAGATTTCTGCCAAAAAGGTCCGTCCCCAGTGGCAGGAATATTGATGTTTTTTGCCCTGTCCCCAAAAACGCCAAAAACATTATGCTTGCCACTTTACTTCTAATCTATCTCCTATTGTGCTTCCCCAAGGACATCCTTTTATACTATCTTTTTCTTTGTGTATTATAACTTCTTTTAAATTAATCATATTACTAAAAGCATATTCGCCTATTTCTTTTATTGATTTTGGAATTTCTATACTTCTTAATCCTCTACAATCATAAAAAGCATTATTGTTTATTTTTTCAATTGAATTTAAATTAATTCCCGTCATCTCTCTTTGCGAATGAAAAGCACTGCCTTCAATTTCTTTTACTTTACTATCAACAATAAATTCTCCTTGTATTTTAGAAATTACTGTTATTAGTTTTGATTTATCAGCATTATATAAAATATTATTTTCTACTATATAATTTTTATTATTATCTATAGTTACCTTTATTCCATACTTGGTTAAACAGAATATTGGATCTATATAATTGACCTCGTCTTTTATTTCAAATTCTGTTACTTTATTAACACTAGCAAAAATTTGGGCTCCTATACTTTTTACCTCTTTATTTAAGATAATTTTTGTTGCATATGGTGCACCATTAAATGCAAAATCTCCTATTTTTTCATAATTTGATTTTAATTCTATAGTAGCTTTTTTTGAGTAGCAAAATACTAATGTTTTTGGACTAGCTTTAGTATATAGACATTTATCATTATCATCTACTGCATATCTAGTATTTCCTTCTTGTACTTCTATTGTTTCTATATATGCTGGTAAATGTCTACTTGGTGTTATTTCAATTACATCTTTTGTTATAATCAATTTTTTTAATCTACCTAGATTACCTATTGATGTTTTAAAATTAACTACACCTTCTGGTATTTTTAGTTCTGTTTTTTCATTATAATAGCTCTGTGATAAAAATATTACACTCTTTCTATTTTTTGGCATTAACATTCCTTCTTCATAATAAAAATTATCGCCATCTATTGTTATATCTTTTAACTTTATATTATTAGTAAAAGCACTTGAATCAATTGATCTTATATTTTTAGTAATGTGAAGTTCCGAAAAACTTGTTCCAAAAAAGGCTTCATACGCAATACCTGTTATCTTGTCTCCTCTAAAAGTCACTTTAGATAAATTACTACATAGCGAAAATGCTAATCCATTAATCCCTGTTATTTTGCTTGGAATTTCTATTTCTTTAAGATTACTACATTGATAAAATGCAGCATACTTAATCTCTGTAATACTTTCTGGTAATTCTATTTCCTTAAGCTGTCCACATGTTTGAAATGCTGACGCTCCTATAATTTCTACACCATCTTGTATGATTACTTTTTCAATAGTTTTATTGGCTCTAAAAGCATTTTCTCCTATTTCCTTTACTGTCCCTGGAATTACTATTGTTTTTAGTCCTTCAATATTTGAAAATGCACCTTCTCCTATTTTTGTTACAGCTTGTGGTATTATTATTGAACCTGTCGCTTCGTCCATTAGTCCAACATTTGTATTAGATGACAGCAAAACTCCATTTTCGTCTATTTGATATGGACTTACTTTTATTCCTATTTCTTCTGCCCACTTCCCTTCTTGCTCATTTAAAGCAAAATAATATAATTCTCCTTTTATTACCTCAAAACGGTCCACATATTTTTTACTTGAATTTTTTAGTACTGTATATATGTTTCCTTCTTCTTGCACTGAGTCATATATTAACGCATTTTTTCCAGCATATAACGCACCTTCTTCAAAACTTCTATCTTCTGAGAGCCTTTGCACTAAGTATAAATCGTATTCTTCTGCCACTGCTGATAGTTCTGTTTTGAATTTTGCTTCTCCGTGCTTTTCCTATTATTCCATTGTCTCCTGCTAAAGTTGCTATTGTTACTCCGCGCTAAGATTAGCAAAACTATTATTGTTATTACTAATGATATTAATGTTATTCCTTTGGTTTGCTTGTTTTGCATTGTCATTTCCTCCTTTGTTTTCTTTAGTATTATTTTATCGTTCACAAAATAATTACGTCAACAGGTATCTCATTATTCTTTTTTATTTATTGTTTTTAATTTAGGATTTTTCTTAAAAATTATAAGTAAAATTTGAATAATTCCCAAATATCCAAAAATCGGATACAAAGAATTTATCAAATTAGAAAAGCCAATTTTTGAAACTAGCACAGAAGTTATACACATAAATATCGCAATCTGTGTATAACTTTTCTTTGATTTGCTCACATTTTGTAAATAACTTGTTCCTAATGAAATCGCTGTGGTAAAAATTGAACCTAATATTATAAATCCATATGCAATTTTTAATATTTTAAACATATGTGAAACTACATAAACAGCAGGCATTTCTAAATTAGAAATATCCACATCAACTCTAACTAAAAGTAAAAATATTATAACAGATAAAGCTATACTAATTACTGTTGAAATGGCAGCAATTGAGGCAATTTGTTTTTTACTACTTAGGTAGTCTTTTAATGTTATTAAAACTGGTAATAATAAAATGCTGTTATAACTGCAATATATAATTGCGCTAAGTAAGTAACTAGACGTGTTTGTTCTTATTATATATTTGTCTAATTCTGGTAAGTTAATTTCTACTATATTCATAAAACCTATTATTACAACAAATATTATAAGTATTGGTACTAGTATTTCGCTTGCCTTTACAACTCCTTTTATACTTGTCATAAATATGAAAAAACAGAAACTTGCAAGTATAATGCTTCCAATTAGACTGTTTATTCCTAATTCTTGTTCAAAATATGCTCCGAAACCCGCTATCATAATGAAAAATGTTACTAAAATAAATATGTTTATTACAATGTTTACAATGTTTTTTAGATTGAAAAAGCTTTCATTTTGCTTTGGCTTTATAAACATTTCTAAAAATTCTTTATATGTTTTTATGTTGTATTTATCAATTAAGCATAATGCTTTATATATGATTAGTCCCATTAATATGCAAGATACAACTATACCTATCAATCCTTCTATTCCGTAAGAAAAGAAGAATAAATACATCTCTTGACCTGATGCAAATCCTGCACCAATTAATGTTCCTATTATTACAAATACAACTTTAAAAATATTTTTCATAGCAAAAAACCCCATATTAGTTTATGGGATTTTTTTATTTTTATTCTATTTTTTTCTTCTTCTAAGTATCCATACAACAATTCCTGCAAATATTATTAATACTGGCACTCCGAATATTGCAACTTGAACCATTATGTCTTGTTCTTTTGTTGGTGTATATGTTACTGTTCCTGTACTTTTTCTAGCTGTTATATCTTCTGGTCTTTCTGCTAAATATGCAATTGAGTTTAAAGCCATATCTTTATTACGAGCTAGTGCTATTATTGGTGATTGCGCATTTTGTGATAGTGTAAAGTCTGTTATAAATGTATTTTCTCCAATTACAACTAATTTAGATGTTTTAGCTTTTTCGCCTGTTTCTTCATTTGCTTCTTGTAGTGTTTTTTCTAATTCTGCCCCTACTACAAATTTTCCTGTTTCTTCATTTTCTTGTTTACTTGATGATGTAATTGAATAATCTGCCCTAAAGAATGATGTTTCTCCTGTTGTTAAAAGTTCTGTTTTTGCAACTTTTAATTCTTCTAATTTATCTTCATTTATATTGACTTTTGTAGGATTTATTAATAATACATCAGATGTATTGTACAATGTTTTTGTTAAATTAGAATATTCTATTGTTGGGAATATTACATAAGGCATTCCTGATACAGTTTTGCTTGAATCTGTTTCAAATATCATACCTACGTCAAATGGATTAACTCCATACAATTCTAAAACACTATTTACATTTGGTAAATCTTGTTTTTCTGCAATTACTCCATTTAACCATAAGATATTTCCACCAGCATTTATATAATCTTTTATTGCATTTGTAGCTGTTTCGTCAAAATCTTTATTTGGAGTTGTTATTACTAATACTTTACAATCTTCTGGAACTTTACCTGTTGACAATATATTTAATGTTTCTATTTCGTTTACTTCATTAGCTAAGAACATACTTAGATATCTCATATTTGTTGATAATTTATATTCGCTATATCCTTCTAAGAAATATACTTTTGGTATTTCATTTGATGTTACTGTCAAAATTGAGCTTGTTAATTTTTCTTCTGCTATACTAATTGTTTCATATGTTGTTGTATCATAAGTTACTAAATCATTTGCTGTTAATACTTTTGAGTTATCTCCACATTCTACTATAATTCCTTGTGTGCCATCTTCTATACCATATTTTGAAGCTAAGTCTGGTCTAGCATTTATATCTATTGCTTCTGCAACTATTTTTTCATTAGCGTTTTTATATTGTTTTGCTAACTCTAAATTTGAGTCTTCATCTGTTGACCCCACAAAATAGATGTGTACATCTTTGTCTATATTTTTCACTTTATCTTTACTTTCTTGTGTTAATGTATATAATTTTTCTTGACTGAAATCTATTGGTGTTAACTCCAATTTTTGCATTAAAATGTTTATTCCTATAAATAACAATATTATAGCTAGTACTAATAATGTTGTTTTAGTTCCATCAATTAGCCATTTTTTCTTTAATACTTCAATAAATTTATTAGGCTTTTTTTCTTTTTCCTCTTTCACTTTGCATCCCCCTTTTTACCTTACACTTTTTCTTCTTTGCATAGCAATTATCGTTAGTAATATACAAGCGATTGTAAAGGTTACAAAAGTTACTGTATCTGCTATGTCAATTTGTCCCCTTGGGAATTTTGAAAACATATTTATTAATGAGAAATTATTAAATATGCTATTAAATTGTGGTAAAAACCATGTTAGTATAAAAAATCCTATTGTAACTACTCCAGCTATAATTTGATTTTCTGTTATGCTAGATGCTAGTATTCCGAATGATATGTAACTTATTGCTAATAATAAAAATCCTAGCAATGTTACTAATGCTGTTGTAATATGTGGTACTCCGAAAAAGCTTAATATTCCGAAATACATAAATGTGCATAATTCTGTTATTACAACAATTAGTGTTGCTGCAATAAATTTTCCTAAAACCACTTTTGTAATGCTTATTGGTGATGTTAGTAATATTTGTTCTGTTCCTGTTTTTCTTTCTTCTGCTATTGTTCTCATTGTAAGTATTGGTGTTATAAATGTTAATATTGTTGCACCTGAGTAAAATATGTATTCAAAATTTGTACTTTGATATGCAAATACATCAATATAGAAAAATATACTGAACATAATCAAAAACAAACCTATAAATACATATCCAACTGGTGAACAAAAGTAAGTTTTAAATTCTTTTTTTATAACTGCTAACATTATTGTTTTCCCCCTTCTATTAATTTCATGAAAGCGTCTTCTAAGCTGAAGTCAACTTTTTTCATTTCAAATATTGTGATGTTTTCCTTTGCTAATTCTGAGAACAATATTTTTCTTAAATCTTCATCTTCTTTTGATGTAATCTCATATTGTTTTGTTCCATCTTCATTAGTTTTTATCAATTTTAAAGTTTCAATTTGTGGAATTTTTTCCTTAATTTGTTCCATTTTATTTTCTGTATCTTCTACTGTTACATATACACTGTTGTTGCTAGAAACTTTACTCTCTAAATTCTCTGGAGTATCAATTGCAACAATTTTACCTTTGTTAATAATTATTACTTTGTTACATATCTGACTTACTTCTGATAAAATATGTGAACTTAGTATAACCGTATGCGTTTTTCCCAATTCTTTAATCAACTTTCTAATCTCAGTTATTTGTTTTGGGTCAAGTCCAACTGTTGGTTCATCCAAAATTAAAATCTTTGGCTCTCCAACCAATGCACCAGCCATACTAACTCTTTGTTTATATCCCCTTGACAAATTTCTTGTCAACTTATTCTCTACATCCTTTAACCCTGTTTGCTCTATTATCTTTTCAACTTTCTCTTTTCTCTCTTTTTTATCTATGCCCTTAATCTCTGCCATATACTTAACAAACTCTTTAACAGTCAAATCCGCGTAAAGTGGCACACCTTCTGGCATATAACCAATCTCTTTCTTCGCTTTCTTAGGTTTTTTTAGCATATCATAACCGTCTATTATTATCTCCCCACTTGTTTGCTCAATAAAACCTGTTAGCATATTCATTGTAGTACTCTTACCAGCACCATTTGGCCCAAGTAATCCAACAATCTCCCCTTCTTTTATCTCGAAGCTAATATCATCTACTGCAACAAACTTGCCATATTTTTTTGTAACATTTTTTACTTCTATCACAAAAAACTCCTCCTTTTCAATTTTCTCTTAGCTTAAATCCTTACCCAGTTTATCATTATATTTTTTCAATGTAAAGCAATTCACAAAAAATTCACATTTATTTACGGAACCCTGCTTTTGGCAGATTGCCATCGGGGACGGACCTTTTTGGCAATTTTTTGCCAAAAAGGTCCGTCCCTGTTGGCACGTTGTCATATTTTTTGATTTTCTGAATACTTTTTAATACTTATTATTTTGAAAGAAGTGTGGAGATTTATGACTTTTGTTTATCCTTTTTTAGTTAGCTTTTTTATGGTCTTTTTATCTGAATTAGGTGATAAAACTCAACTTTTAGTTTTATCTTTTTCTACAAAGTCTAGGGCTAAAAACGTACTTTTGGGTGTTGCTATTGGTACTTTTTTTAGTCATGGTTTGGCTATTTTGTTTGGTAGCAAACTTGCTTCTTTTGAAAATGTTTCCTTTCAGTTTTATGCTGAGATTTTGACTTATTTGTCTTTTCTTTTGTTTGGTATTTGGGGATTTATTCCTAAAAGAGAAAAAGAAAGTTCTTCTGGTTCTAAATTTTCTTTATTGCAGAAACTTTCTAATTTAAAATTGAATTACGTTCTGTTGATTGCTTTTAATATTGTTGTTGGGGAGTTTGGGGATAAGACTTTTTTGGCTTCTTTGGGTCTTGGCTTGCAGTATCCTGAGTTTAAGCTTTCTTTGATTGCTGGTTCTATTTGTGGTATGGTTGGTAGTAATTCTATTGCTTTGTTTTTTGGTAGATTTCTAGGTAATAGGTTTAATCCTAAGTTTGTTGAAATTTTGTCTAATGTTATTTTTGTTGTTTTTGGTTTGGTTGGACTGTTTTGTGTATTTTTTGACTGATTTGGCTACATATTATTTTTTATGATAATTTTTTTGATTTTTTGCTGTTTTTTTATTGACACTTGCTTGTTTTTGTGATATTATATTTATTGTCATTTAGAGTTATGGGTCAGTAGCTCAGTTGGATAGAGCACAGGCCTTCTAAGCCTGGGGTCGGGGGTTCGAATCCCTCCTGGCTCACCACTATTTTCAAGGGTTTTTAGCCCTTGATTTTTTTATTTCCACAAATATCTAAAAAAACATCTAAAAAATCTTTATGATTTTTATTTTTGCATTGCTTATATTCATTGTAGATCAGTAATTTTAAGATATTGAAAAATCTAAAATTTCTCTAAAAAAGTTACTCTGTTTTTTATTAATATAGAAAAAGCAGTAACAACTTACTGCTTAATACTTTCTATTTTGACTTAACTAATATCTTTATTAAAATATTAAATAGATATAAGGATAATAAAACTCTTACTATACATACTATTATCAAAAATATAATTAAACATATAAAAATAAAATTAATAACATAATTAAGTCCATATGTTGTAAAATAATATAGTATTGCTATAAGAATTAATACTCCTAAAGATGAGGAAGCTTTTATAAATAACTTATATATATCATTGAAGGAGTTATTATTAACTAACATAATTATTGGCTTAACTTTATTATCTTCTGTTTTTTCATACTTTGTGTCTGTTTTAAATACTATAAAAATAGATAAAAATGTTAATATAAAGCCAAACAATGTTCCTGATAACGAAATAATCATATTAAGTATCTCTGATTTTTGATTTCCAAATATCTCAATAAGATTATCTTTAAAAATCCAAATTATACTAATAGTTATAATTAGTGAGATAAGGCAATTAAATTTTAAAATAGTTTCAATTAAACTATCAATTTTATCCCTCATTTTTTACCTCTTTTCTATTATTTTACATACCTATTATATGCTTTTGTATAACAACTCAGAATTTTTTCATAAAAGTTATTTGAAGAAATTTGATCAGATTTCAACATAATCCTTTCAGTTATAATATCCTTAAAATAGTTTACTCTAATTTCTTCGTTTAATTCATCATATCCGACAATATCTAATTGAAAAGGTATCTCATCATTCTCTATATTAGCAAACTCTTTTACAGAATCTTTAAGAACTGTAGCATCGTAATATGGGCTTTTACTACCCTTCTTCTTCCTTACAGGTTTCATTTGTATTTTTATTACTTGTTCTAAATCTGTATCATTTTGTGCAAGGTCTAAAGTTGCATGAGCAGCTCTAATTATTCCCTTCGATTGTGAAGCATTTTGCATTGATAAAAATTTGCTACTAGTTACAAAACTAAATCCTCCAACTTTTTCTATCTTCCTAATTTTTTCCATTTTCTTTTTGTCTTGTAAGTTATACAGGGTAAGGAGATACTTTCCTTGAAATTTTTCATTGATATAATTTTTTAAACTAGCTATTCTTGAGCATTTAGCATTATATTCAAATGCCATAATTCCTGTATCAAAAAAAATGATGAAATGTGCCACTTCTGATACACTACCGTTTCTCTGTAATAATATCCTTTAAGAATTTTAGGTTTCCATTTTTTTCATAATATTGTAATCCACTATCATCTGAATTAATAAGTTTACCTTTTATACAATTTTCATTAATTTGATCTATTTTAATAAAATCATATGTATTATTAGCTTTTAATAGATATCTAGACTGTTGTAAATTTACTTTGTCAAATTCTAGTTGTTCTAATGAGGTAAACATCTTTATCATTTCTTCTTTATAATTTTCTACTTTAGTAAAGCCGTTAATGCCTTTATCATACTTTTCTAGTTTTGCATCATAAAAGTAAATCTGCCTATAAATATTCTTCATACTAATATACCCCCATAATTAATATAGAGATATTGTATCATATACTTATACTAAAATATATACTTTATGATAAAATTTTTCTTTTTATGACACATTTTTTAGATAATCTCTCTTCCTATAATTCTAATTGCTTTAATTACATCATCATATTTTATACTCTTTGCATATAGATGCTTTGCTTGATAATCCTTCCATGACTGAGTTAAAGTTTTATCTTTTTCTATAGTACTTATAATTTTTTCTCTATTTTCTAAATCTTCCTTAGAATCTCTTTGTTCAAATGTAGCTTTTATTGCTTGTCTCAATATCTTTTTATCTATTTCTTGCCATTTAGAATTAGCAAAGAAATACAAATCATAATAATCTTTCATTCTACTATTGGCTATTTTTCTTGATAAAATCGTTTGAAGTTTTTCAGCAATAACTGTTTCTTGATTATACGTATAAATTTCTATGTAATCTTCTTCTAATAATTTTTTATATTTATATTCTACTGCTCTTGGAGTTATAATATCTCCAGTTGAGATATCAATATGAAATGGAATCTTTAAATTTTCTAGGTTTCCAACTAATTTTGCTCTGTACCCACCATACTCTGATTCTTCTTTTATTTCCTCTATTTTTTCTAGTTTCATTTGCGTATTATCATTCAAATTAATTTTAATAATATTGGTAATTAGTTTTTCTATTTCTTCTTTTTTAAAATTTATTCCAACTATATCTGCATCTATATCCATTGTATTTCTCAATTTTATACCTATAAGAGATGATAGTAGTAATCCACCTTTTATGATTAATTTTTCTTTATATTTTGAAACTGATAATCTTTCTAGAAATCTTTCAAACATATAATTTTGTAAAACCTGTTGTACTGTCAAGTTATTTTCTTTAGCAAAATTATTGGCTCTATCTTTTAAGCTTTGAACATTTTTTATCATATCAGTACCTCCATAACATTTCTTAGTTTCTTTTCACATTTTAATTTTTTAGCGTATTCTATAGCTAGGCTGGAATCTATCTTCTTTTTTATAAACATTTCTTTTATAAATTTGTTTGTCTGTTCTTTATCTACACCTGTCTCTTTATTTTTAATTAAATCACATAAAATTCTTTCTAGATTATAAGATATTACTTCAAATCCTCCCGGTGATTCCACTTTAATTGCTCCCAAATATAAATTTTCTTTATTTACATAGTGAACTCTTGCATTTTTAGGCATTCTGTGTTTATTGAATCCTTTATAGGTTGTTACATCAATTAAGTCTGGTGTTCTCTCTGTTTCTCTCAAAAAGTACATCGCTGTATTATATGAAAATACTACTTTATTACTTTTTTGTTGTAAAATATAAAACTCATCTGCAAATATATCAGTTCTTACATAGATCCCCCTCTCAATTCTTTCTATTAACTTATCTTTTAATAATTTATTAATATAATAATTACTAATAGCATTTTCCTTAAGGAATTTGCTATTTACTATTCCCTGACTATCTTTAATTACTTTTTTAATTTCTTCATATCTTTCCATTTTATCCTCCAAATTTAATTAATGTGCTTACATTTTATCATTTTGTAAGCACATTAGTCAACTTTTTGATTAGTATTACCTATTTTTTCTTTTTTATTCAACTATATTTTTGTTAAGTAGCCTTACAATATTCAGCATCAACTTTTAGTTCACGTACATAAACTATTTAATTATGTACAAATTTTATAAAATATACTATACTTATATAAAATCATATAATAGTAGGAGTGTTAATTATGCAAGATAAGAATGTAAACCCCAAATTTTTAATAACCTTTTGTAGAATCGCTAATTGTAAAAGTTATTCTGAGGCAAGTAGAATATTAAATATTTCATCTACTGCCATCAGTAAGGAAATTATTAATTTAGAGTTACAATTAAGTAAAACATTATTTTACCGTAATAATAAAGGTATTCAATTAACAGAAGAAGGACAAAATTTATATAATTATATACATCCCCTTTTTGAGAAAATATGGTTTGGAGTAAATGCGGATTGTAATAACGATATTAAAATAGGCTCATATTCTCATATTTTCTCTTCTTATTTAACAGAAAAAATCAAAAATGTAAAAAATAATAATTCTGATTTAAAAATTTCTTTTATTAGCACAATGAGAAGAAATGAATTGGTGGAAATGCTAACTCAAAATGAAGTAAATTTTATAATAGATAATAATGAAAATGAAATTATAAATAAGAAGATAACTAAGAAAAAAATAGAAAATCTTGATAATATATTTATATCTAACAAACCTTTAAAAATTAATAACATAAAGGATTTAGAAAATTTCAAATATATATTGGATACAAAATCAAGTACAGATAAAAGATTGATAAAATTGTTGAAAATATACGGAGTTTCAATAGAAGCTAATATTGATGCAAATGCTACTGAAACAAAGATTAGTTTTGCAAAAAAGGGATTGGGAATATCACATGTTATAAAAGTCGCAGTAGAAAAGGAATTAGAAAACCAAGAACTTTATGAAGTGGATATTCCAATTGAATTGCCAAAATCTCCTGTTGTCTTATTATACTTAAATAATAGCTTGAGAAAAATAGATAGAGACTTTATTAAAGAATATTTATCTATTTAGATGTATTAAAGATTAAAAAAGGGCTTTCTTTTTTGAATAGCCCTTTTTATAATCATTTTTAATCATATCCTGTTAAAATATTTAATTCATTCTATTAAAATCATCTTCTGTCAAATTCTTATAATCAATCTCATTCTTTGTATTATACTTAGGAGCACTAAAAGACTTTCTATATTTAAAAAATGCACTTATCGCAATAACAACAATAACACCAACAATATAAAGTGCCTTAAAATTCGTAGTAGCATCCTTCAATTTAAAAGATTTCTTAATCATTGTATAATCTTCATTATCCAAATCTGATCTTGACTCTCCCACAAAGCTAACCATATAAATATATTTGTTTGACGCCAAAATATAAACATCCATATAATCGCCATCTTCTGCTAAAATCAAATGTATCGCTTTTTCTTTTCCTAACTTAGCCTTTCTATCTGTTTCTATAACAGATGTTTTATTAAATGCTTTTCCAATTAAATCATCTAAATCTGATTTATCTATATCCCATGTTGATTTTTTTATACTACTATCTTCCATAGTATAAATTATCATTCCCCTTTTTCCGCTCTTATTTGCAAATGCATATACACCATTATATGACATATTCGCATAATCACTTGGTAAATCAAATTCAAATAAATCGTCAGAATATCCTATACTTGTTGTTACAGTCATAACTATTAATAGTATAACAAAAAATAAAGTTTCTAAAATTTTATTTTTCATTTGTATCACCCCCTATATTGTTATTAAAAAAATAATAACTATCTATATTATAGCATATTTTGACATATTTTTCAAATCATCACAAACAAAAAATAATACAAGGTTTGTATATCAATATTTTATTTGGTTACACTATTACTGCACTATGTTTATAATTTTTCTCATTTCGTAATTATGGATTTTCAATTGTTTCAAAGATTTATATGAAATTTTACGTCATTTTGTTTTCGTACCATTGATGTGTTCCTTATTTAAATTGCTCTTGGTATACTGTTACTAATACTTATAAACATTAAGGAGGGAAAAAATGAGTACTCTTTCTAAATCAAATATTGATAAAAGTTTTGGTAAGTTATTAAGAGATTATCGTATAAAAGCTGGGCTTACACAAGAAAAACTTTCAGAGCAATTAGGCATTTCTTTAAAATATATTTCACGAATTGAAAATGGTAACAATGGTGTTAAAACTCAAACACAGATTAAATATATGAATATTCTAGGAATTAGTCCTAACACATTATACAAAGAATTTATTACAAATCCTAACATTAAAGAATCTGTAGAATTATCAGAAAGAATTGACAATCTATCTGAAGAAAAGAAATTGCTTGTTTCTTCTATTATAGATTTAGTAGAAAAGTTTTAAAAACTGTAGTATCGTTTGATACCACAGTTTTTTATTTATCTCTATTCTTGCCAAAATGCTTTATAAGTTTTGTAAGCTGAATAAACATCATATTTACTTGTAACTTCATATGGTGCATGCATTGAAAGCACCGGAACTCCACAGTCGATTACATCTGCTCCCTTATTAGCTAAGATGTAAGCAATTGTTCCGCCACCACCGACATCAACTTTACCAAGCTCTACTACTTGATAATCAATTCCGTTTTTTTCTAATACATTTCTTACCCAAGCCACATATTCTGCATTTGCATCTGATGCACCTGATTTTCCTCTTGAACCTGTATATTTGTTAAGACTTATTCCTTTTCCTATAAATCCTGAATTGTATTTGTCAGATACAGATGCATAAAGTGGGTCAAAGCCTGCGTCAACATCTGATGATAACATCTTTGAAAAGCAAAATACTCTGTCCAATAAGTTTGGTCTATTAACTCCTAGTTTATTTAAAATTTCTGATATAAAGAAGTCAAACATATGTGATTCCATTCCTGTATTTCCCATACTTCCTATTTCTTCTTTATCAGATAATATACAAACTGCTGTATTTTTCACGTTTTCTAGTTCCATCATCGCATGTAATGATGTATATGCACATACTTTATCATCTTGACCATATGCTGCAACCATACTTCCGTCAAATCCTAGGCTTCTTGCTCTAAATGCTGGTACTAATTCGATTTCTGAACTTGTAAAGTCAATTTCTGTTATTCCATATTTTTGATTTAATATATTTAATATATTTAATTTTACTTTTTCTGAAACTTTATCATCTTCATATGGAATGCTTCCTATTAATAGATTTAAGTTTTCTCCTTCTACACCGTTTTTTAATTTCTTTTCCATTTGGTCTTGTGCTAAGTGTGGCAATAAATCTGTTATTGTAAATATTGGATCATTTTCTTCTTCCCCTATATTTACCTCTACTTTTTCTCCATTTGTTTTTACAATAACTCCATGCATACTAAGTGGTATTGTTGTCCATTGATATTTCTTTATTCCACCATAATAATGTGTTTTGAAATATGCCAACCCTGTGTCTTCATATAATGGGTTTGGTTTTAGGTCTAGTCTTGGTGAATCTACGTGTGAACCTATTATATGTAGCCCATCTTCTATTGATTTTTCTCCAATTATCGCTAAATACATACTTTTGTCTCTATTTACAAAGTATACCTTATCTCCTGGTTTTAAAGTTTCAAATTCTATGATGTCTCTGTATCCGTTCTCATCTGCCATTTTTCTAGCTTGTTTTATAAACTCTCTTTCTGTTTTTGCTACATTTAAAAAATTCATATATTTTTTTGATAAATTAAAAATTGCTTCTCTTTCTCTTTCATCTGCTCTCTCCCAACCAGCTTTTGTTGGTTTAAATAATTTTTCTTTTAAATTTTCTTCCATAAAATCCTCCTTCGTGTTTTTTTGTAGTATATCACTATCTAAATTATTTTTCCACTATTTTTATAATTTATTCCAAAAAATTGGTTATACTAATTTTAAGATGTGTCTTTGATATGACATAGAAAGGGATGATTGTTATGAATTCTTTATGGTTATCAAATCAGAAAATTTTTGAAAACAAATATGAAAATAAAGGTGATATTGAAACTGATGTATGTATTATTGGTGCTGGTATTTTTGGCATTACTTGTGCGTATTATTTATCTAAACAAGGTCTTAAAGTCACTGTTTTGGAAAAAGATTTTATTGGAAGTAAAACAACTGGTCATACTACTGGAAAAATTACAAGCCAACATGGATTATTCTACAAATATTTAGTTGATGCTTATGATGAAAAATTTGCAAAAGATTATTTAGATGCTAATGAAGAAGCTATTAAAAATATAAAAGATATTATAGATACTGAAAAAATTAAATGTGATTTTAAAATACAAAATAACTATGTTTATGCTACAACTGAAAAAGAGTATAATGCTTTAAAATTAGAGCAAAGCGCTCTTGATAAGATTGGATTTAATTGTGATTTTGTTACTAAAACTGGTTTACCTTTTGATATAAAAGGCGCTATTTGTTTTAAAAATCAGGCTCAATTTAATTCTATTAAGTATTTAGACGGATTATGTAAGGCTATCCTTTCAAAAGGTGGTTCTATTTTTACTGGCACTACTGCTTTTGATGTGCAAAAAATTGATGATACTTATACCACTTTTTGTAGTGATTTCACAGTAAAATCTAAATATGTAATTGTTGCAACTCATTATCCATTTATTAATTTTCCTGGATTTTATTTTACTAAACTGTATCAGTCTAGTTCTTACTTAATTGCTATTGACCCTAAGAAAACTTTATTTAATGGTATGTATATTTCTGCCGCTGAACCTGCTTTTTCTTTTAGAACTGCAAATTATGAAGGTAAAGAATTGCTTTTAATTGGTGGTGGAGAACATCGAACTGGCGAACCGCCTTCTTATGAATATACTTATGGCGCTTTAGAAGATGTTGCAAAAAAATATTATCCTGATTGTGAAGTCTTATTCCGTTGGGATACAAGGGATTGTATTTCTTTAGATAAAATTCCTTATGTTGGTCACTATTCTTCACTTATGCCACACGTTTTTGTCGGTACTGGTTTTAAAAAATGGGGAATGACTTTATCAAATGTTGCGGCTAATATTGTTGTAGATGAGATTTTGCAAAAAGAGAATAAATATGCTTATTTGTTTAATCCTTCTCGTTTGTCTGCTTTCAAAAATAGAGATGAGTTTAAAAATATTTTAGTACAGTCTGCAAATTCTTTGGTTTTTGATAAGTTTCGTCCTGCTCAAATGAATTTTGATGAAATTGCTAATAACTCTGGAAGTATTATTGAGATTAATAATCAAAAGGTTGGGATTTATAAAGACCCTAATGGCAAAATATTTGCGGTTAAGCCTATTTGTACTCATCTTGGTTGTCAGCTTTCTTGGAATGATGTTGATAAGACTTGGGATTGCCCTTGCCATGGTTCTCGTTTTGATTTTTCTGGTAAGAATTTATATGATCCTGCTATTAAGGATTTGGAAACTTATAATTTAGATTGATGTTTTCAAAATTTTTTGTCTATTTTTGTTGACTTAAAAGACTTTTTTTGCTACAATTCTTTTATAATAATCATATATTTATATGTTTATTTTTTGTTTATTGAACTAGATTTCTTCGTTTTATAGAATCTAGTTCTTTTTTTGCTCTTTCTATTTGACATTATGTTAAATACGGTGTATAATGTATATATTAAACTTTTTAAGTTTTTTCACGGATGCGAAAGGAGAGTACTTTATGACTAAGAAAACCGCACGTGATTTTTCTCGGGTTCAGATAAAACATATTGCTGAGCAATATGCTTCAACTGCACTTGACTATTCTGCTGAATATTTTGCAAGAGAATATAAAATTAGTGAAAATACTTTTTATACTCTTTTGAAAAAGGCTGTTGTGGAAAGCATTGTTGATTTGAATACAGTAGACTATATGGAACGTAAAGCTAGCGGAAATTCTGCTGGTCATGCTGGCGCAGCTGGTTCTATACGTTCTTTGAATCATTACAGACACTTGAAACAAAAACGGAAGATTTATCTTCCTTCTAACAAGGAGTGTGCAAAGATTTCTACTGAATTTGCAAATAGCAAATTGTCAATGTCTCAATACTCAAAGAAAATGTGTATTGCAAGTGATAGTGATTTGTTGAAACGAATTGTTTGTCATAGCACTGATAAAAGCCTTCTTTCTACACAGGTAGTAAAGTTGTTGCAAGAGAAAAAAGTTTTTGTGAATCCCAAACGTGAGCAAAAGAGAGACTGAATTAAGTCTCTTTTTTGTTGTTCAATTTTTAAAATATTTTATTTCGTGTAGATTGTTTACATTTTCAAGAACTATGTATACAATAATGTTGAAAAAGTGCATTTTTATATTTAAAAGCTTGAAAAAAGTACTTTTATATACAAAAAAAGAAAGGGGATTTTTATGAAAAAACTAAAGAAAATTATGGTTGTCCTTATATTATTAATTCTTTTAATAATGTTTTTGACAACAAAAAAAGTATTTGCAAACAACTCTGCAAATTTATTTGAGCCAGTAGAATATTCAGATGATTTTAAAAAGTGGCTAGAATTGTCTGATGAAGAAAAGAAAAATGTTATAATACCTAGAATGTATGATGTGCCATTCTCTAAACCAGAATACACTAATCCATTTTATAGGGCAAAAATGTTAAGGTCTAATATTAGCCCAAAATATGATTTAAGAGATATTATACCTGCAAATTTAGCTATACGTAATCAAATGCAGACAAATTCATGTTGGGCTTTTGCTAGTTTGTCTTCATTAGAAACAAACCTAGCATTATCTAATTATAAAAAAGGTACAAATCTATCAAAAATATATGACTTTTCAGAAAGACATATGGAATATTCTACAAATAGATATTTTAAAGATAATGTGGAAAATCCAAAAGGCTTTAACAGGGAAGTTGGTAGTGGCGGTACTTATCTTATGGCCGAGACTTATCTTGCTAATGGATATGGTGCAATACCAGAAGCAGAAATGCCATTTGAAAATAATGAGAAACTTATAGATATTAGCCAAATTCAAAATAAGACTGTCTCTAGTCAATTATATGATTTTGCTATGTATCCTGATTATAATACCGAAGCAACTGAAGTTAAAGACATAATCGTAAATCAAATTAAACAACATATTCAGAATTATGGTTCTGTTTATGCTGGATTACATGGTGCTAACATTTATGGTGATTGTTTTAACTTTGTTACTGGAGCTCTATTTTGCGGCAATTCATCTGAACATCCTGCTAATCATGCTGTTTCTATTGTTGGATGGGATGATAATTATAGTGTTGATAACTTTAATGAAAATGGCAAACCTACATCAAACGGTGCTTGGATTGTAAGGAACTCTTGGGGAAAAAGAATTGAAAAAATGACAATACAACAATTTAGAGAAGTACTTTTTGCTGAAACTCGAGAAGAATGTATTCAAAATGGTTGGAATTCTCCTGATGACCTTTCAGATGAATTTATAAATTATGCTTCTAAAGTATATAATTATTCAATTGAAAATGATATAGTATATCAAAATTATGGAGATAATGGATTTATTTATGTATCTTATGAAGATGTTAATATTTCCAAAAACTTATGTGGTGTAGTAAAAGCAACTGATACTGTTAATTATGATAATAATTATTATTATGATGAGCTTGGTTTTTGTAGTGCACTGAACATAGCCAGCCCAAGTATAATGCTATGTAATTTATTTGATAAGAAAACTACCAATTCTGAATATTTAACTCATGTTTCTTTATCAGTACCTTCTGCATGTATTTGCAAAGTATATGTAAACCCTAATGGTACAAGTAAATCTAAGTCTGATTTACAACTAGTACCACTAAAATCTGGTGAGACTGGAATGCTTACTTCAGCAGGATATCATTCATTAGAATTTTCTAAACCTGTTGAAATAACAGCAAATTCGTTTGCCGTTGTTGTAGAAATTCAAAGTCTATTGACTTTAACTCCTATTTATGTAGAGGCCAAAAACACCATTCGGCATTGGTAGTCCATATTCTAATGTAACAGTTGAAAATGGAAAGTGCTTTGTGGCTGCTGGAAACAATTTAGAAAACTGTGAATGGCTTGATCTAGGAAAAATTTCAGAAACTAGCGCATTATTATCAAATTGTGATAGTACTATAAAAGCATTTACAACAACAGAGTTAATAGACGAATCTTTAAAAAACATTGAAATTACAACACCACCAGTTAAAACATCGTATTTTGAAGGAGAAAACTTTGATAAAACTGGTATGGTCGTAAAAGCAAATTACAATAGTAGAACTAAACCAACAGTTGAGCTAGATCCTTCAAGCTATACTATTACAAATGGAACAGATTTAAAAGCTGGTCAAACTAGTATAACAATAAGTTATGAAGACAAAAGTGTTACTCAACCAATAACTGTTGAAAAAAATACTGTAACAGATTTAAAAATTACAACACCACCAACAAAAACAGAATATAAAGAAGGCCAAAATTTTGATAAATCAGGAATGGTTATAGAAGCGACCTTTAAAGACGGTACTAAAAAAACTATAACAGATTATAAAGTTGAAAACGGAAATAACTTAAAAACTACTCAAACTGAAATACAAATTTCTTATGGAGAAAAAACTGTAAGTCAACCTATAACTGTCATTCCTAATCCTTTGGTTGGAATTAGTATAACTACTGCTCCTAAAAAGATAAAATATGGAGTTGGCGAAAATTTTGATAAGACTGGTATGGTTGTTACAGGAACATATCAAGATAATTCAACCCAAGAAATAATAAATTATACTGTTGAAAACGGTACAAATTTAAGCCTAGGCCAAACTTCTGTAACTATTAAATATGAAGAAAAAACAGCTAGTCAGCCTATTTCAGTTGTTGAATTAGCTAAGAATTCTAATTTTGATAATGCGACTTGTAATGTAAAAAAAGTTCAGGCTTATTACTATACTAATGATGATAAAAAAGATTATGCTTTAATTAACATTGATATTACTGGTATTGTAAAGACTACTGATACTGTTGAATATTATTACTATTTGTCTACAAATAGTAATGAAAAAGATATATCTAATTGGGTTAAAATTTCTGAGAAGCAAACTTCTAATAATTCTATTGAGTTTGTAATTGATTCAAGGAAACTTGCTAATTATAGTGATATTGCTGATAATAATGCTTTATATCTTTACATAAAAGAAGTTGCTACAAAAGGTTCTGAAGAAAGCGTGTTTTCTTCTAATGCTATGAATGTTGTTTATAAAGATAAAGTTGAGACTTTTGTAGATAATGTTAAGAAGGATGATGTTCAGGGTAATACTGGTTCTTCTAGTAATGATGTTGATGATACTTTAGCTCATGGTAGGTTACCTTTTGCTGGTTTTAAAACTGTTTTGGTTTTAGCTTTGATTGTTTTGATTTTTGGAGTTTTGGGCTTTGTTAGATATAAACATTTGAGTAAGTATGTTAAGTAGTTTTAATTTTTATTATAACACAAAAAGCTGTGCTTCTGCACAGCTTTTACTATGGTCGAGGTGACAGGGATCGAACCTGCGACCTCATGGTCCCAAACCACGCGCGCTACCAACTGCGCTACACCTCGA
>CATGLK010000020.1 GCA_949538735.1 uncultured Clostridia bacterium
ATGTCAGCGTAAAAATTCCACGCTTTTGTGTCCAAAAACTTGACATAGATTCAATTTTTAAAAGAAATGATAAGAAAAGGTGAAACAAACTCATTTGTAGAATTATGCATGTACGAACCTGAAAGCGAAAAATCAGAAGAAGGAAATATAATAATATCAAGAGAAATAAGTGCAACAGGAAAAAATATGTGCAAAATAAATGGAAGAATGGTAACAGTAAACGAACTAAAAGAATTTATGAGTAATTTTATAGAAATACACGGACAAAACGACAATCAGAATCTATTAGATAACAGAAAACATATAATATATTTAGACAATTTTAGTGGAGAAAAACTACAAAAAAATAAAGAAAAATACGAAAAACTATATGAAGAAAGAAACCAAATAAAGCAAGAATTAAAAGACAATTTTGGAGATGAAAAAGAAAAACAAAGAAAGCTAGACTTATTGCAATACCAAGTAAATGAAATAGAAGAAGCAAAATTAAAACTAGAAGAAGAAACAGAATTAGAAGAAAAAAGAAAAATAATGTCAAATGCAGAAAAAATATCAGACAATCTAAATGAAGCAGACAACTTAATATCAGAAAATAGCATAGACACAATAAGTATGGCAATAAGAGCATTAGAAAAAATAGAAAACATAGATGAAAAATATGAGAAAGTATCAGGAAGCTTAAAAACAATATATTATGAATTACAAGAATTATCTAGAGATATAAGCAGTTACACAAAAGACATATACTTTGACGAAGAAGAAAGAAATTATATAGAAGAAAGACTAAACCTAATATATTCACTAAAAAGAAAATATGGAAATAGCATAAAAGAAATACTAAAATATAGTGAAGAAACAAAAAAAGAAATAGAACACATAGAAAACTTAGAAGAATACAATAATAAACTAAAAAATAGACAAAAAGAAATAGAATATCAAATGGACAAATTAGCAAAAGAAATGAATGAAATAAGAAAAGAAAATGCAGAAAATTTAAGTGAACAAATAAACCAAGAATTAATAGATTTAGAAATGAAAAACGCAAAAATAAATATACATATAGAATATAAAGATGAATACTACAAAACAGGAAAAGATATTGTTACTTTCTACATTGCAACAAACATAGGGGAAAGCGAAAAAGAACTATCTAAAATAGCTTCAGGTGGAGAAATGTCAAGAATAATGTTAGCAATAAAAAAAGTACTAGCAGAAACAGACAAAATGCCAGTATTAGTATTTGACGAAATAGACACAGGAATTAGTGGAAAAGCAGCAAACTCTGTTGCAAAAAAATTAAAAGCAATATCTAAAAAACATCAAGTAATGTGCATATCACATTTACCAAACATAGCAGCAGTTGCAGATCATAACTATTTTATAAGCAAAAATGTAAAACAAGAAAGAACTAGTACACAAATTAGATTGTTAAAAGAGAATGAAGTTATAGAAGAAATTGCAAGGATTTCATCAGGAGAAGTAAACGAAATTACCCTAAAATATGCAACAGAACTAAGAAACAAAAAAGCATCATAAGGGACATTTGGGGACGTTTCTTTTTGGACATTTTGTCCATTTGGGGACACATCTTGTGTATAAATTTTCCAAAAAATGTATACAATAAGAAAAAAAGGAGGCAAGGAAAATGAAAAACATATTAAAAATTCAAGATGTAAAAGCAATACAAATATTAGACTCTAGGGGAAATCCAACAATTCAAGTAGAAGTTCTTACAGAAGACGGGTATATAGGAGTTGCTTCTGTACCATCAGGAGCATCAACAGGAAGCTTTGAGGCGGTGGAATTAAGAGACGGAAACAAAAACAACTATATGGGAAAAAGCGTAGAAAAAGCAGTTGAAAATGTAAATAAAAAAATAGCAAAAGAAATAATAGGAATGAATGTATATGACCAGAGAAAAGTGGACGAGCAAATGATTAAATTAGATGACACACCAAATAAATCAAATTTAGGAGCAAATGCAATATTAGGAGTTTCTCTAGCAGTAGCAAAAGCGGCAAGCAATTCACTTGGTATGGAATTATATAATTATATTGGTGGGATAAATGCTAAAGTAATGCCAACACCAATGATGAATATATTAAATGGCGGCAAACATTCTGATAATAACATAAGTATACAAGAATTTATGATTATGCCAGTAGGAGATATTACATTTGCAGAAAGATTAAAAAGGGGAGTAGAAATATATCATACACTAAAAAAAGTCCTAAAAGAAAAAGGATATAGTGTAGGAGTAGGAGACGAAGGAGGATTTGCTCCTGATTTAGACAATGAAGAGCAAGCACTAGAAGTTATAATAGAGGCAATAAAAAAAGCGGGATATGAGCCTGGAAAAGATATAATGCTAGCACTAGATGTTGCAAGTACAGAAATGTTTGAAGAGGCAAAAAAGATAGGAAAAACAGGTTACTACTTCTGGAAAAGTAAACAATATAAAACAAAAGAAGAAATGATAGGATATATAGAAGATTTATGTGAAAAATATCCAATCTATTCAATAGAAGACGGGTTAGCAGAAGAAGATTGGGAAAGCTGGCAAGAGTTAACAAATAAAATAGGAAATAAAGTGCAATTAGTAGGAGACGACTTATTTGTTACAAATAAATCTAGATTAAAAAGGGGAATTGATAAAAAAGTGGCAAATGCTATACTAATAAAACCAAATCAAATTGGAACATTAACAGAAACATTAGATACAATTCAAATGGCAAAAGAAAGTGGATATAGAACTGTTATATCTCATCGTTCAGGTGAAACAGAAGATACTACAATTGCTGATATAGCTGTTGGAGTAAATGCAGGACAAATAAAAACAGGAGCACCTTGTAGAACTGATAGAGTTGCTAAATATAATAGATTATTATATATAGAAGACGAATTATAGAATGGATTTTTAGGGCAGGGCAAAAAGTTTAAAAAAACATCTAACAAAATTATTGAGATTTTTTGTCCTGATAAATTTACATAATTTTATTGAAAAATCAAGAAAAATATGTTAAAATAGTACTCGTAACATAAGTTACAAAAGTTTTGTTAGAAAAAATGAAACTAGTAAAATGTAAATTTTAAATAAAATTTATAAAAGGATGTTGATAAAAAATGGCAAAAATTAAACGTTTAGAGTATTATTTTGACTCAAAAGAATACACGCAAGAAGAAGTAGAACAAAATATAGAAGGAGTAAAAAGAGAATTTCCAAATAAGAAAATTAGAGTAGAAACAGAATTGAACGACTATGGAATGTACATTATTACTTTCTATTTTGAAAACAGAAACACAATATTAAACAAAATTAGAATTTTTATAAAAAATAGAAAGGAAAAACCACTTTTATTAGAAGCTGGTAAAGGATTTTCAAAAACAAGAAATAAAACAGAAAAAAATACTAGAATAGAAAAATATTATGGTAAAAAATATGGTTCATATAAAGAAACAAAGCAATATAAGCCATATTAAAATTGAAGTAAAATTTTATGGAACAATGAATTGCTATTAACTATAACAGTTAATTTATAAAAATGAACTAAAACTCTTGAAACCAAAGATAAAATATGCTAGAATATAAAACATAATAAATAAGCCAATTGAAAAGCAAAGTATATATATCACAAAAATATTAAGAGAGAAAATGACCAAGGCTGGAAGTCATTAATATAGATATATAGAAATTTCACTTTTTAGGTCTTTTCCTGAAACTAAGTAGGGAAAGGCGGTTGAACCGTTAAAACTTTTAATAAGGTTAGTAAAAAACTAATAAATTTAGGTGGTACCACGGAAATAAAGCCATTTCGTCCTATACATAAAGCGACGAGTGGCTTTTAATTTTATAGGAAAGTTTTTCTTTCCTATAAAATTAAAATGCTACAATCGCTATTGCCTTTGAGATTTTCTCATTACATTCGAAAACTCAAATCGGCGAGAAGAAAAGGTGGCAAGCCACTTTTCTTGTTTGAAAAATAATTATCATTTGGCGTTGTTAAACGAAGAAAGGAGCAAATATGAAAGAAGAAATTGCAAAAATTAAGGAAAATTCACTAAAAGAAATAAGTGAAAGCAAAGACTTAAAAACATTAGGTGACTTAAAAGTAAAATACTTAGGAAAAAAAGGAGAATTAACTCTAGTATTAAGAGGAATGGGAAAGCTTAGCCCAGAAGAAAGGCCTGTTATAGGAAGTTTAGTAAATCAAGTAAGAGATGAACTAAATAAATTAGTAGAAGAAAAAGAAGAAGAACTTAAAAAAATAGAATTAGAAGAAAAATTAAAAACAGAAGAAATCGATATAACTTTGCCAAGCCAAAAAATCAAAAGAGGAAGTAAACATCCGCTAAATAGGGTTATAGAAGAAGTTGAAGATTTATTTGTTTCAATGGGATATGATGTTGTTTCAGGTCCAGAATTGGAAACAGATGAATACTGTTTTGAAAGATTAAATTTGCCAAAAGGGCATCCAGCAAGAGATATGCAAGATAGTTTTTACATAACACCAGAACATTTATTAAGAACACAAACATCAAGTGTTCAAGCAAGAACAATGATGGCAAATGAAGAAAAAACACCAATAAGAATAATAGTGCCAGGTAAAACATTTAGAAGAGAAGATGACGCAACACATTCACATCAATTTAATCAAGTTGAAGGATTAGTAATAGACAAAAATATATCACTAGCAGATTTAAAAGGAACATTAGAAGTGTTTATGAAAAAAATGTTAGGTCAAAACACAGAATTGAGATTTAGACCAAGTTACTTTCCATTCACAGAACCTTCATATGAAGTAGATGTTACTTGTTTTAAATGTGGTGGAAAAGGATGTAACCTATGTAAGCAAACAGGTTGGATAGAACTTTTAGGTTCAGGAATGGTTCATCCAAATGTTTTAAAAATGAATGGATATGACCCAGAAAAATATTCAGGATTTGCATTTGGAGTAGGATTAGATAGATTAGCAATGTTCAAATACGGAATAACGGATATACGTTTATTATATCAAAATGACGTAAGATTTTTAAAACAATTTGATAGGGGGGACAAAGAAAATGAAATTAAGTATTAATTTTTTAAAAGATTATATAGATTTAGATGAAAATATTGATGTTAAGAAATTAGCAGAAGATATGACAAATGCAGGAAATGAGTATGATGAAGCTGGAAAACTAATTAGTGCAACAAAATTAGTAATAGGAGAAATAAAAGAGTGCGTAGACCACCCAGATTCAGACCATTTGCATTGTTGTAAAGTAGATATTGGAAGTGAAGTTTTAGACATAGTATGTGGAGCGCCAAATGCTAGAAAAGGGCTAAAAGTAATAGTTGCACAAGACGGTGCACAGTTGCCAGGTGGAACAATAAAAAAAGGAGTTATAAGAGGAGAAGAATCAAATGGAATGATGTGTTCGATGGCTGAACTTGGGTTAGAAAGCAAATTTTTAAAAGAAGAAGACAAAGCAGGAATACACGAGTTACCAGCAGACGCACCAGTGGGAGAAGACCCAATAGCATTTTTACAAATGAATGATAGTGTAATTGACTTCGATTTAACAGCAAACCGTGGAGATTTATTAAGTATTTTAGGTATGGCTTATGAAGTAGGAGCTATATATGATAAAAAAGTAAAAGATATAGACTTATCACATAAAGAAAATAGCGAAAACATAAACGATACATTCAAAGTAAATGTAAATACTGAAAACTGTTCAATATTCTTAGCAAAAAGAGTAAAAAATGTAGAAATTAAGGAAAGTCCAGCATTCATAAAAAATAGACTTATAGCTTCAGGAATAAGACCAATCAATAATGTAGTAGATATAAGCAATTATGTAATGCTAGAAACAGGCCAACCGCTACATTTCTATGATGCAGATACACTTAAAGGCTGCTTAGAAGTAAGAATGGCAGAAGAAGGTGAAAAATTAACAACACTAGACAATATTGAAAGAACACTAAAATCAGAAGATATAGTTATATCAAATGGAGAAAAAGCAATTGGCCTAGCAGGTGTAATGGGTGGATTAGAAACAGAAATAACAGATAATACGAAAAATATCATAATAGAAGCAGCAATATTTGATAATGTAAAAGTAAGAAGAACATCAAATTCAATTCTAAGAAGTGAAGCAAGCAACAGATTTGAAAAAGGATTAGATTCAAATAGAACATATATGGCAATAGAAAGAGCTTGCAACCTTTTAGAAAAATATGCAGGAGCTGAAATTGTAGGAAACTTAGCTAAATATGACACAACAGATAGAAGTGACAAAAATATAGACATCACAGCAAAAAATATAAACGCAATTTTAGGAATGCAAATTTCAGAACAAGAAATATTAGAAGTATTTAGAAAACTAGGATTTACAACAACTGTAAAGGACGAAATAATTACAGTAAGTGTACCAAAAAGAAGAATAGACATCTCTATAAAAGAAGATTTAATAGAAGAAGTTGGACGTATTTATGGAGTTAACAACATAAAAGGGAAATTGCCTGACATAGCTCCAAAAATGGGAAGTTATGACAAAATTGAAAGACAAATAAGAAACAAAATGATGGACTTAGGACTAAACGAAACATTATCATATGTATTAGTGCCAGAAAACGAAGCAAAAATGTTCACAAAAGACGACACCCAAGTTGTAAAATTATTAGCACCACTATCAGAAGACAAAAACACATTAAGACATAGCTTATCAGTAGCGTTACATAAAATATACAAATACAATAAAGCAAGAAGTAACAAAGACGTATCAATATTTGAAATAGGAAAATCATTCCAAAAACAAAACGAAGAATACTCAGAAACTAAAAAGTTAGCAGCTTTAATGAGTGGAGAATATTATGTTGGAATGGAAAAGAAAAAAGTAGACTTTTATGTAATCAAAGGAATTGCAGAAGAAATACTAGATTATTTAGGATATAATGGAAGATATAGTTTTGTAAAAGACCTAAATAAAACACCTGATGAAATGCACCCAGGACAATCAGCAGTTATATCAGTAAATAACGACATAGTAGGACTAATTGGAAAAATTCACCCAAGTGTAGAAAAAGAAGATGTGTTTATTTTAGAAATAGACTTAGATAAACTACTTGCTAAAAAAGTTGGAAAAATGAAATATAAAGAGATTTCAAAATTCCCAAATATCAAAAAGGACTTAGCCGTGGTTGTAGACAAAAAAGTCACAGCACAAGAAATTGGTATAAACATAAAGAAATTTGCAGGTTCATTATTAGAAAACTATGAAGTTTTTGACGTTTATACAGGTGAAGGAGTAGCTGAAAACAAGAAAAGTGTAGCGTTTTCTTTAACTTTCGGAAAGCAAGATAGAACTTTAACAGATGAAGAAATTAATGCTGTTATGGATAAAATTATTGAAGGATTAGAGAAAAAACTACAAGCAGAATTGAGATAAAAATAGAAATTGCCATTAGGGACGGACCTTAATGGCAATTTATTGCCAAAAAGGACCGTCCCCAGTGGCAATTTTTTAACAAATATTACTAAAAACCCTTGACAAATTGCTAAAAATGGTGTAAAGTATATTAGCATTACAAAAAGAAAAGAGGTAGTAGTATGGAAGAGAAAGTAAAAATCAGTATGTTATGCGAATTTTACGGAAAACTTTTAACAGATAAACAATATGAGTTTATTAATGACTACTACAATAACGACTTATCACTATCAGAAATTGCAGAAAACAATGAAATAACAAGACAAGCCGTTAGAGATATCATTAAGAAAGGGGAGAAAAAACTTTTCGAATACGAAGAAAAGCTTAATTTTATGAAAAGGACGTTAAACCAAGAGAAAAAGATCGAAAAGGCTTTATCAGAATTAACAAAAATACAAAAAGATTATTCAGATAAACAAATTGCAAACGTATTAGAAAGCATCAAAAAAGAGCTAAGTTGTTTAGTATAATTGAGAAAAACAAAGTATATCTTATTATACCATAGAAAAAATAGAGAATAGGAGTTGAAATTATGGCTTTTGAAGGATTATCTTCTAGATTACAAGAAATAACAAGAAAAATTAGAGGAAAAGCAAGAATAACAGAATCAGACTTAAAAGAAATGTTAAGAGAGGTAAAACTTGCGCTTTTAGAAGCTGACGTAAACTATAAAATAGTTAAAGATTTCATTGCAACTATTCAAGAAAAAGCACTAGGTCAAGATGTTTTAAAATCATTAACACCAGGACAACAAGTTGTAAAAGTTGTTAAGGATGAATTAGTAGAATTACTTGGTGGAACAGAAAGTAGAATAAATTTTACACCAAATCCACCAACAGTAATAATGCTAGTAGGTTTGCAAGGTTCTGGTAAAACAACAACATCAGGTAAATTAGCAAATCTTTTAAGAAAGCAAGGCAAAAATCCGCTATTAGTAGCGTGTGACGTTTATAGACCAGCAGCAATTAAGCAATTACAAGTAGTTGGAAAACAGCTTAATATACCAGTATTTGCAAATGAGACTTCAAAAGATGTAGTTCACATTGCAAAACAGGCTATGTCAGTAGCATATTCAAAACTAAACGATGTAGTTATACTAGATACAGCTGGACGATTACATATTGATGAAGAATTAATGCAAGAGCTAAAAAATGTAAAAGCTGGAATTAAGCCACATGAAATACTATTAGTAGTAGATGCAATGACAGGTCAAGATGCTGTAAATGTAGCAGAAAAGTTTAATGATGCTTTAGGAATTGATGGTGTAGTTCTAACAAAATTAGATGGCGATACACGTGGTGGTAGTGCATTATCAGTTAAAAAAGTAACAGGAAAGCCTATCAAATTTGCTGCAACAGGTGAAAAATTAAGTGATATCGAGGTATTCCACCCAGATAGAATGGCAAATAGAATTCTAGGAATGGGAGATATCTTATCTGTAATTGAAAAAGCAGAAGAGTCATTTGATTTAGAACAAGCAGAAAAACTTGAAAAACAACTAAGAAAAAGCGAATTTGATTTAGATGATTATTTAACACAAATAAGACAAATTAAGAAAATGGGTTCTTTTTCATCACTTTTAAAAATGATACCAGGTATGAATCAATTAAAAGATGTAAAAATAGATGATAAAGAATTTGTAAAAATAGAAGCAATAATCTGTTCTATGACCAAAAAAGAAAAAAGAGATACAAGACTTCTAAATGCAAGCAGAAGACAACGTATCGCAAAAGGTAGTGGAACAACAGTACAAGACATCAACAAATTTATTAAATCCTTTGAAATGACACAAAAAATGATGAAGAAAATGAAAAGCAACAAAGGTGCAATGAAGAAAATGATGAATGGTATTGATGAAAATGCATTAAAGAACTTTAAGTTCTAATTAACAAAGTTATTAAATTTTTAAATTTATATATAGATAATTTCAGGAGGTGAAAATTATGGTAAAAATCAGATTACAAAGACAAGGAAAGAAAAAAGCTCCATTCTATCACATAGTAGTAGCAGATTCTAAAAGCCCAAGAGATGGAAAAATCATCGAACAATTAGGAACATACAACCCAATGACAGATCCAGCTACAATCGTTTTAGATAAAGAAAAAGTTGAAAAATGGATCAAAAATGGTGCTAAACCAACAGACACAGTTAAGGCTTTAATCGAAAAAGCTTAATCAAAAAACAAATTGAAAGCTTCGTCTTACGTTGTCAAACGTTAAAGATACTTGCTTAAAATTCGTTTTAGAGAGGACAGAAAATAAGTATGGAAAATGTTTTAAAAGCAATAATTTCAAACTTAGTAGAAGACGCAAATGCTGTTGAAATCAAAAGAATAGACAGCGAAAAAACAGTTACTTTTGAAGTAAAAGTTGCAGATAGCGATATGGGAAGAGTAATAGGTAAACAAGGAAGACTTGCAAAATCTATTAGAACTGTTATGAAAGCTATGGCAAACAAAGAACACAAAAAAGTTACAGTTGAATTTATAGGATAATTGGAGTATTAAAATATGACAAAATATCTTGAAATTGGTCAAATTGTAAATACATTTGGAATAAAAGGAATGGTAAAAGTCAAACCTTTTACAGACAATATTGAACGATTTGACGAGTTAGAAAAAGTATATATTGAAAACAAAAAAGGTAAAAAAGAATATGAAATTGAAGAAGTAAAATATCATAAAAATATGGTATTAATCAAATTCAAAGGGATAGAAAATCCAGAAGAAGCAAATTTATTACGTGAAAGTTACCTACTTGTAGACAGAGCAAATGAAAAGCCACTAGAAGAAGGAACTTATTACATAGTAGATATGATTGGACTAGATGTCTATACTGATGAAAATGAACTTTTAGGCAAACTAGAAGACATATTTAATACTGGAAGTAACGATATATATGTTGTAAAAAATGAACTGGGTAAACAAATTCTTTTGCCTGCAATTGATGATGTTTTAAAAGAAATTGATATGGAGAATAGAAAAGTAATAGTTCATTTAATACCAGGACTAATTTAAATGGAGGAAACAATGAAATTTGATGTTTTAACACTCTTTCCCGAAATGTTTGATAATTTAAAACAAAGCATAATTGGAAGAGCACAAGAAAAAGAACTAATAGAAATAAACACAACAAATATTAGAGATTTTTCAAAAAATAAACATAAAAAAGTAGATGACACTCCATATGGTGGCGGAGCTGGTATGGTTATGATGCCAGATGTAGTTTATGATGCATATCAATCTGTAAAGACTGATAAAGCAAAAGTGATTTATATGTCACCACAAGGAAAAAAATTAGACCAAAAAAAAGTTGAAGATTTATCAAAGGAAAGCCATTTAATAATACTTTGCGGACATTATGAAGGAATAGACCAACGAGTTATTGATAAAATAGTTGACGAAGAAATATCAATAGGAGACTATGTTTTAACAGGTGGAGAAATTCCTGCAATGGTATTAATTGATAGTGTATCAAGATATGTAAAAGGAGTTTTGAAAGAAGATTCTATTAAAGAAGAAAGTTTTTCAAATGGACTTTTAGAATATCCACAATACACAAGGCCAGAAGTGTTTGAAGGTAAGAAAGTTCCAGAAGTTTTACTTTCGGGAAATCACCAAAATATTGATAAATGGAGAAAAGAAAAATCTTTGGAAATAACAAAATTGAAAAGACCAGATTTATTGAATTAAGGTCGAGTAAAAGGAAGTGCATAAAATATGCACCGCTCAGAGAAAAGAAAGAAGGAGGAATTGTAAAATGGATATCATAAAATCTATTGAACATGAACAATTAAAAAACAAAATACCAGAACTAAAAGTTGGTAATACAGTAAGAGTACACGTAAGAATTAAAGAAGGTAATAAAGAAAGAATCCAAGTATTTGAAGGAATTATTATCAAAGTACAAGGTGGAGGAGTTAACAAAACATTTACAGTAAGAAAAATATCTTACGGTGTTGGTGTTGAAAAAACATTTTTAGTACACTCTCCATTAGTTGAAAAAGTTGAACTTGTTAGAGTTGGTAAAGCTAGAAGAGCTAGATTGTTCTATTTAAGAGATAGAGTTGGTAAAGCTGCTAAGACTAGAGAACAAGTTGGAGCTAGAATTGAAGATAGAGAAATCGTTGTTAAAGAAGATTTAGCTGAAGAGCCAGCTGTTGAAGCTGCTCCAGAAGAAGCACCAGCTGTTGAAACAGAAAATGTTGTTACAGAAGAAGTTGTAGATACAGTTTCTGAAGAAAAAGTTGAAGAAGTTAAAGAAAATCCAGCTGAATAATTGAAAAATAATATGATAAAATTTAGATAGTTAGTCTGTCAAGATAGCTATCTATTTTTTTGTGATGTTTTTGGGTGTTTTTGGGGACAGACCTTAAAAACACCTTTAGCATAATTAAATATGTGTCGCAACAGATAGTGCCCAAAAGGGACAGTACCCAGTGGACAAAAATGTCCCAAAAGAAATATCCTTGACAGATACGAACAAAAATTTTAATAAATTTTGAAAAAGGTATTGACAAAATGAAAAATTAAATATAAAATAGCCTTAGCAAAAGCGAACAATAATTTGCAAAACGAAAATTTGATTAGGAGTGATAAAAATGAATTTAACAAAAACAAGAACAAATCGTAGAATAATAGTAAGTAGCAGTATCGAAAGACATCCAGTGCCAGTGCTTGGTGTTGATTACAAAGTTAAGATTGTATATAAAAATATCAGAATAACAGAATTAGATGTGGAGAATAAAACAATAAAAATATCACTACCTAATAAATATAAAAAGATGTCAAATAAAGAAATTTTAGACTTAGCAATAGATAAAATGTATGAACAAATTGCTAATGTTGAAATAGAAAGAGCAATGGAAAAAACAAGAATAATGTTAGGTTTTGCACCAGAAGAATACGAAATTGCTAAAATAAAAACATTAGGTGCTTGTAAAGATAAAAAAATAACTATTAACCCAGAAGTTGTAAAATACAGTAGAAAGGTTATAGATTATATAGTTCTACATCAATATTGCCATTTAAAGTATAAAACACATTCAAAAGGATTTTTTAAGTTAATAGAAAAATATCAACCAGATTATAAAAAGTGTGAAGAAATTTTGCTGAACATCTAATCTACAAAAGAGAAAGTTTATAAAATATTAAATCATAAATTTTCTCTTTTTTGTTATAAAACTATTTATTATTTAAAAATTATTTGTTATAATGTTATAGTAAATATTGGGGTATCGCCAAGCGGTAAGGCATCGGACTCTGACTCCGACATTCCTGTGTTCGAATCACAGTACCCCAGCCAAATATATATATTATGTATTTTTTATGAAATAAAAATTGATAAAAATATGAATAATTACTTGAAAAAATGAAAGAGATATAGTAAAATATAAAAGTATTTTATTCAAAGAGTTTTTATCAAATCATTTATTTCCAATTTTTAAATCTAATAAAAGTAAAGGAGGGATAACCATGGAAGAAAAAATATTATCAATATTGCTTGAAATACAACAAGACGTAAAAGTACTAAAAGAAGACGTATCAGGCTTAAAGCAAGATGTATCAGGACTAAAAGAAGATGTATCAGGCTTAAAGCAAGATGTATCAGGACTAAAAGAAGATGTTTCAGAACTAAAAGAAGATGTATCAGGTTTAAAACAAGACGTAGCAGTATTAAAAGAAGACAACAAGTATATAAAAGGCGAACTAGCAATAATGAAAAACAACATAGCCAAAATACTAGAAGTACAAAACAACATGAACGAAAACTTTAAAAAACACGAAAGACAAGCAAGAATAAAATACAAAGAAATAGACTATAGACTAGCAAGACTAGAAGCCTAAAAATTTAAAAATGAATAAAATACAAAAATCCCAAACAAGCACTATAATACATTAATAAAAATAAAAAAATATTAATGAATTGTAGTGTTTTTCAATACAAAACTTTACTTTTATTAGAAAATAATATATAATATACAAAGAAAAAATAAGAGGAGAGATAACAATGCAAGAAAACAATCAAAATAACCAAAACAACGAAGTAGAAGAATTAGACATAAACCACCTAATGCAAATAAGAAGAGATAAATTAAAAGAGTTGCAAGAAGAAGGAAAAGATCCATATGAAATAACAAAATTCAATAGAACAAATACAGCAGGAGAAATAAAATCAAACTACGAGAAATTTGAACAAAAAGATGTAACAGTAGCAGGAAGAATAATAGCAAAAAGAATAATGGGAAAAGCATCATTTTGTACAATACAAGACAGCAATGAAAAAATACAAAGTTACGTAAGCATAAACGACTTAGGAGAAGAAAGCTATAAAGCATTCAAAACATACGATATAGGAGATATTATAGGAATAACTGGATTTGTATTTAAAACAAGAACAGAAGAAATATCTGTACATGCCAAAGAAGTAACACTACTTTCAAAATCACTAAGACCATTACCAGAAAAATTCCATGGATTAAAAGACATAGATTTAAGATATAGACAAAGATATGTAGATTTAATAGTAAATCCAGAAGTAAAAAACACATTTATATTAAGAAGCAAAATAATAAAAGAAGTTAAAGCATATTTAGACCAAAAAGGATATCTAGAAGTAGACACACCAATATTAAGCACAATAGCAGGTGGAGCAGCAGCAAGACCATTTATAACACATCACAACACACTAGATTTAGATATGTATTTAAGAATTGCAAATGAATTATACTTAAAAAGACTAATAGTAGGTGGATTTGACAAAGTATATGAAATGGGAAGAATGTTTAGAAACGAAGGAATGGATATTAAACATAACCCAGAATTTACAAACATAGAACTATATTCAGCATATGAAGACTATAACGATATGATGGATTTAACAGAAGACTTATTTAGAACAGTTGCGCAAAAAGTATTAGGAACTGCAAAAATTACATATCAAGGAACAGACATAGACTTAGAAACAAAATGGAAAAGACTATCAATGATAGAAGCTATAAAAGAAGTAATAGGAGTAGACTTTAACACAATAAACACTGACGAAGAAGCTATAAAAATAGCAAAAGAAAAAGATGTAGAAATAGATGAAAATAAACAAACAAGAGGAAATATAATAAACTCATTCTTTGAAGAATTTGTTGAAGAAACATTAATACAACCAACATTCATATATGACTATCCAATAGAAGTATCACCATTAACAAAGAAAAAGCCAGCGGATAATAGACTAACGGAAAGATTTGAAGTATTTATAGGTGGTAGAGAATACGGAAATGCATATTCAGAATTAAACGATCCAATCGACCAATACGAGAGATTTAAAAAGCAAGTAGAAGCAAGAGAAGCAGGTGATGAAGAAGCTAACATGATGGATGAAGATTTCATACAAGCATTAGAATATGGAATGCCACCAACAGGAGGATTAGGAATAGGAATAGACAGAATGATAATGTTATTAACAGATTCAGCATCAATAAGAGATGTATTATTATTCCCAACAATGAAACCTTTGAACTAAAATTAGGAGCATATAATAAGAGAGACGGAGTATAAAAAATATACTTTGGTGTTAAGATAGATTTTGGACACGAAAGCGTAGAGATGTTATAATAGTTTT
>CATGLK010000021.1 GCA_949538735.1 uncultured Clostridia bacterium
TTTATTGTGTTTCTCTACTCCCTGCTGACTTTCACTAATTTCGTCCGGTTATCAGCAGATTTTATATACTTTTTCAATCTTTTTATTTAATTTTTTCCAACTTTTCATCGACATTTTTCGACATTGCATTTTATTTTATATAAATTACAGGACGAAAACCAATGTGGATGTGGTACATAAAAGGTGTATGATTTCCAAAACGATACGACATAGAGTAACTTTCACCAGAATTGTCGAAACACCCACCACGAGGAACGGCAAACGTCGTTCCAGAACTTCCATTTGCAGTACCATGGTTTCCTGTTTCAGTAGTCCATTCCCACATATTTCCTGCCATATCATATATATTTTTTACTTTTGTTTCATCTGCTGCTCCTGTTGCTAGTTCTTTATATATATAATAATTATAATTTGTGTCATCATATGAATTTAATGCAAATTCATATTGGTCTCTTATTGATGTTAACAATGTAATTCTTCCTGATGTCATATTTCCTTTTTTATATTTTGTCGCAAATGTCCAATAATCACTTTTATTATTTGCTGCTCCTGTTGCATTTCTACTTCCTAATCTATGTTCTGCATATAATGTATTTGCTGTTATTGTAGTATTGTCTAAATAATTTCCATAATTTTTACTATCCATTCCTATTCCACTATATTTACTATCACTTGCCATCCACTTTACAGTTGTATCCCATGCATAGCTATCTACTAAATTACTTATTACTGATGTACTCTCTTTATACATATTTTCTGAAACCTTTTTAGCTTTTTCTTGTGATATATAATTCCAGCTTTGTGTGTTTTTTTGTACTATTGGACTCATACTTAACACTGCATCTGCATTTTTCTTTGTATTTGTATGATAAGTTGCACCCTCACTATCTGCGTAAAAATCTGCATTTCTTGGAACTCCTGCCTCATATCTTCCTATATAAAATCCACCATATTTTGTTACACTTACGTAATTTCCACCATTATCTGACCAATCTGTTATTGCTTGTCCTGCATTTTCATATCCTGATGGTACTGTTGTGTAATACCATTCTTTCTCACTATATTGTTTATCGCTATCTGATTTCTTCTTCCAATATCTTGCTAATCCGTAATTTTCTTCAGCGTTCTCAGTTTTTTCATATTCTATTCCACTTGTTCCTGAACATGGTATCCATACAAATTGATTTCCCTTTTTAGAATTGTTGTCATCATCTCCCATTTTATCTGAAATTACTAGCCCTGTTGATGGTGTTCCTGTTACATAATAAAATCCTGTTGGGATTACTGCTTTGTTTGTTTTGTCTTCCTTTTCTACAAGTATTACTCTAACACTTTCTTCTTTTAATAATGTTTCTTCATTACTTCCTTTTTCAGCATTTGCTAATGTAATTTCTTCTAGCCCATTTTTTTCTATTTGCTCTTTTTCTTGTGTTCCACCTGTTATTTCACTTAGTGTGTATTCTTTATTTTTGTATGTTACTGTTCCTTTTGCTATATTAGCTGTTATTCCATTTTTCTTCCCTAATTCTGTTAAAATATATTCATCTTCTTGCATACTTTTGTCACCTGTATAATATTCTGCCATTATTCCTAACACTTCTGTTTGTAAGTATTCTAAGTCTCCTGCTGCATTTGTCTTTTCTTTTGCTTGCGCTGCTTTTCCTAATATTCCATTATCTCCTGTTAATGTTGCTATTGTCACTCCGTGCTAATATTAATAATACTATAATTGTTATTACTAGCGCTATTAGTGTAATTCCTTTCTCATTTGTTTGTTTTCTCATTTTTTAAAACTCCCTTCTTTTGTTTTGCATTTATATCTTATACTTTATACATGAATTACGTCAACAAGTATCTCTTTGTTATCTTTTATAGTATTTACATTTTTTGTCTCTTTATTCACATTTATATTTTATAGCAGATGTCATAAAACGTCAATACAATGAAATAAAAAACTGTTAAAAATGTTACAATTTGTTGTCTAAAAACATAATAAAACCACAATTTTCAAATATACAATTTAAAAATTGTGGTTTTATTTATATTGTTGTTAATATCTTTCTAGGAGCTTTATAATTTCTCAAAAGTCCTTTATATACTTCTTTTATTCCTTTTACACTTTCAAAATCTACTGGTTTTATAATCTCTGGCAAATCATTGTCTATTTTAGACACATCAAATAAGTACTTTACAAATTCTGCACAATAAAGCGTATTTTCTCGTCTTACTTTTATGTTAAATGCAACTGCAAATAAACCTAATATATTAAATTTGTACTTTTCTTTTTGTTCATACATTTTATCAATTATTTCTTTTATTTTATCATATTGTTCTTCAGTTACTTCAAGAGAATAGATTTTAGTTGTTGTATTATAAAACCTTTTAAATGTTCCCTTATGTATATATTCGTGTACAAGCCCTGCAAAAAATGGGTTTGACGGTTTTAATCTTCCAAAGCTATACATTTGTTGCAAATCTTTATCTAAAGCAATTGAAACATGAGAAAATTGCTTTTTAGTATATGCTCTAACTATTTTGGATAACACTGTTCCTGTATGTGTTAATACTATATATATTTCTTTCATACCTACTCCTTATATTATTCTTCATATATTATAGCATATTACTTTTAATTTGTACCATTTATAATTCAATTATTTTTTCCCATGGTAACTCATTTTTTCCAAAATGACCATAATTTGTGGTTTTCTTATATATTGGTTTGCGTAAATCTAAATAATTTATTATTCCTCTTGGAGTTAGGTCAAATTTTTCATATATCTTTTTTGCTATCTCTTCTTCTGGAATTGTTGCTGTTCCAAAAGTTTCTACATATATTGATACTGGCTTTGCTACACCTATTGCATATGATAATTGTATTTCACACTTTTTAGCTAGTTTGTTTGCTACAATATTTTTGGCAATACATCTTGCCATATATGAAGCTGACCTATCAACTTTTGTTGCATCCTTTCCTGAAAATGCACCACCACCGTGTCTTGCATACCCACCATATGTATCGACAATTATTTTTCTTCCAGTTAGACCACTATCACCTAGTGGACCACCTATTACAAATCTTCCTGTCGGATTTATGTAATATTTTGTTTTTTCATCTAATAGGTCACTTGGTATAATATATTTTATAACTTTTTCTTTTATGTCTTTTTTTAACCTATCTAAATCTGCATCAGCAGTGTGTTGTGTAGAAATTACAACTGTATCAATTCTAACAGGTTCATTTCCTTCATATTCCACTGTCACTTGAGTTTTTCCGTCAGGTCTCAAATTTTCTACAATATTTTCTTTTCTAACTTCTGTTAATCTTTTTGATAACTTATGTGCTAACATTATTGGCAAAGGCATCAACTCTTCTGTCTCATCACAAGCATATCCAAACATCAACCCTTGGTCTCCAGCACCCTCTGACAAAATACCTTCTCCCTCTTTTTCTTCTAACGCTTTATCAACACCTAAAGCTATATCACTAGATTGCTTTGACATATTTACAATTATTTTGCATGTTCTGTAATCCATATCAGTCTCTGCGTTATCATACCCAACTTCTTTAATTGTCTCTCTTGCAACTTGTTCAATATCAACCTTTGCATTAGAAGTTATCTCTCCTGTTATATATATTTCACCTTTTCCTGCTACTGTCTCACACGCTACCCTTGAATTTTCATCTTCTGCTAAATGTGCATCTAATATGCTATCTGATATATAATCACATAACTTATCAGGATGCCCTTCTGTTACACTTTCTGACGTAAATAATTTTCTCATTTTAACACTCCTTCTCTGGGTGTTTTTAGGGACAGTCCTTAAAAACACCCTCACCATTTTTTATTGTTTTTTCTACTTTTCCAAATGCCAAAAAGGTCCGTCCCCAATGGCAATCTGCTACAAAAAAGCCTTTGCATTTTCTGCAAAGGCTGAATTCTCTTTTTGTTTTATCAACCAAAGCATACTTTGCTTTGTCGGTATTAGCACCTTATTTTTCAATAGGTTGCTGTGGAGTCACTGAGCCGATTCTCTCGTCCACTCTTGATAACAATACAATTATTATACTATTTAATTTTTATAATGTCAAGATTTTGTCGTTTTTTATGCTATTTTGTACATCTATTACTCTTTGGTTTTCTGAGCCTTTCCATTTTAGAGTTGGATTGCTTAGTTCGTCCACATATTGACCGTCTACTAAAACATCTACATAATTCAGAGCTTCTTTGTCTTTTAGCTCTTTGTCAAATTGAAATCCTGACCAAACCCAAATGTTTTTGTTTGGAAATTTTTCTTTAAATCTTTTTGCAAGTTCTGTTGTTCCTTCTATGTTTTTTGGGTGCATTGGTTCTCCGCCTAAGATTGATAACCCTTCTATTACGTCATTATCACATAGTTCAAGTACTCTGTCTATTGTTTCTTCATTAAATTCTTTTCCACCATTAAAGTCGTGTGTATCTTTGTTGAAACAATTTTTACAATTGAATGTGCATCCTTGCATAAATATTGATACTCTTACTCCTGGGCCATTTGCTATGTCCATTTTTCTAATCTTGTTATATCTCATCGCTATCCCTTTCCAATTCAAACAAGAATAGTTATATTGCTAGGCAAATCCAATTTGAAAGGCAAAGGAGCATACATAGTGTATGTGACTGCGTTTCAAATTGGATTTAACGAAGCAAGATGGCTATTATTGTTTAAATTTATTCATCATCCTTATTGTCTAAATGAATAACTCTCTCCTTAATTTCTTGTGTTCTACCCTTATTCCAGAAATTGCTTCCAATATAACCACAAGTTCTTCTAGCTACATTCAATGTATTATGATTTCTATTTCCGCAGTTTGGACAATACCATTCTAAATCATCATCAATTAAGATTTCACCAGTATATCCGCATTCTTGGCAATAATCTGATTTTGTATTTAATTCTGCATACATAATATTATCATATATAAATTTAATTACTTGTAATACAGCTGGTAAGTTGTTTTGTAAGTTTGATGTTTCTACATAAGATATTGCTCCACCTGGGCTTAATTCTTGGAATTCACTTTCTAGTTTTAGTTTAGAGAATGCGTCAATTTCTTCAAATACAGGTACATGGTAAGAGTTTGTTATATAATCTCTATCTGTTATTCCTTCTATTTCTCCAAATCTATCTTTTAAGCATTTTGCAAATTTGTATGTTGTTGATTCTATTGGTGTTCCATAAACACTGTAATCCATATTTTCTTTTGACTTCCACTCTTTGCATTTGTCATTCATTTTTTTCATAACTTCAATTGCTAAGTCTTTTCCTTTACCGTTGTCTGTGTGGCTGTGTCCTGTCATATATTTTACACATTCGTATAATCCTGCATATCCAAGTGATATTGTTGAATATCCTCCGTGTAATAAATCGTGTATGCTTGCTCCTTTTGGTAATCTTGCTAATGCTCCATATTGCCATAATATTGGTGCTACATCACTTGTTGCTTTTGCTAGTCTTTCGTGTCTTAATTGAAGTGCTTGGTGACATAGTTCTAATCTTTCGTCATATATTTTCCAGAATTTTTCTATATCTCCACCTGATGATAGCGCCACATCTACTAGGTTGATTGTTACAACACCTTGATTAAATCTTCCATAGTATTTTGGTTGATTTGTTTCTGGGTCTACATATGGTGTTAAGAATGAGCGACATCCCATACATGGATAACAGTTTCCATTTCCGTTTTTATCTTTTTTAAGTTCTAACATTTTCTTCTCAGATATGTAGTCTGGTACCATTCTTTTTGCTGTACATTTTGCTGCAAGCTCTGTTAAATACCAGTATTTGCTGTTTTCGTGTATGTTATCTTCTTCTAATACATATAGTAGTTTTGGGAATGCTGGTGTAATATATACTCCTTTTTCGTTTTTCATTCCTACAATTCTTTGCTCTAAAAATTCTTTTATTATTAGTGCTAGTTCTTCTTTGTATTCTTTTGTTTCTCCTAAATAGAAACATACACTTAAGAATGGAGATTGTCCATTTGTTGTTGTCATTGAGTTTATTTGATATTGGAATGTTTGAACTCCGTCTTTTATTTCTTTAAGTAAGTCTTCTTTTGCAAATTTTTCGCATTGCTCTTTATTTAGTTTTCTGTTTTCATATTTTTTTAGGTATGCATTGTAACTGTCTCTTACGAATGGGGCTAAATGTGTCATTGTTACTGTTGCACCACCATATTGACTAGATGTTACTGCTGTTATTATTTGTGTTGCTATTGTCATCGCTGTTAAAAATTTGTGTGGTTTTTCTATCATTACACCATTTATGTTCGTTCCATTTTGTAACATATCTTCTAAGTTTATTAAATCACAGTTATGTAGTGCATTTTGTGCAAAATAATCAGCATCGTGGAAGTGGATTATTCCTTCATCATGTGCTTTTACAATGTTTTCTGGTAATAAAAATCTTCTTGTAATGTCTGTACTTGTTATTCCTGCTAGATAGTCTCTTTGTGTTGTTACTACTTTGGCATTTTTGTTAGAATTTTCGTTGTTCCAGTATTCGCTTTCACCTTCTATTAGTTCTTTTATTGATTGGTCTGTTGTGTTTGCTTTTCTAACTAGTGCTCTTGTATATCTGTATGTTATGTATTTTTTTGATAGTTGGTATTTTCCCATTTCCATTAGTTTTTCTTCTATTATGTCTTGTATGTCTTCAACCAATATTCTTGGCTTTTGCAATTCTTCAATATAGTTTGTTATTTCTTTTATATCTTCTAGTGTAGCTCTTTCTTTTCTTGGTACTTCATTGTTCGCTTTTTGTATTGCTACTTTGATTTTTTCCTTGTTATAATCAACTATTGTTCCATCTCTTTTTATGATTTTCATTTATTCGTTCCCCTTTCGTTTTTCTGCTATCATTATATCTCTATTTTTTTTATTAACTGTTGCAATTGCAACTTTTTGAGCAAAAAAATTTAGAGACGTGTTTTTATTTGCACGTCTCTAAGGAAACAAGTTTTATTACAATTATATTACAAAATTTTACCCCCGCCTAAAACTAAATTTCCGTCATAGAAAACAGCAGACTGCCCAGGAGTTATAGCCCTTTGTGGCTCTTCAAAAACCACACTAATTTGAGTCCCTTCCTGCTTAATTTTTGCTTTAGCACTTTTAGCAGAATATCTTACTTTTACCTCAACATCAATCCAATCATTAATCTCATCTACTAACAATAAATTTATATCATTAACTTTTATTTCTTTTTTATATAATTCTTTTTCTTCTCCAACAACCACTTCATTTTTAGCACTATTAAATCCCAACACAAATAATGGTACTGGATTAGAAATTCCAAGCCCTTTACGTTGGCCTATTGTGTAATAATATAACCCCTTATGTTTTCCTAAAATTTCACCTTTTGAGTTTACAATATTTCCTTCTTTTGGTTTTAGGTTTGAGTTGTTTTCCAAGAATTTTTTGTAATTTCCGTCTGGTATAAAACATATATCTTCACTGTCTGGCTTATTTGCAACTTTTAAGTTATTTTTTCTTGCTATTTCTCTAATCTGTTCTTTTTCTTCAAATTCTGCTAGCGGAAATAGTATATGTTGTATCAAATCTTTTGGTATGCTCCATAATACATAGCTTTGGTCTTTTTTTCCAGCATCTGATTTTGCTAATGCCCATCTTCCATATTTTTCGCTATATATTGTTCTAGCATAATGTCCTGTTGCTATATAGTTACATCCTAATTCTTTTGCCTTTTCCCACATTACTCCAAATTTCATATATTTGTTACATTCTATACATGGATTTGGTGTTTTACAATTAGAATAACAGTCTATAAAGTCTTCTATAACATGTTTTCTAAATTCTTCTTTGTAATTGTATGTAAAGTGTGGCATTCCTATTTGATTACATACATTTTTGGCATCTATGTATGTTTCTATATTACAACAACTACTTCCTGTGAATAGTTCTAGTGTTGTTCCTATTACTTCATATCCTTTTTCTTTTAGTAGTAGAGCTGATACACTGCTGTCTACTCCACCACTCATTCCTAATAATACTTTTTTGTTCTCCATATTTTTTTCCTTTATTTTTTATTCAATATATCTTCAATAGTATGCCACGCAAGAAGCGCACACTTCACTCTTGCAGGCATATTTGAAATATTCCTAAAAGCAATTGCATCTTCTAGTTTCTGCAATTCTTCTTCACTTGTTGTTTCCCTTTTAATCATTCCTATAAATGTTTCTATTATTTCTTTTGCTTCTTCTACTGTTTTTCCTTTTAATGTATCTATCATAATTGATGTTGAAGCTTGAGAAATTGCACAGCCGTGGCCTGTAAATGCCATATCTTCTATTATATTTCCATTTAATTTTACTTCTATTTCTATTTCATCTCCACAGTTTGGATTATGCCCTAATTCGCAATAATCACAGCGGTCTAATTTCTTTTTATTGTACGAATTCATACTGTGTTCCATTATTAATTCATTGTACATTTGGTTTAACTCGTCCATTTTTCTTTCCTTTCGCTTATTTCGCAATATATTTTTCAAACATCTTGTACGCCTTCTCAAGTCCAGCAACTAGCTTATCCACATCATCCTTAGTATTATAGAAATAAAAACTAGCCCTACAAGTAGAATCGATTCCCATAGATCTAAGAAGAGGTTGAGCACAATGGTTACCAGAACGCACGCAAACATTTAAAGAATCCAAGATACTTGCAACATCATGTGGGTGAACACCTTTAATATTAAACGAAATTACTCCTGAATGATTTTGTTTGTTTGGAGTTAAATACAAATCAATATAGCCTAATTTTGATAGTTTTTCCCTTGCATATTCCAAAACTTCATTTTCCATTTTATGAATATTTTCATATCCAATTTGCTCAATATAATCTATTGCGGCTCCCAGTCCAATTACGCCTTCAACATTTTGAGTTCCAGCTTCAAATTTATTTGGAAGTGGTGCATATGTTGTTTCTTGTTCATGTACATATTCTATCATATCCCCACCCATTAAAAATGGAGACATTTTGTTCAATATTTCTTTTTTACCATATAACACACCAATTCCAAGTGGCGCTAACATTTTATGTCCTGAAAATACTAAGAAGTCACAATTTAATTCTTGTACATCTATTTTCATATGTGGAATACTTTGGGCTGCGTCAACTATAACAATTGCACCTTTTTTATGAGCATAATCTATTATTTTTTTCACATTGTTTATTGTTCCTAAAACATTTGATACTTGGGCTATTCCAACTATCTTTGTTTTATCAGTTATTTTGCTTTCAATCTCTTCATCCGAAATTTCAAATTCATCATTTATATACATGTAGTTTAGCTTACTGCCTGTTGCTTTTGCAACTTTTTGCCAAGGTACAATATTTGAATGATGTTCCATTATTGATACAACTATTTCGTCATCTTGTTTTAACTCATTTAGTCCATATGAATATGCAATTAGGTTTAAACTTTCTGTTGCATTTTTTGTAAATATGATTTCTTCTCTGTGTTTTGCATTTATAAATTTTGCTATTTTTGTTCTTGTATTTTCATATTGTTCAGTAGCTTCAATACTTAGCGAATATGCCCCTCTATGTGGATTTGCGTTATTTTTTTCATAAAATTCTTCTATTGCTTTTATTACTTGTTTTGGTTTTTGCGTTGTTGCTCCGCTATCTAGATATGCTATATCGCCTTCCAATATTGGAAAGTCTTTTCTTATTTTTTCTATATCCATTTTTATTTCCTTTCGATTTTGCTTACATAAAGCAAGTCATTTGTTTTGTATAAGTTTTTTTCGTTGACTCAGCTTTACCATTGTTTTTTAATCTAGTCTTGTTTCCATCTCAGTTATAATCTGTTCTTTTAACTCTTCCACAGGAATATTTTCAAGAACCTTATTAAACTTAGCCCTTAGCATAAGTTTTAAAGCTTCTTTCAATTCAAATCCTCTACTCATAATATAAAACAATTCCTTTTCTCCTATTTTTCCAGCACTTGTTGCATGATTTCCTTCCACATCTTCCTCTTCGCAAAGAAGCATTGGAAGTGCAATTGATTTTGCTGTATCTGATAGAATTGTACAATATTCGTTTTCATTTCCAGTTGCCTTTTTACAACCTCTTTTAAAATCTATTGTACCTTTAAAATGCTTTCTGGCATTATCTTTTATAGCACCTTGAACATCAATATCCAAATTGCTTTGTTTTCCCCATAATTCGCCAATATAATTTATGTCAAACAATTGGTTATCTTTCCCTAGATATATTGTATTTATTGTGCTATCAGCTTTTTGCCCTTTTATATTAGAATAATAATTTGTTATACTATTTTTCCCGCCAAAGTCTACAACTGTATATTTTACATTACTTTGCTCTTCTAATACATTTTCTATACTTAAAAAATTATTTGTTTGTTCATTTACTAAGTTGATTAATACTATATCTATTTTGGCATTTTTATCAGCATTTACTTTTAATATTCCATTGTGAAATCCTTGTATATCTTCAACTGTCTCATATTTTAATATAACAGTTGCTTGAATTCCTTTACTTGCATTTATTACAATATTTTCTACTAAATTTCTATTTTGTTCATTCAACATAAAATCCAATTCTAGTGGTTCTTCTATGGTTTCTGCTATGTTTATTTGCAAATTCATATTAGGTTTATTAATCACACCAACTCCATATTTTAATTCCATATTTCCTAGGCTTGTAACTTTTTCTACTAATGATGTTTTACCTTTCATTTCTAAACTTTCAAAATTTCCTATTTCTTTTGGAATTTTTATATCTTTTAGCTTTATGTTATTTATATTATAATTTCTTGAAGTCCTTACTGGCGTTTGATTTAATTTAATTTCTTCCATATTATCCAATTGCTCCTTCCAATTCTAAGTTAATTAGATTATTCATTTCTACTGCATATTCTACTGGTAATTCTTTTGATATTGGATAAGCAAATCCCCTTACAATCATTGCTTTTGCGTCTTCTTCTGACATTCCCCTGCTCATTAAATAAAAGATTGTTTTATCACTAATTTTTCCAATTTTTGCTTCATGAGAAAATTCGACTTCATCTGTTCTAATATCATTTACTGGAATTGTATCTGATTTTGATATGTCGTCCAGCATAAGGGATTCGCAAGATACCACTGATTTTGAGTTTTTTGCATTTTCACTTATTCTTACTAACGAACGATATGTACAAGTTCCGCCATCTTTTGAAATTGATTTTGCATTTACAACACTTGATGTGTTTTTAGCATTGTGAACAACTTTAAATCCATTATCTAGATTTTGACCTTTACCAGCAAACGAAATTCCTGTAAACTCTGTTTTAGAGCCTTCTCCGTTTAATATACTCATTGGATAAAGCATAGATATTTTAGAGCCAAATGAGCCTGAAACCCAGTCCACTTGTGCATTTTTTCCAACTATTGCTTTTTTAGTATTTAAGTTAAGCATATTTTTTGACCAGTTTTCTATTGTTGAGTATCTTAAATAGCTATTTTCTTTTACATATAATTCAACACAACCTGCGTGTAAGTTAACTTTGTTGTATTTTGGAGCACTACATCCTTCTATAAAATGTAAGCTTGCTCCTTCGTCAACAATTATTAGTGTATGTTCAAATTGTCCTGATTCTGGTGAATTCAACCTAAAATAAGATTGTAATGGTATGTCCACTTTCACACCTTTTGGTACATATACAAATGAACCACCTGACCAAACAGCTCCGTGTAATGCTACAAATTTGTGGTCATGTACTGGTACACATTTCATAAAATGTTCTTTTACAAGTTCTGGATACTCATGTACTGCTGTTTCCATATCTGTATAAATTACACCTTGTTTTATCAATTCTTCTTTCATACTGTGATACACAACTTCTGAATCGTATTGAGCTCCTACCCCTGCAAGTGAAGTTTTCTCGGCCTCTGGAATTCCAAGTTTGTCAAAAGTTTCTTTTATATCGTCTGGAACATCGTCCCAGTTATTACTCATTTTTGTTTTAGGTCTAACATATGTCGCAATCTCGTCCATATTTAACTCTGACAAATCAGGTCCCCATGTAGGTAATTCTAGTTTGTTATAAACGTCTAACGCTTTTAATCTAAGTTCTCTCATCCAGTCTGGGTCTTGTTTTTGTTTAGAAAGCTCTTCTATTATCTCTTTTGTTAACCCTTTTTGTATCTTGTAATCATATTCATCTTTATTTTTTATATCATATATATTTCTGTTTATATCTTCAATTTGAGTTTTAGACATTTCAACTTATCCTTTCCTATATTTTTCGTAGCCATTTTCTTCAATTTCACTTGCTAATTCTTGTGTTCCTGTCTTTACAATTTTTCCGTCAACTAAAATATGAACATAATCAACTTTTAAACTATGTAAAATTTTAGTGTTATGAGTAATAATTAAAACCCCATTTTCATCATTTTTGAACATCTCTATCCCCTTAGAAACAGTCTTAATAGCGTCAACATCTAGCCCTGAATCTGTTTCGTCTAGTATTGCAAGTTTTGGATTTAATACAAGCATTTGTAAAATTTCATTTTTCTTTTTCTCTCCACCTGAAAAACCTACATTTAGACTTCTTTCTAAAGTTTCTTCTTTAATCTTTAATTCGTTTGCATATTTTTTCAATTCGTCTTTAAATTGAAAAACTTTTACTGGCTTTCCAGTAATTTTATTTTTGGCATACTTTAAGAAATTAGCAACTGTAACACCTGGAATCTCTTCAGGTAATTGGAATGACATAAACACTCCTTTTCTTGCAATTTCATCTGTTTTTAACTCTGTAATATCTTTTCCTTCAAATATAATTGAACCTTGCTTTTTTTGATATTCAGGATTGTTTAAAATTGCATTTGCTGTTGTTGTTTTACCTGAACCATTTGGTCCCATTATTACGTGTATTTCTCCTTTATTTATTTTTAGATTAATTCCTTTTAATATTTCTTTTTCTCCTGCATTTACATATAAATCTTTTATCTCTAACATTTTTTACTCCTTTTCCTTTTGGGTGTTTTTGGGGACAGTCCTTAAAAACACCCTGCCCATTTTTATATTATTTCTTCTATTTTTTCAAGAAGGGATGTTTTTAAGGTCTGTCCCCAAAAACACCTTTTCTTCTCGCACAACTTCTGCATTTTTCTTTGTTTATGTCATAATCGCAATTTAAGTCGTTTAATTCTAATTCTTTATGGACGTATTTTGCAAGTTTATTTATTGTGCTGTCTGTTATTACCGTCTTAATTTTTTCTGCTTCTTGTTCTGCTTCGTCTTTTTCTAGCCCTAATACTTCTTTTAAAAATAGATATACTATGTCATAGGCTTCTAATATTTTTTTAGCTAAATTTTCTCCTTCTTTTGTTAGTTCAATAGTTCCATAAGACTCGTAGTTTACCATTCCATTGTCTTTTAAATTGTTTATTGCTTTGTTTACACTTGGTTTTGTGCAATTCATTTTGTTTGCTATGTCTGTTACTCTTATGTTACCATTTTGTTTTTCTAATATATACATATTTTTTATGTATTCTTCTAATGCTTTTGATATCATTTGAACCTCTCTATTTTTATATTGTTTTAGCGATTGTTAATCACGGTTAACATTATACTATTTTTGTTTTTGTTTGTCAAGGCTAACATTTACTTTTTTACAAAAAAAAGATACACCAATTAGGTGTACCTTTTTACTTACTTTGTCATTCACAAACTCTTACTTAAGCCTGAGCCTGAGCTTTTTTGTTGATTTTTTTCTTATACAGGTCAAAATCAAATTTGTAGTCTACATTTCCTGTACTTGTTTCATGAGCTATATGAACCAAGTATTTTCTAAATGGTTCCTTGTTACTCATTTCTTCATTCTCTTTTACTTCAGAACTTTTAAACAAATCAAAACATTTGTCTTTATGATAGTAGATAACTGTCGGTTCGTCATTCAAAAGTACTACGTACATTTTCTTAATGTTAAGCATCCCAGAATTCTTCAAAGTAAGTTGTTCCATAATTTTCCTCCTTATTCTTACTTAGCTGCGATATTTCCATTTTGCAATGGAGGGGAATTTTGTGTATAAACTAGATTTACTAGTTACGTATTATATTTTATCATACTTTTATGTAAAATTCAAGAAAAAATGCTTATTTTTACTAACTTTTCATCGCAATTTTCGACATTTTTCTAGTTATGCTTTATGTATATCGTTACTTTTTTCTTATCTTTGCAACAAAAAATCCTTCATACAGTTCAGTTGGCATAACACATAAAGTTCCCTCTATTTTTGTTGGAAGCATTGGCAATTGTTGTATTCCACTAAACTGAATTGGTATTATTTCATATTCTTTTTTATTTAATGTATTTATTATATCCTCATTTTCTTCTTGCAAAATAGAACAAGTTGAATATACCATTTCTTGTCCTGATTTTAGAACTTTAAGTGCTTTTTTTAATAATTCCTTTTGAGATTTTACAGATTTTTGAACTAATTTTTCTGTAAATATTTTATTCAAATTTTCGTCATTTACATTTAAAGTTCCACTTCCACTGCATGGTGCATCTAATAAAATTTGGTCAAAAGAAAAGAAATCGTTTATCTTTCTTGCATCTGTTTGCATTACATACACACAAGTAGCACCTTGTTTTTCTATATTATATTTTAATCTTTGTGCTCTGATATTATTTAATTCACATGCTGTTATACTTGCTTTATTATTTACCAATGCTGCTATTTGTGTTGTTTTTCCACCTGGCGCTGCCGCCATATCTAATATATCTGTACCTTCTTTTGGTTCTAGCACAATTGGTGGCAACATAGAAGACAAACTTTGTAAATATATTTCTCCATTTTTATATATTTCTAGTTCCTCTATTTCTTTTTCTCTTTTATTTTTTATTATGAAGGCTTCTTTGTTCCATTCTACTGTTTCATATTCTATTTTATGATTTTTTAGTTCTTCTTCTATTTTCTCAGCACTACTTTTTATTGAATCTATGTCAAGTTTTTGGACACAAAAGCGTGGAATTTTTACGCTGACAT
>CATGLK010000022.1 GCA_949538735.1 uncultured Clostridia bacterium
TGGCAATGATATATCATTACTACGGTCATTTTAAAAAAGTGTCCGGATATCAGCCCTTTCACAACAAGTGTGAACTATTTCCATAAAAAAGTTAAAGAATTTCTATTTTTTATTTCAGTCACATTCATCATTTATTCAAAATATAAAATAAGAATTTGAGCCTGAGTGAAAAACCCTTTTATATAAACATACAAATTATTATTGAACGTAATGAACAAAAGTAATATCAAAATTAACACATATATGCCCAAGGTAGAGAACCAGCAGATTGCAAAGGACCGTCCCCAATGGCAAAAAATTGCCAAAAAGGTCCGTCCCTCTTGGCAATATTTTATTTATGCTCTTGGATGAGCTTTTCTATATACATCTTTTAAACCTTCATCTTGAAATTGCATATATATTTGTGTTGAAGATATATCTGAATGACCTAACATTGTTTGAATTGCTTTCAAATCAGCTCCATTTTGTAACAAATGTGTTGCAAAAGAATGTCTTAAAACGTGTGGAGTTATATCCTTTGTTATGTGAGCTTGTTCTTTATAATATTTAATTATTTTCCAGAAACCTTGTCTTGTCAATCTTGTTCCATTAATATTTACAAATAATGCTTGTTCACTTTCATCTTTAATTAATACATCTCTTGCTTCTTCTATGTATTCTTTTAATGCTTTTAATGACATTTGTCCTAAAGGTATGTTTCTTTGTTTACTTCCTGATTTGCAAACAACATATCCTTCTTCTAAGTTTACGTCTTCGATATTTAATGAGATTATTTCTGTTACTCTCATTCCTGTTGCATATGCGAATTCTAGCATTGCTTTATCACGTGTTCCTTTAAGGTCTACGTCTTTTGGTTGGTTTAATAAAAGTTCTACTTCTTTTGCTGTTAAAACACTTGGTGTTCTTTTTTCTATTTTTGGTGATTTGATGTTTGCTGTTGGGTCTACTTTTACTTTTTTGTGTTTTAGTGCATATTGATAGAATGATCTTATTGATGCTATACATCTAGATATACTTGATGGTTTTTTTCCTTCTTCATCAAGTTCTTTGATATATTCTTTAATGTCTTCTTCTGTTACTCTGTGGTATTGAATTCCACAAGCTTCTAAGTACATTCTAAATTGTTTTAAGTCTCTTTTATAAGACTGTAATGTGTTTTCTGATAACTTCTTTTCGTTCTCTAAAAATTCAAAAAAATATTTTAATCGTCTTTCCATTTTTATCTACCTCTATATTCAAAATAATTTATTTACATAAACTACATATGTTATATCAAAGAATTTGCAAATTGTAAATACATTTTTCGATTTTTTTAAAAATATTTTGCAAAAAGTTTTAATAAGTTTGTCGAAATTAGTATTTCGACCAGTGATGACACTATTAAAACTCCTAACATTACTAGTGAAAATATAGTATGTCGTAATATTTCCAATTTGACATTTTCTTTTCTATTGTCTTTTACTATTGATTTATATAATTTAAATCCACTTACAGCTAAAGCTAATATTGCTGGTATAAATATTAAATTTTGTAATAACATACTACTCAATACAAATGCAATTCCTTTGCCAGTTCCCATAATTGTAACACATGCAGATATTGTATATCCTAAGCAAAATCCTCTATACATCACAATTCCGAATACTACTGGAATGCCGTATTACAGTTGTTCCAAAGAACCAAATTATAACTGCTACGATGAGATTTTGAAAAATACTTGTATTTAATAAAGTTTGCATTTCGAGTTTTTCAGTTTCTTTCATCTTGTTTATAAAGTTGCTGAAATATGATTGTATTTCAGCTTTTTGAGCTTCTTGTATATTATTTACAAATAACACACCTAAAAATATTCCTATTACAAATAGCATTGCAACTAAGCAATATTCTTTTTTGTTATTTAATATATGCTGTTTTATTGTATCTTTGATTTTTATTCCTTTGTCTCTCATAAAAAATCTCCTTATCGTTTATACATAATGTGTATTCGATAAAGAAATTTTTAGAACTTCTTATTTAGGTTTTACAGAAATCTTTCCATAATTCCCTCCGCCACCAACTTCTACTTTACAGCTTCCATTTCTTGCGTTTTCTATATTATTTGCTACTTTTTCTCCTACTACCATTTCTATATCATCTTTTGATAATTTGTGTAATATGTTCATTTCAGTTTCAAATGCATCTAACAATTTATTTATTGTTTTTCCACCTACACCTGGGATAAATCCAAGTGGCACTTGATATATATATGGTGGCCTTTTTTCAGGACTTTTTGTTTCTTTTTTATCTTTTATCAATTCTATTCTATCAAAAACTCCAAATGTAACGTTCTTTCCGCCACACATTGGGCAAGTTTCTACTGGTTCTTTTGTTTCTATTGCTTTTTCGCAGTCATCGCAATATGTTCTATGGTATTTCCCAAGTTTTGGGTCTAGTCCATAATTTGCAACTATTCTTCTTCCGTCTTCATTTTTTAAAGCTTTGACTATTTCTTTAAATGATATGTCTTCGATTTCCATTTTGTTGTATTCTCTTGCTATTTTTGGCAATGAGTGTGCATCTGAATTTGTTAAAAACGTTCTTGTTTCTAATTCAGAAATCGTATCTGCCAAATATGTATCTGAACTTAGCCCTAATTCTATTGCAAAGATTTTATCAAATTTTTCTTTAAATATATTTGATAGTCTGTCTGTACAATTTCCATAGTAGCTTTTATGTGGCGTGAATACATGTGCTGGAATTAGTATTCCATTGTATTTTTCTACTATGTCTATTAAATCATATCCTGATAAATCTGTCCTTTGAGTACTTAATGTTATATTTTTTAGGTGATGACTTAATTCATTTGAAAATGCCTTTATATCACTTAAATGTGGGAAGAAACATATATTGTGGGCACTTCCGCATTTTCCATTTCTTCCCTTTTCTGATGTTTCTACTTCACTTCCTAATAATATGCATACTTTGTCTTGATAAATAATTCCACCGTCTTCTAATTCATATGCCTCACCTGTTTTTAGGAAGTCTTCTATATCTTCTATTACATATGGGGATGCACAATCTATTATTCCTACTACATTTATCCCTTTCTTTTCAGCACATTCTCTTGCTATGTTTGCAAAATTAAGTGACCTTGCTGCTGTTATTTTTATTGGTTTTCCTTTTTCGCTTCTTCCTATGTGTACATGCAAATCTGCAAATATTTCATACATTGTTTTATTATCCTTTCGCTTCTACTGTTTTTTCTTCTAAGTGACACATTATTTTGTGTGCTGTTTCTTCACTAAATAATGGTCTATTTGGATTATCTATACTGCAAAACATCTCTTTAGCTAGGTGTTCTAGCTCTTTTTCCATTAATCTATCCACTTTTGGTCCATAATTGTATACAACTTCTTTTATAAAATTAGGTACATCTCCAGCTTCATAGTATGTTTTTACTAATCGTCTAATTACTGTAGTTTCAACTTCTTCCCCAACAGTTATTTTTTCAAGAAATCCGACAAATTGCATAAATGTATCTAGGTATCTGTTATATTTGTCTTTTAAATTTCTATGTTCTAATAGCACTAACGCCTCATCTGGCTTAAATCCTATTCTTTCTGGTCTATCTAATAACATTCCACCAAATTGGTCTACTAGTTCTAATATGTCACTTTCTCTTTCTCTTGGATTGCTGTTGCTGTATCTGTTTACTTCTTCACACATTTTGCAAAATTTCTTTCCAAATCCGAATTCTTCTAATTGTTCTGCTCCCCTTTTTGCATATGAGTGTATTGTTTCTATGTCTTGTGCATTGTTTACTTTTTTACAGTTGCATAAAAGTGTTGCTGTTAATACTAGGTTTTTGTCTACTTCTATTTTTGAATAGTTTAAGAACATTCTTGCTATTTCGGTTTTGAATATGACTGATTTGTCGAAAAATATTTTTCTTTTTTTGGCTAAATAGTATACTATTTCCATTTTTGATGCTAAGTCTTCTTCTGATAAGATATAATCTGCAAATGTTTCCATATTTTTTCTCCTTAATACATTTTCATACAATTTTATTATATTAGAAACGACAAAATATTTCAATGTTTTTTGGCTATGTCACATAATTGTAATATTTTTTATAATTGCTTTATTGCGTTTCTTGCAAGCTCATCACATCTATTATTAAACTCATTATCACTATGACCTTTTACCTTTATAAAATTAACTTTATGTGTTTTGGTAAGAGCATATAATTCCTGCCAAATCTCTTTATTCTTCACAGGTTCTTTTCCAGCAGTTCTCCAATCATTTTTCACCCAATTGTAAATCCATCCTTGCAAAAATGCATTTACAACATATGCACTATCACTATACAAATCAACTTCGCAAGGGAACTTCAAAAGTTTTAACCCTTCTATTACAGCTGTTAACTCCATTACATTATTTGTTGTATCTTTTTTTCCTCCTGAAATTTCCTTTTTATTTCCTTTATACATTAATAAAGCTCCCCAACCGCCTGGTCCTGGATTTCCAGAACAAGCTCCGTCAGTATAAATAACGACTTTTTCCATTTTTTCTATCATTCCTTTCCTTAAAATCAGAATGAATAATTTCCTATATTTTGGTTATTATTCAACCCTCGCTCCTTCTTGTTTTTTTCCATTTTTTATGGTACTATTATAACAATAAAAACAAAAATATACAAGAAAGGATTTTTATTATGAGTAAAGTTTTGGGAATTATTGGTGAATATAACCCATTTCATAATGGTCACTTATATCATTTAGAACAATCAAAAAAAATTACAAGTGCAAACTATACTGTGGCGATTATGAGTGGTAATTTTACTGAGCGTGGCTCTACTGCTTTAATTGATAAATGGTCAAGAGCTGAAACTGCTTTAAAATGTGGAATCGACTTAGTTATAGAACTTCCTGTTTTATACGCTACTTCTAGTGCAGAAAATTTTGCAGATGGTGCTATTAAAATATTGAATTCTTTAAAAGTGGTTGATTATGTATCTTTCGGTGCTGAGACTTCTGATATTGATATTTTATCTGATATTGCAAGTGTATTGCATACTGAACCAAAACAATTTAAAACCATTCTATCAAATGAATTAGCTAAAGGGGTATCATTCCCAAAGGCACGTGAAAATGCTTTACTACTTTATTTAAATAATAAAAAATATTTAAATGTCCTTTCTTCTCCAAATAACATTTTGGGTATAGAATATTTGAAGGCATTGAAAAAATATAAAAGTAACATTCAGCCAATTTCTGTTGCTAGATTTGAAGCTGGGTATAATGATAATTTTTATTCTGGAAATATTGCTAGTGCTACCGCAATTAGAAATATTGTAAAAAATGGTGGTTTCAATATTTTGAAAAATTTGCTCCCTGAGCCTAGTTATGATATTTTGATTAAGAATTTTAAACAAGGAAATATTGTTCCAGATTTATCTGTTTTTGAGAAACAAATTATTTATAATTTAAGAAAAATGTCAGTTAGTCAAATTGCCGAGCTTCCTGATGTTTCTGAAGGTTTAGAATTTGCTATTAAAAATGCTGCTAATTCTTGTAGTACTCTTGTAGAGCTTTTGGATAATATTAAGTCAAAGCGCTATACTTCTACTCGTCTTCAAAGAATTCTTGTTTATAGTTTGCTTGGTATTTCTAAAAGGGATATGGAGTTATCTAAAAAAACTGTCCCTTATGTTAGAGTTCTTGGATTTAATGAACGTGGTAAGTTTTTGATTTCTGAAATTGCTAAGGCTAATCCTAAACTTGATATTGTTACTTCTGTTAAACGTTTTTCTGATAGTTGTCGCAATAAGTCTCTTTCTTCTATGCTTGATTTGGATGTTTGGGCTACTGATGTGTTTTCTCTTGGCTTTCAGTCTTGCCCTTTTAGTAATTTGGATTTTACTAAGAAAATTGTAATTTTGTAATATGTATATTATAGGCCCTTTAAAGTTTGATTTTTTAGGGTCTTTATTATTTAATAATATTTTAGCCTACTCATTTACTATCATATTTATTTTTTTAATTATTAATTGTATTTTTCTCAATGTCTTTTATAATCATTGCCACTTTTTCTTCTCTATTTCCAGATGTATCAAAAAATTTAATATTATATCTTTCGCATTGCTCTTTCATCGTTTTACTATTTCTTATTATTCTATTGCATGCAAGATCAAGCATTATATCTCCTATATAATACGTCCAGTCATTTCTTGTATCATTAATTTTTATCATTTGTTTTAAATTTTTTGTGGTTTCATTTGGCATTCCCAGACAATAAATATCACAGTCTGAGCTAAAATATTTGATGGCATCTTCTACTGTTAAAGAATATGTATCAATTATTATAGATCTGCCTAAAGATTTTAAATCAATTTTAAGTTCTTCATAAATATCTCTGAAATAAATTGCGATTTCTTCGCTAGATAAATTTAAAAGTGCTAAATCTTCTATACAATTTTTATTACCTTCTTTTGTTCTTCTACTTATGGCTGATTGCAAGGGTATGATTAGAGCATCTCCCCTTATTGACTCATAATTATTGTATTTCTTTAGTATTTGGTTTGTTACTGAACTTTTGCCACAGCGTTGTTCTCCTATTATTAAAATGTCTCTATTTATTTTTATCACTCCTATTTTTAATAGAAAATGAGTAGGCTTTATAAATAATAGCATATTTTACATATTTTGTAAATATTTTTTAGAAAAATATAGAAACGACACAGTTTTTTACCTATATCATTTTATATTATACAACAATTTTACATAATTTACACGTGCATTATGGAAATTGTAAATTGATATCTTTGTAATTATTAAATATACTTATTGCTTTTTAAACTTTTCTTATTTTCTTTTTCTAATTGTTTCAAACTCTTTTTAGGTGTAGGCAGTTCTTCTGGCATAGTTCCGTCCTGCTTGCTTAATAGCCTTTCTAACTATTTTTCCAATTTTATTATGAGTATCACAAGCTTTCTTTTCAGTATCAACTTTATCTCTTTTTAATCTTGATTCTGTTTGCGTAATGCGAAATAAATTAGCTGCAAGTTCTTCACTTCCCATATTGTCTAAAATATCTTCTCTATATCTTAATCCTTTTCTTTTAGCAATATCATCAGCGGTTTCACCATTATACAAGCCTTTATATCCAGCATTATGGAATTTATCAAAATTCTTAACTCCTGCATTTTTAGCTGTTTGATTAAGTGAATAATTACCTTTTCTAGTTAAGTTTCTTTGATAAAATCTTTTTTCGTCTTCTGTTAATTCACTATATTCTTTTTCGCTAATTTCTTGTTTTCTAGTTTGAATTGCAAAATATGTTTGTGCAAGAGCAATTACTTTTTTTCTTGAGTCGCCATTTTGTGCTATTAAGTAGCAAGCATAACGAGTTAATTTATAATCTTTCTGTTCTCTATAAGCTCCTGAACCGATTTGAACCATTTTATTGACGTCAGTAAAATGGTCTATTACACTAATCCTGCTATTTTCACAAGCAATAATAGCTTTTTGAATTATCTTTTCAAAATTCTGCCAATTTGAATATTGTAAAATAGGCATCAATTCTCTAGCATACCAATATTCAACTCCATTTTCATCAACATGTTTAATATCTTCAAAACTTTGACCATTATAAATCTCTTCTCTATCTAACTGTTTCATTCACACATCTCTCCTATCTTATTTTATTTCTCGAATTTTTGTTCGTTTACATTTTAAAAATAAAATACAACTTAGTTGTATTTTATGGTGGGCAGGGAAGGATTCGAACCTTCGTACTCGAATGAGAACAGATTTACAGTCTGCCGCCTTTAGCCACTCGGCCACCTACCCAAATATAAAATTAAAATGGTGCTCCCTCAAGGATTCGAACCTTGGACCCACCGGTTATGAGCCGGTTGCTCTGACCAACTGAGCTAAGGGAGCATCTATGCTTGTTCAGCACAATTAAGAGTATATATCATTTTTATAAAATTGTCAATACATTTTTTAAAAATATTTTTCATTTTTTTCACAAACTCTTTAACCACATAAATACTGTAATATAAAAATCCCACAACTAATAATATAAAATATAATTACACACGACAAAATACGACACAAAGTAACAATTGTCAACAAGCAAACACAAGATAAAATCAAAAAAATAAACTAAGGAGAACCATAATGAGCAAACTAATTGATATGTACAAAAACTTAAAACAAGAAAGTCCTGAAACACTCTATCTATTCAAAGCAGGACTATTTTATATTTTTCTAGATGAAGACGCAAAACTAATAAGCAATATTTTTTCTTTAAAACTTACGAATTTAAATTCAAGCTTTGTAAAATGCGGATTTCCAGCAAATTCTTTAAACAAATACATGAAAATTTTAAACTGCACCCAATATGAAGTAAAAATAATTGACAACACAACTAATACTACCCTAACGCCAAAAGAATTTGAGTTAAACCAAAATACTATTAATTTATTAAAAACAATTTCCAATATTGATAACAATAATTTATCAATTAAAGAGGCTTATGATTTTATATCTGACATAAAAAATGTTGCAAATAAAATTTTAAAGGAAGTGAACAAAAATGAAGCAAAAAACTAACAACAATTTATTAATTTATCAAAAATATATGGATTTAATATATTATACAAATGATATAGTTAGAAAATATCCAAAATCTGAGCGTTTTGCATTGGTTGAAGAAATTAAAAATTCGATGTATGTAGGTTTGCGAATGTTAATGCATGCAATAAAATCTTATGCAACCATAGACAAGTTAAAGTATTTAAAAGAATTAGATGTTTATTTAAGCTTGTTAAAAGTACATGTACGTCTTTCTTACAAATATCAATATATATCAAATAACAATTATTCAACTTGGAGTAATCTAATAACTGATATCTGTAATATGTTAGGAGGTTGGATAAATTCATGCCAAAAAAAATAAAAAATGTCTTTTACAAAAATTTAACATTTCAAAAATTTATTGAAGCTCATAACCGTGCAAAGAAAAACAAGATGTTTAAAAATGAAGTTTTAAATTTTGATTTAAATTTAGAAAGTAATATTGTTACTCTTATAAATTCAATTAAAAATGGCAAATATAAAGTTAGTAAATATCATTCTTTTATAGTCTACGAGCCCAAAGAACGAATTATCCAGTCTCTTCCTTATAGAGATAGGGTTGTACATCAATGGTATGTTGAAGAATTTATTAAGCCTTATATTCTTCCTAAGTTTATTTCTACTTCATTTGCTTGTTTGCCAAATAAAGGTACTCATAGCGCTGCCTTAGCCATACAATCTATGATGAGAAAATACAGAAAAAAGTATCCTAATTACTATATTTTAAAATGTGATATAAAAAAATTTTTTAATAGTATTGATTCTCTTATTTTATTTGAGATATTGAAAAAATATATCTCTGACAAGGCTTTGCTTAAATTTACATATCAAATTTTATTTGAAAACAGGCCTTTTAATAATTACACTGGTATACCTATCGGAAATTATACTAGTCAATATTTTGCAAATATCTATTTAAATGAGTTGGACCAATATGTGAAGCGAACTTTACATATTCATGAATATGTTCGATATATGGATGATTTTATTCTTTTACTACCTGATAAGAATTCTTGTATTAAATTGATGAATATGATTTCTGATTTTCTGGCTAAAAAGCTTCGTTTAGAGTTAAATGATAAATCTAAGTATTTTCCAAATAAAATGGGAGTTAATTTTTGCGGATACAGGATTTTTCATACTCATAGATTATTACGAAATTCTTCTAAGAAAAAAATCAAAAGAAATGTAAAGAAGTGGAATAAAAAGTATAAATCTAATACATTAGATATTCCCCATACTTTGCAACGAATTAATTCATGGCTTGGTCATTCTTCTTATTGTAATTCTTACCGATTACAACAAAAAATTTTAAATAAGTGTGATTTTTTATTTACAGATAAAATATATTCTAAGTTAGAATCCAATTTATTAGAAAATTTTTAAAAATGGAGATAAGTTTTTTCTTATCTCCATTCATAATTTTGGATTTTCGCCATTTTACTACTAAAACAAAATTATTGTTTATGTGTTTATAACATTTTTTCCTGTTACAGGAATTAGACTTCTTTGATACAATATCACTCGGCAAGGTCCTTGAACTTTTGCCCCACTGGACTACTTTTGAATATTTATTATTCATTGTATCAGAGTGCTACTCGGCTACGAGCACGCTACGAAAGCCACAATTCTGATTGGCATTCCCATTATTGTCATTCAAGCCGCACTAGCCCGACATTGCCCGTATTATTCCAATTCCCACCACGCGGGAAGAAAACTAAAAAGTGGTGTTCGGTACGGTTTGTTACAGTCTAATCCCTATTTACCATTTTCAGCCTATTCTAAGTTCTTTTAAAGGGAACAAAGAACAAGGAAAGTTTTGCAAAGTGCTACTCGGCTACGAGCACGCTACGAAAGCCACAAATCTGAGTGGCACTCCCACTATGGTCATTCAAGCCGCACTAGCCCGACATAGCCCGTAGTAGGCCAATACCCACCACGCGGGAAGAAAACTTCTCCTGTACTGGTATCATTTTCTAATGTTTGCCCAAACCAAGCATTAGTTCCACCTACATCGCTTGAAACTTCATATATTGCATCTCCAAATATTTTACTAAATCCTGGATATGCTGAGTTAAAATCTTTATAGTCTGTTGTTGTTGGATTATATGGATATGCTGTTGCTAAATATGTTGATTGTCCATTTGCAAATGCTCCACCATATGTTGTTAAATGTGACACACCTTCTGCATTTACATATGCTGAAAGGTAATCTGCCAGACACCCACCCATATCATATATTCCATATATATTTCCTGTTGTGCTTGATTTTGTTCCTTCTCCTGTATCTGTTCCTGTTTCTACATTGCTCCATGCATAAGATGTTCCATTTGTTCCTGTTACACTATCTGTAAAATCAGTTGCATTTGTAAACGTCATAACATTTTCTGCTACTTTTCCTGACGTTGCAGAATATCCTGTTATTCCTGCTATTTTCCATCCACTATTATTCGGATGTGATACTGGAACATTGCTAGCACTTGCAATACTTAAATTATTTTTATATTTTTCGTTATTACTAGTACCATTTGAATATCCATATTGACTAATTGACAAATATGCTGCTGCTCCCCATTCACTATTTTTCATTAAATGGCTATTTGATGTTGCTGTTAATCCATATGGATTTTCTTTCTTACTTAAACCTAATGATAATTTATATGCTTCTGATACTGTTACATAGCTATATCCATATTTTCTTCCTTTGAACACTGGATAATAATAGTTGTTTACTTCTGCTACTCTTTTACTTGTATCCTTATCTGTTGTGTATATTCCAGCCTGGAATTTTGCTACCCAAATTCCTGTTATTTCTTGTCTCCATTCTCCATTGCTATATTGGTTACTATTTCCGTCTGTAAATGCTGGATGTACTACATAATCTGTATATCCAGAAGTTGTTATTACTCCGTCATCATTTCCATTTCTAGCTTTTTTTAATTCGCCTGCTTCATCTACATATGAATAACTTCTTCCACTTACCCATTGTACATTTAGCTCTCCACTACTTTGATGATATCCTTTTGTTATTTTATAGCTAAATCTTGGTATCCATACAAACATACTGCCTAAATCTTCTTCTGCTACTTCTGTTCCAACTGCTGTACTTTCGTTATATTTTC
>CATGLK010000023.1 GCA_949538735.1 uncultured Clostridia bacterium
TGGCAATGATATATCATTACTACGGTCATTTTAAAAAAGTGTCCGGATATCAGTATTAAAATCCACTGATATCCAGACAGAATTAGTGAAAGCCAACAAAAAACTATACAAATCTCAAAAAGAGAAAAGTATAGTTTTTTATGTTATAGAAAAGTTTTCCTTTCCTATAGCATAAAATCAGTTGCAAAAAACAAAAAAAAAGCATATAATTTACCAAAGAAAAAGCAAAGGCAAAACAAAAACAAGCTAGAGCTAGGGGAAGGAATGAAAAGCCATGAAAAACCTAAACATAAAAGAAATAATAAAAGCAACAAAAGGAGAACTAATACAAGGAAACGAACAATACGAATGTATAAACTTCTCAAAAGACACAAGAAGCATACAAAAAGAAGACTGTTACATAGGAATAAAAGGAGCAACATTTGACGGAAGCAAATTTTGGAAACAAGCGTTAGACCAAGGAGCAAGCACAGTAATAATAGAGAATGTAGAAATCACAGAAGAAGACAAAAATCAATATGCTGAAAAAAACATAATAAAAGTAGAAAACACGCTAGAAGCACTATACAAAATAGCAAATTATAAAAGAAATAAATACAACATACCAGTAATAGGAATAACAGGAAGTGTAGGGAAAACAAGCACAAAAGATATGGTCGCAAATGTGGTATCACAAAAATATAAAACACTAAAAACACTAGGAAATAATAATAACAATATAGGATTACCCTTTACAATATTAAGGCTAAAAGATGAAGAAGCAATGGTATTAGAAATGGGAATGGACCATTTAAGAGAAATTGCATTATTATCAAAAATTGCAAGACCAGACATATGTGTAATAACAAACATAGGAACATCACATATTAAAACTTTGGGGTCACAAGAAAATATATTAAAAGCAAAATTAGAAATTTTAGAAGGAGCAGAAAATCCAACAATAATAATAAATAATGATGATAAATTATTAAATGAATGGTATGAAAAGAACAAAAAAGATAAAAATATAATAACATATGGTATAAAAAATAAAAGTAATGTAATGGCGAAAAATATTGAAACAACACTAGAAGACAGTAAATATACATGTATTGTAGGCGAAACAGAAATAGAAATGTATGTACCTGTTGGAGGGGAACACTTTGTTTCAAACAGCTTATGTGCAACAGCAATAGGAAAAATACTAGATATAGAAAATGAAAAAATTGCAAAAGGAATTGAAACTTTTGAATTAACAAAAAGAAGAATGGACATAACAGAACTAGAAACAGGAATAAAAGTTATAAATGACGCATATAATGCAAATTGTGAATCAATGCAAGCATCACTAAAAATATTAGGAAATAGTGATAATCATCGAAAAATTGCAGTATTAGGAGATATGCTAAACTTAGGGGAATACTCAAAAGAACTACATAAAAAAGTTGGTAAAGCAGTAGCTGAAAACAAAATTGACATATTAATCTGTCAAGGAGAAGAAACAAAATACATTGTAGAAGAAGCCGAAAAACAAGGTATAAAAAAAGAAAAAATCTATAAACTAGAAAATAGGGAACAAGTAATAGAAAAATTAAAAGAAATATCAGAGCCAGGAGACGTAATTTTAATAAAAGCTTCAAATTCCATGAAATTTTATGAAATAGCAGAAAAATTCATATCAATCTATAAAAAATAGAGGAAAGGAAGATGCCTATGGCAAAGAAAAACTTAGGAGTTGTATTTGGAGGAATGTCAACAGAAAGCAAAGTCTCAGAAGCCTCAGCTAAATCAATATTAGCAAACTTAGACAAAGAAAAATATAACATATATCCTATATTTATCTCAAAAGACGGAAACTGGTGGAAATACGAAAAAGAAGAAAAGAACGAAAAAATTGAAAATATTGTTGAATACCTAAAACAAATGGATGTTGTATTTCCGGTATTGCATGGACTTTATGGCGAAGACGGTACAATACAAGGCTTACTAGAACTTTTAAAAATACCATATGTAGGATGTGGAATTTTAGCATCTAGTGTAGGTATGGATAAAGTATACACAAAAATCATTTTCGAAAAAGCTGGGCTAAAACAGGCAAAATATGAATACATAAGAAAATACAAAGACAAATATATATATGTAGACAAACAATTTAACGAAAAGACATTCAGTTTACAAGAAATAGCAGAGAAAATCGTAAAAGACCTAGGGCTACCAGTATTTGTCAAGCCATCAAGATCAGGCTCAAGCGTAGGAATAAACAAAGCTTGCACACAAGAAGAACTAGAAAAAAACATCGAAGAAGCATCACAATTTGATAATAAAATCATCATAGAAGAACAAATAGACGCAAGAGAAATAGAATGTGCAGTACTTGGAAATGAAGAAATACAAGCATCAGTATTAGGAGAAGTAAAATCAGCAGAAAGTTTCTACTCATATAGCGCAAAATATCAAAACAAACAATCATTTACAGAAATACCAGCAGACTTACCACAAGAAATCTCAGAAGAAATAAGAAAACTGGCTGTAAAAGCATTCAAAGCAATCGACGGAAAAGGCTTATCCAGAGTTGACTTCTTTGTAGACAAAAACACATCAGAAATATATATAAACGAAATCAACACCTTGCCAGGATTTACAGAAATAAGCATGTATCCGCAACTATTTGAAGCAAGCGGAATTAATTACAAAGACTTACTAGATGAAATTATTGCCATTGGGGACGGACCTTTTTGGCAATAAATTGTCAAAAAGGTCCGTCCCTAGTGGCAATAATAAAAAATCCATAAAAACTATGGATTTTTTTCATATTTGTGGTATAATAGTTATACCTAATTTTGGGAGGATGTTAAAAATGGTATTAAAGAATTATTACAAGATACTAGGACTAGACACAAGCAGAGTATCAATAGATGAAATAAAAATAGCATATAGACAAGCTGCAAAGAAATATCACCCAGACTTAAATGTAGGGGACAAGCTAGCAGAAGAGAGAATAAAAGATATAAATGAAGCATATAGAACTCTATCAGTACCAGCGTCAAAAAGAAAATATGACAGAATGTGGAATTCTAAATTTGGAAGAAATACAAGAACAGTTACAGGTGCAGGGACAATAATAAATATGTTTCTAGGAGATATTGAAAAGCTAAATAGAAGTGAAAATACTAAAAAGCAAATAGCAAAAAAAGGCGAAAATATCGAAACAGAAATAACAATAAAGTTAGAAGAAGCTTTTTATGGTAAAAGTAAGCAAATAACTTTAAAAGATACTAATGTAAGAGAAAGGACAATAACTGTAACAATTCCAAAAGGGATAAGAGACGGAGAGAAAATAAGGCTGATAGGGCAAGGTAAAGCAGGCGAAAATGGCGGAAAGAATGGAGATTTGCTAATAAAAATCAATATAGAAAATAATCAAAGATTTAGGCTAAAAGGATGTGACATATATACAGATTTACTATTAACGCCATGGGAAGCGGCATTAGGAACAAGAGTATTAGTTAATTCAATAGATGATGAAACTAAAATTTACATTCCACAAGGTATACAAACAGGAGAGAGGATAAGAATACCAAATAAAGGATATCAAAAAGGAAGAGATACAAGAGGGGACTTAGTTGCAGAAGTAAAAGTTGTAGTTCCTAAAAGGTTAACAGAAGAAGAAAAACAAATATATACTAAACTAAATGAAATATCAAATTTTAATCCAAGAGCATAAAATGTAGGAAAAACACAACTTTACATAAGTAAAATATTGACAATTACATAAATGTGATATATAATATTGAACAGCAATAAAACAAAGGAAAATCTATGAAATATGCATAGAATAGGGGTGTGAAAGAAATATGGACTCTATACAAGGAAAACATTTTAGTATAACAGATCCAGAAGGAGTAAAAACGGTAATATATCAAGTAAATAAAACTGAAAAAGAATTTCTAAAGAATTCTCCAAAATATACAGCAGAACGATTAGATTACTCAGAGGAAATAGTACGGAAATTATAATAGAAAAACTTTTTATGTTGATGAACTTGATAAAAATAAAAATCAGATACTTATTTTATCTTTTGCAAAAGATAAAGTGGTTATTAATAATGGGATTTTGGATGATGACGAAGTTAGAATATCAAAAAAGCCAATGCCATATAAATTTGATACTATATACACAGAGCAACCACAAGAATACAAAAACGTAACATACACACCTAATTTAAAAAGACCAATATTTATAATAGACCCAGAAACAACAGAAGAAATAAAGCCAACACTTTATTTTGACGAAGAAACAAATGATGTAAAAGGAAAATGTAAATTAAGACCTCATAAATCATATTTCGTATTTGAAATGAGAGAAGAAGAGGGGAAAATTAATTTGGTTGGGGGAAGCCCAAAAATTGCAGATTAATTAAGGAGGAGAAAGAATGACATTATATTGGCCACCAGAAAAAACATTCCAATATAAATTTAAAGACAATAAGGAATTAGTATTAACAATACCAATGGAAGACAACAAGAAAAAAGAAAATAAAGGAATGGAAAAATAGGTTTAACACAAAAGAGTAGGTGAAATATATGAATTATAAAATAGAGGGTGCAATAAGGAGAAACAGAAAAAACTTTATAATATTTGCAATACTATGGTTGCTTATAGCCATAGTATTAGTTCCGTCAATTACAAATAGTATATGCACAGCAGGAGCGGACGGAAAATTTGACCCAATGTTATTAGTAGAAACATTTGGAAAATCAATAACAAACCCATTTGGAGCATTAGGAAATATTTTTGCAAGTGGAGTAGTGGGAGATTATTTTTCACATTTATTAATAGCAACAATATTTTTCTCAGTATTTTTCTTTATAGGATTTGTAAGGTCAGCACCAAAAAATGAATACACAGACATAGAACATGGTTCAAGTGACTGGAGTCAACATGGAGAACAATATACAATATTAAATAGAAATAAAGGAATAATCCTAGCACAAGACAATTACTTACCAGTAGATAAACGTGGAAACGTAAATGTATTAGTAGTAGGACGGTTCAGGTTCTGGTAAATCTGCATCATACTCAATACCAAACGCATACCAATGCTTAGGTTCATATGTATTTACAGACCCAAAAGGGGAGCTATATGACAGAACAGCAGGATATTTAAAATCAAAAGGATATGAAATAAAAGTATTAAACCTAGTAAGACCAGAATATAGTGATGGTTATAATCCATTAGCACACATAAATTCAGAATTAGATGTAGACGTTATTGCAAACACAATAGTAAAAGGGCAAAAATCTGAAAGTGGTTCAGACCCATATTGGGACGATATGGCAGAAATGCTACTAAAAGCGTTAATTTATTATTTAATAGCAACAAGACCAGAAGAAGAACAAAACTTAGCTAGCTGTGCAGAACTAGTAAGAGCTGCAAACAACAATGGTAGTGGAAACTTATTAACAGAGCTAATGAGCCAATTACCATATGACCACCCAGCAAGAATGAACTATAAATCAATAGAAATTGCGTCAGAAAAAACATATAGCAGTATATTGAGCTCATTGCAATCAAAACTAGGAAAATTTGACTCCAAAGACATTGCAGAGCTAACATCAACAGACACAATAAACTTTGAAGATATAGGAAACAAAAAAACAGCAGTATATGTAATATCATCAGATACACATACAGCATATGACTTCCTATTAACAATATTCTTCTCACAAATGATACAACAATTATATGACCACGCAGATAAAAACGGTGGAGCACTAAAAGAGCAAACATTCTTTATACTAGACGAGTTTGCAAATATCGGAAAAATACCAGACTTTGATAAAAAAATATCAACATCAAGAAGTAGAAAAATATCATTTAGTGTAATTCTACAAAACGTAGACCAATTAGAAGCAGTATATGAAAAATCATATGAAACAATAATGGGAAACTGTGATACTCACCTTTTCCTAGGAAGTAACTCATATAAAACAGTAGAATATTTCTCTAAACAATTAGGAGAAAAAACAATAGGAAGAGACAGCATATCAATAAATAGAGATAGACAAAACTGGAAAACAGGAAAATCCGTATCAGACCAAGTGATGGCAAGAGCGCTAATGACACCAGATGAGCTACGTAGAATGGATATTAACCAATGTATAATCTTTGTAAAAGGATTAAAACCAGTAAAAACTAGAAAATTCTATTATTTTGAAAGTCCAATGGCAAGAAAGTTAAAAGAACTAGAAATAAGCCACAATGACATAGGAACAATAGAAAGAGGAACATGGAGAAAATATAATCCATATAACCCATATGTAGAAGAAAAAGACAAAGAAGCAGTAGAAAACTTAAAGGTAGAATCTTTAGATGATTTATTTGAAGACGAACCAGTGGTAGAAGATAAAAAGGCGGAAACAAAACTTCAAAAACCAAGAAAAGAAGAACCACAGATTCAGACATTGGATTTAAATGATTTTGACGATGACTTTAAAGAAATATCAGCTCCAACTTTACCGCAAGAGCCAGAAGATGACGAATATGATTTACAAAAAGAGTTGGAAGCTAAATTTGATGAATTATTTGGGCCAATGGATGAGGATTAATTAAATCAATAAACATAAAGAAAAGCGAAAGTGATTTCGCTTTTTATTATGTTATAGAAAAGTAAAATTTTTCTATAACATAATAATGCTACAATCGCTATTGCCTTTGAGATTTTCTCATTATATTCGAAAACTCAAATCGGCGAGAAGAAAAGGTGACAAAGGCACTTTTCTTCTTGCCAAAATACAAAAGTTATAGTAGAATAAACCAAAAGAAAAACAATAGAAGGTGAAAAAATGAAATTTATACATATAGCAGACATGCACTTTGACAGTCCATTTGTCAACTTATCAGAAAAAGAACTACTTGGAGACAAAAGAAGACTAGAACAAAGAAAAATATTCAAAAAAATAATAGAATATATAAAACAAGAAAAAATAGACAATTTATTTATATCAGGAGACCTATACGAACATAAATACATAAAACAATCAACAATAGAATATATCAATAATTTATTCAAAGAAATACCAGAAACACAAATATACATAGCGCCAGGAAACCATGACCCATACCTAAAAAACTCATATTACAGCAAATATAAATGGAACGAAAATGTAAAAATATTTCAAGGAAAAATTGAAAAAATCGAAACACAAGAAGCAGACATATATGGATATGGATTTAATGACTTTTACTGCACAAACTCTGGAATAGAAGAAATAAAAATAGAAAATAAAAACAAACCACAAATATTAATAATACACGGAACACTAAACGGAGCAAACATAGAAGAAAAACAATACAACTCAATAACAACAAAACAATTAGAAGAAATAGGATTTGACTATGTAGCACTAGGGCACATACATAAACCAGACTATCTGAACAATAAAATAGTATACCCAGGTTCAACCTCAGCACTTGGTTTTGACGAACCAGGAGAACACGGAATGATAGTAGGAAACATAGAAAAAACAGAAGGCGAAGAACAAGCAAAAATAGAATTAAAATTTGTGCCACTAGACGAAGAAAAATTTATAAAAAAAGAAATAAATGTAACAGAAATAAATTCAAAAGAAGAATTAATAGAAAAAATAAATGAAATAGAAATAAAAAATAATGAATATATAGAAATAATATTAATAGGAAAAAGAAATTTCGAAATTAATAAATATGAAATAATAAAATATATAGAAAATGAAAGAATAATAAAAATAAAAAATAAAACAAAAATAGCATATGACTTAAAAAAACTAGAAAATGAAACGACATTAAAAGGGCTATTTGTAAAAGAAATATTAAATAAATATGAGCAAAATAATTTAACAGAAGAGGAACAAGAAATAATAGAAAAGGCAATTGAAATAGCATTCGAAGCATTGGAATAAAACTTTTTGGGACAGGCCAAAAAAGTTTCACTTGCGGACGTTTTGGGACAGGCCAAAAAAGTTTTGCTCACGGACGTTTTGGGCCTGTCCCAAAAAAATTCCAAAAAAATTAAAAATTATAAAAAGGAGAATAATTTTGAAAATAAATAAAATAAAAATAAATTCATTTGGAAAATTAAAAGAAAAAGAAATAGAATTAAAAAATGGAATAAATGTTATTTTTGGAAAAAATGAAGCAGGAAAATCTACATTATTAAAATTTATAGTAAATTCATTTTATGGAATTTCAAAAAATAAAAAAGGAAAAGAGCATTCTGATTTTGAAAAATATACTCCTTGGATAGGAGAAGAATTTTCAGGAAAAGTAGAATACGAATTAGATAATCAAAATAAATATGAAGTTTATAGAGAGTTTAAAAAGAAAAATCCAAAAATATTTAATGATAAAAAAGAAGATATTTCAAAAGAATTTAATATAGATAAAACGGCAGGAAATCAATTTTTCTATGACCAGACAAAAGTGGATGAGGATTTATTTATGTCTACCGTTGTAGTTGGACAGCAAGATGTAAAGCTAGGGAAACAAGAGCAAAGCATACTAGTTCAAAAAATAGCTAATTTAGTTGGAACTGGTGATGATAATGTTTCTTATAAAAGAGCAATTGATAGAATTAACAGAAGACAACTAGATGAAGTTGGAACAACAAAATCAAGAGAGAAACCAATAAATATAATTTCGAGGAAAATTGAAAATTTGGAAGAAGAAAAACAAGAATTAGAAAAATATAAAAATTTTAAATATGAAATAGAAGAAAATAAAAATAATTTAGAAGAAGAAATTTATAATTTAGAAAATGAAAATAATTTATTAAAAGAAATAAAAAAAATAAAAGATGAAGAAAATTTAGAAAATGAAAAAATAAAAATAAAAGAAAATATAAAAAAAGAAAATAATGAAAAAATAAATTTAATTAAAAATAAAATAAATGAAATAAAAATAGAAAATAAAAATATATTAGAAAAAAATAATAAAAAAATAAAAAATAAAAAATATAAAATAAATAAAAAATTAATTTTAATATTTATTTTATTAATAATTATAAATATTTTACAATTTATTTTAATAAAAAATAATATTTTTAAATATATTTTTCTCCTTACAGTACCAACGTTTTTAATTTTTTCAATATTTTTAGAAAATAAAAAAATAAAAAAAGAAAAAAATATAGAAAAAAATAATTTAATTAATTTAGAAAAAATAAATAATGAAATAAATAATTTAAATAATGAAATTAACTTATTAGAAAATAATAATAAAAATTTAGAAAATGAAATAAATAATTTAAAAAATAGTTTAATTTTAAAAATTAATTTTGAAAAAGAAAAAATAAAAAATAATTATTTAAATAAAATAGAAAAAAATAAAATAAATAATTTAATTAATTTAGAAAATCAAAATTATGAAATAGAAAA
>CATGLK010000024.1 GCA_949538735.1 uncultured Clostridia bacterium
TACCGTTTTGGTTTATTCTCTAAAGGATTTTATTGTTTACTTTTCAATGTACTTTGTGTTCCGTTTTTTTGGTTGGAACGTTTTGCATTATACTATACTTTTTTTTGTTTGTCAATACTTTTTTCGACATTTTTATAAAAATTTTTCTTTGCCGTTTTTAGGCAAAATAAAAAACTAGTAATTGCTGTTTATATTCTATTCTAGTAGCTTGAATTTTATTACTAATTCTTTTGTTTTTTATTTTTTAATGTCTGTTGCAAGGTACTTACTTATATTAACATTTTTAAATTTGATTGTCAATACTTTTTTTAAAAATTTTTAATATTTTTTTCACCTTGTTTTCTTGTTGTCTTTTTGGTATTTTCAAGTGCATATTTATAATAACATTTTAAACTATTTATGTCAATACTTTTTTGAATTTTTTTATTCCTTTTTTTACCTGTCTTTTATTGTAATGTTCTACTATTAATATATGATAGAATTTGTATTTTGTTATTTAAGATAATCATTATATATAATCTACATTTTCAATTATTATTTCTTCTCCATTTTCCAACTTTCCTTGTATAGCTATCACATCACTTTTTACTAGTTTTTGATAGCACTCATCTGCAAGTTCGTTATATGCTTTTACTCTAAGTATGCAGTTTCCACTTACTTCTAATGTAAATATGCTAATCGCTGTATGCTGTCTACTATTTATTATAAATTTAAATTCTATATCACTTATTATTTTACCTATTAAAAAACATAAATTCATTTTTGATTTTTCTCCTATAATTATTAAATATTTTCGTAAAATAGATATATTCAAACTATAATTTTACTAATATCTATTTTACTGATACATTTTTACCTAATTACATTTTGTAATTTTGGAAGGAATAAATCTCTTTAATACTAATACCTTTACTGGAAATATTCCTTAGAATATAACATCTGAAAATTTGTATTAGAGTGGGCGGAAAGTATTGTTGCTGTTAGCATTGGTCGTGTTGTTGTTGTTGCGATTTGCAGTGTAATTGTTGCTGTTGTTGTAATTGCCTCCCCTATTCACACACGGATTGTTGGTGTTGCTGTTGGTTTCGATTTATCCCTAATCTTATTAAATTATTCTTCTATATAAAATAACTTTTCTAGTAAATTATTTACATTTGCATATTTTATATATCCCATATGACCTGCTAAATATCTTTTAGCTTCTTTACTTGTTAGCTGCTTGTTTTTTATTTTTTCAGTTAAACTTTTTACTTTTTTCTTTAATTTTCTTTTTCCTTTGTCTCTTAATTTCATTCTGTATTCATTTATTTTGTATCCACAAAAGTTTACTCCTTGCTTGTTTTTAAATATTTGTGTTTTTTTATTTAGTTCTAATTCTAAGTTTTCTTTTAAAAATTTTTCTATTTCTTTTAATGTTTGCTTCGCTTCTTTTTTAGTTTTTACTATTACTATGCAGTAAGTAGGCAAGAGGTACTTCCCCTCAAGCCTCTCTCAGAACTGTACGTGATAGTCTCCCATCATACAGCTCCCAGTTACCATACCGTTGGCACAATTCCAAATTTCCAATGTGCAAAAAGATTTGGCTCTCTTTTTGCTATTTCCATTAACCAGTTAACTGCCCTTTTCCTAGAGTTTAGTTTCTTATATTTTCTTCTTACCCATTTTATTAAACATCTATTAATATATCTTAGTACATCATTTATTCCTGACTTGTAATAATGTGTATAGTAATTTATCCAACCTTGTATTTTTGAATTGTACATATTTGCTATATCATTTATCGTTTTATCTGATTTTAGTTGCAACTTCCAACTTCTTACTTCTTTTATTATCTCTCTTTGTGATTTATCACTCATTGCTGGTAAGAAATTTCTAAACAATTTTCCATATTTGTTCTTTGCTCCCCTTGGCTTAAATGTATATCCTAGAAAATCAAAACATGTATTTTCATAGTTTCCTTGTCTGTCTTCATCTTTACAATATACAATTTTTGTTTTGTCTAAGTTCAATTCTAATCCAAAGTCTTTAAACCTCTTATCTAAAACCTTTATTATATATTTTGCTTGTTTTAGTGATACACAGTTTAATGCTCCATCATCAGCATAGCGTACCCAAGGTATATTTGGAAATTCCTTGCTCATAAAGTCATCAAATACATAGTGCATAAATAAATTTGCTAATACTGGACTTATTACTCCTCCTTGTGGTGTTCCTGCTGTTCTTTCTACTATCGTTCCATCCTGCATTTTAAACGATGTCTTTAGCCATCTCTCAATGTAAAGTATTATCCATTGTTCTTCTGTATGTCTTTTGACCATTTCAATTAAATAGTCATGTCTGATGTTATCAAATAACCCCTTGATATCAAAGTCTACTACCCAATCTTTTCGCCAGCATCTTTCTCTTAATACCCCAACTGCCTGTATTGCTGACTTATTTGGTCTATAACCATATGAATCTTCATAAAATATTTTCTCTACATTTGGCTCAAAGTATATTTTAGATACCATTTGCGCAACTCTATCTTCAACTGTTGGTATTCCTAGTATTCTAGTCCCACCATTCTTTTTAGGTATTGCAACAGCTTTTACTGGTTTTGGAAAATATGTTCCTGATGACATTCTATTCCAGATTTTGTACAAATTATCTTTCAAATTTTCCTCAAACTCTTCAATTGACTGCTCATCTATTCCATATGTTCCTTTATTTGCTTTTACTCTGTCAAATCCTATTTTCACTGCTTGTTTTGAAATTTTAAACGGTTTTGTTTCTTCCATAAGCTCCTCCTCATTTTCAAAGTTGACTTATTTATTAAACTAGTAACTTTCAGTCCTTCGCTCCATTCCCATTACAGAAACTTCATCACTACTACGACTTCATCTGCCCCTATAACTACATTGGTACTCTTATCTTATGGTTCTTCCACTTGATATCCTCCCTTAGCATTAGTTCGTAGGTTCCCACGTTTCATATAGACGCCTGTATTAAGTTCATGCCACCTTTACACCGTCCACCATCTAGTCAGTAAACAGGTTTCCACTAGACTTATCCCAGATTAACGACAACCCCCTGGTTTTGATGAAATCTATACTTTTCGATGCTTTCGTAAGTGGTTCACTTGCTCATTCATCTCCTTAATACTCACCTGACAACTTGTGTTGCCTTTTCTCCAACGCTCAATACCATACCTTTTGAATACAGCACCTTAGAGTGGTTTGAAAACTCCACCTGTATGGCGTTTTCGGTAGACCTACTACCATCATCTATACAATTATTGTATATCCAAGTAGCTCATGCTACTTGAATGTACGTGCGTGGCGCACTGTCATCGAGATAACGACAATAGTATTTTATACGTAATTTATGTTTTATAAATTGGTCTACTTCATTTAAATATATATTTGCAAACATCTGTGATGTATAGTTTCCTATTTCCAGTCCTTTTTCTCTTTTTTGTGCAAATAATATTTGGTTTATTAACCATAGTAATTCTTTATCTTTTATTTTTCTTTTTAATATTTCTAGCAATATATTTTTGTTTATATTGTCAAAATATTTTGCTACATCCATTTTTAATATGTAATATTCTCCCCATATTCTTTTGCAGTGTTTCATTGTACTTTGCACATATAATGCAGCTCTATGCATTCCTTTTTCTTTTAAACATGCATATGATGTTGGTATAAATTGTGGTACAAATGCTGGCTCTAAAAAATTATCTACAACCCACCTATGTACTATTCTGTCTATATATCTTGATTTTTCTATTTTTCTTAGTTTTGGTTCTGTTACATAGAATTCTGTATATCCTCCGTGTTTGTATGTTTTATTTTTTAGTTGTTCATATAGCCACATAATGTATTCTTCTTGTTTTAGATTAAATAATATTGTTTCTTTCCTTATGCTTTTTCCTTTTCTTGATTTTATATGTGCTTCCATTAATTTTTCATAGCTTAGCTTTTTGTAATATTTATTTCGTATTGTTTTTGGCATAATATTTTATTAGCCCTCCTAGTATTTTTCCTATTTCATATATTTGTTCCATTGCTACTTTAAATTTCTTTTCGTCTATCCATTTGTTTTTCTTCATTATTCGTAAATATATTCTTTGTATACTTAATTCTGCATCTATTTTGTTTAAGTATGTCATTATGTTTTTATCATTTACTTTGCTTATTATTAATATGTTTTCTACCATTTCGTACATTGATCTTTTGTATTCTGTTCCTATGCTAAACTTTTCTGTTCTTGGTATCTTAAATATTACTTGTAACATATAGTCTATATATTTTTCTACTTTTGGAATTAATATTAATTTTTCTTGTTTTTGTTTTGAAACCATATTTTTCTTTTATTCTGCCTTTCTTTTATTTTTCCTTGCTTTTCAAGTTTTTCCTTTTCTCTTGCCTTTTCTTCTTGAATTTCTGCTTCATACAAATTTGTTACTGCTAATATGTATTTATCTTCTTTTTTATATGGCTTTGTGCCTTTGCCACATTTAAAACAAATATCATTATTTTTTATTATTTTATTTACATTTTTTCCATTGTATTGTGCCACTACTTCTAATTTTGATTTTTCTTTATCTAAATAATAAACTATATAACCATATTCTTTTTCTTCTATTAAGCTCATATATTTTTCTAATGAAGCTATTGGGAAGCCTACTTTACACACTTCTGTTTTAAAGCAACTTAATTGCAATCCCAATAATTCTTTTAATAATACCGCATCTTTTCCTATTGCTATATAGAAATTACCAGCATTGCAAAATACTATTTTCCCTTTATTTTTTATTTGGAGTAACTCCATCATTTTACTAAATCCCATTTATTACACTCCCTTCTCATTTATTTTCGAAAGGTTTTTTGTGCGCTAAAACACACAAAAAACGCTTCCGCCAGGA
>CATGLK010000025.1 GCA_949538735.1 uncultured Clostridia bacterium
AATACCATTTTTAACCCTATTAGTTAAACTACTGATAGGGTATTTTTTATTCCTCAGAAGAGGAAAGGTCTTTGGTGAGCATATCATCTATGCTAACATCTAAAAAACTAGAAATCTTTATTAAATTGTCATAAGTTGGGTATTTACCTTTTTTATATTCATTTATGGCTTGTCTAGTTATACCTACTTTTTTAGCCATATTTGAAAGTACAATTTGTTTTTTTTCAATAAGAAAAATAAAATTTTTGTGAAAAAAATTCACTATTACCACGCCCCTTTTGTAAATTAGTGCTTGACACAAAAGAAGACTTGTTGTAAAATTCTTAATGTAAAGCAACACTTTACAACAAATCAATAAAAAATGAGAAAACAGACAGAAAAGCCTATTTTCTTGATTCTAGTGTATTAAATTGAAACTTGAACACTTTCATTATAACACAGATTTGAGAGAATTTGCATAATTATTCTATATGTTTTGTAAGTTTTTTGTTGAACTATGAGGAATAAAATTCCTATCAGTAATGAATAAGGCTCCTGTCTATCCTCTTGTCATTATGACAGGTGCCTTGATTTATCGGGCTCTTATAAGAAACGTTTGTTAAATACTTTATAAAACCTATAAGTGTCCGATTATTATCGGATTTTTTTGTTTCTAGGAGTAAATGGAGTTGCCCGACCTCATAGCTCCTAGAACAGAAAGGAGCATGAACATGAAGAAGACCATATTTTTTATTATAAAAATAATAACAACAATTAGTATCATTCTTTCTGGATTAGTAGTTCTTACGAACTGGAGATTAAATGGAATCCATATGTTTGGTTTGGATATATCTGCAGAACAAGTAAATATGTTTGTAGATACTTCAGGATCTTATATTTTCCTAGCATTTTCAGCTATTGTTATTTTAATAGTCTTTGGAGTCTGGGTAGGAAAGAGAGTCATAGCAAAAAAGAAAGAATAGAAAGGATTATATGTCGTATCGAATTGAAAAGGCAAAGAAATTGCAACAAAAGATTTCTAGTTTACAACATGAAATCAAACTCAATGCTAGAGCCTTAGAAGCAGTATCTGTAGCTAAGAGTGGAAAGCATATTGTATCAGAGCTTCAAGCTAAGGATGTTAAGCTACAAAAGAAGCTACTTAAAATAAATAAGCAGTATCAGAGTTATTTAGACGAAAACTTAAAAATATCAGATCTACCCAAATTAAATGGATATCCTGAAGAAGAGTATCAGGAACAGGATCCATATTTTGATGATTACTATTAAAGCAAGCCCCTCATACAGAGGGACAGGCTTCTAAGACTAGTCGATAGTATACTATTTATATTATCTCCCAATTTACTCAAGCTATTGACTAGTCCTAGAAGCTTATTAAGCTTTAAAAATAAAGAAAAGGAAAGGTAAAAACAAAATGAAAATTAGAATTATGGGGACCTCTGCAGAGGTCAAACAGCTAGCGGAGCTACTGCCAGCTATTATGAAGGTATCTAGTGTATCTGGAGAATATCCAAACAGAGGATATTCAAATGAAGTAAGAGTGTATGTGGATGGAGTTGTAGAAGAAGATCCATACACAGAAGTCATGGAGAAGTATGCAGAAACTAGAAATCAACTTGAAAGTTTACTCTTGGTAGCAACTAC